>DAORMO010000001.1:0-24544 GCA_035440585.1 Terricaulis sp.
ACGCGGCGCGCCCTGGCCCGAGGTTCGACCGATCGATCCCCGCATTGGCGGCGACGAAGCCAACCCGGTGCCGCGTGATCAGCACGCCGGGCGCGGCGCGGACGATGGCGCTGGATTCCTGCAGCACCAATTCCACCAGGCGCGGATCCTTGCGCGTGGCCTCCGCAAGCTCGAACGCGCGCACGCTTGGCGTCACCGCCTCCAAGGCGACGAAGCGATCTTCGGCTTTCGAGAGAATTTTCTGCGTCACCACCAGCACATCGCCGGGCGCGGGCGCATAAGCAGCCGCGCCCAGCGCCGCTTCAAGCAAGGCGGCCACATCCGCGCCGGGGGCGACCTCGCCCATGCCGGTGAGAGGGATGATGCTAATCATGGCGCCATATGTTTGCCGTTTAGTACTTTTGCGCGTGCAGCGCGGCCGACGAGCGATGTCAAGAGACGCTTGGATATAGAGCACCATCGCCTACGCCCAGAACGACCTACTGCTTTTTCGCGGACGCCAAAATCCGGCGCTCCATTGTGTAGCGGTCGGTCACGGCCTTTACGTTGCAGATCACCCCGTCCTCTAAATCTGCAAACCCTGTAGCGTAAAGCGTTGCGTCACAGCCTTCATAGCCATGTAACTCCCGCAACCCGCCCGCATACTGGCCTGTCATTGCCACCTGAAACGCTACACGTTCACCCGCCGACATGATGTCGACGATGTCAGTCTCTGCGCTGAGAAGCAGGACGCGCGCGATCGACGGCGCGACGCGTTCATCATCCAGGCTGCCCAACGAGCACTTGAGCAGCCCTCCATCTTTGAGCCATGCCGAAACGGCCGCCTCGCTCGCCGGAGTGGCCTCTCTCACCGGCGCGGTCCACGGAGCATAGGCGGGCTGATCGATCGGGTCGGGCGTCTTAGTGAGCAATTGACGGCGGCGGCCGTAATAGTCCTGCTCAATGCGGCATTCGGTGAGGCGCTCGCCGTTCCAACGGTAGAGGCTGACGCCGTGCCACGCGGTGTTGGCGCCGTACTGGATCGAGCGCCCGTACTCGCTGAAATACATCGCGCATCTGTCGCCGTTGGAAAAAAAATCGTGGACCGCGAATCCGAGCCCTGGATAGGCTTTAAATTGGCGATCGGCGGCCGGCTTGTACGCCGCTTCACGCCCCGTGAACGCGTGCTCGCCCATATAGAAGGTATAATCGTCCGCCATGATTTGGTCGGCGACAGAAAAGTCATGCGTCGCGGTATAGGCAAAACAATAACGTTGCAGCACTTTGCTGAGGGGATCCATTTCGTACGTCCAAACGGTTCGCGGTTATTACAATGTCAAGCTGCGCGTGCTCTGCGCTACAGCCACTTAACGCTGGCGCGATACTTCCCGGGATCTTGCTGCAAGCCGGGGCTAAACGCGTCGAGCAAGCTATCGCCCTCATAGGTCAGCGCCAGGATAGGGAGGCCGTGAAACGCCTTGTCGAAATAAACGGCGCGCATGCCCCCCGGCGTGGTCATCTCGAAAATCGCCTTCACGCCCTTGGCCTTCATCCTAGCGACGACGCCGTCTAGGTCGCTGGTGCGGATGCCCATCGCGCCAAGCACGCCAGCGCCGAAATTGGGTGCGATTTTGCTCGGCTTGCTGTCGTCCAAATTATCGAACAGGAGATAGCCGCCATCTGCGATCGCGATGCGCAGTCCAAGCGCTTCGTCCTTCACTTTCACCATCGGCATGTCGAACAGCTTGTCGAAATCCTCCGCGGCCACATCAAGCTGGCCAGGCACAACCAGCGCGCAGAGCCCCACGCGCGCATCACCGGTGGCGGGGATGTTGCCGGCCAGGTCTGGATAGGAATTGCCCTTCCGCGACCAACCTTCCCAACCTTCCGCCCACTTCCACACCAATGTCTGGCCGTAGTCTTCGGGGGCTGCCTCCAAGCCGGAATCCACCGAGGCCATCATGCTCTCTGTTGGATACTCGACCACCACTGTCGCGAAGCCATAGAAATTTTCGCTGGCGTAGAAGTATTCCCGGAACCCCTCCTCCGCGTACATTTCGAAGATCCAATTGATCCCGCGTTGAAGCATGCGCTCATGCACGACATCACGATCCGGCACTTTTACCTCGACGGCAGTGACGAGGCGGTTTGCCCATGAATCGCGCACCGGGCTTGGATTGTTCTCCGGGTCGATCTCGGCGGAGAGAACAAGGCCAATATCCGTCACCGCGATGTAAAGCCCGAGCGGTTCATTGAAGACGAGGATCGAGCCGATCCCGAAGACATCGTTGAAGTCTTGCGCGGCCGTAACGACGTTTGGAACGCTTAATCCGACGTGATCAAGTTTGTTTGGCACCGTGTGGTCTCCTTCCGCGCCGAGTGACGGCCCGCAGCGAATCCAGCGTGCGCCGCCAGCCTCCAGGGCTGGCGACGCATCAATGACTAAAACGACAGCCGCGCTTCGATTCCGATCACGCGCGGGCGATTGAACGCGCCGGCGACGAAGCCCAGGGCGCCAAAATCCACCGCTGTCGTCTTGTAGCGATCGTCCGTCAGGTTTTGGCCGAAGAGCGATATCTCAGCCACGCCGCGGGCAATAGCGATGTCGCCCAGCGTAAGACGCGCGCTCAGCTCCTCGCGATCCTCGCCATGCGTCGGATCCTGCGTTCCGGGGGCGATAATCGTTGGCGCAAACACGCTGAAATACGGGCCGCTCATGTGACTGTAATCGACATGCATGGAAAGCGTGCCGAAGCTCCAAGGAGCGAACTGGTAATGCGCGCCCAAATGAAATTGCTCTTCTGAAATGTAGATAAAGCGCGCGACGTCCGAGACGTCAGCTCCGCCGAAATCGAAACTCTTGAATTCGGGATCCACGACGGCCACGTCAGCCACGAGCGTGAGGCCTTCGATCGGGGCGATCGTGAGCTCCGCCTCAAAGCCGCGATAGCGCGCGCGGCCTGCATTGATGGTGTCGGTTACAAAGCCCGCATCGGGATCGACGCCCATTGGGCCGCCGGTTTGGAAATTATCGTAATCGGTCTGATAGAGCGATGCATTGAAGCGCAACCGACGATCCCACCACTCGGACTTGACGCCGATTTCATGGACTGTCGCCTCTTCCGGAAGGTAGGGCTGCCCCCTGAACGCGCGCGCATTGATGCCACCAGCGCGATAGCCGGTGCCGTAGCGCAGGTACATCGCGAGATCGGAGGTGAAGTTGTAATCGAGCGTTATGTTGAAGGAGGTGTTGTTGTAACTCTGCGCGACTGTGTTCTGCACCGGCCCGCTCGGCGGAAACGCGGTGATCGTCACTTCTTTGTCGTCTTCGGTGTAGCGCACGCCGACCGTGACTTCGAGATTGTCGTTTAGAATTGGCGGCGTATAGCTTGCCTGGCCGAACACGGCTGTGGAGCGCGTCTCCCCGAAATAGGCGGAATTTCCAGGAATTACCAAAGCGGACGCGCCGCTGATCGACGCCACGACTTGCTGCGGCAATTGCTCGTCATAGCTGAAATCGTAATAATAAAGCCCCGCGGTGTATTGTAGGCGCTCCAATTCGCTGCTGATTTGAAATTCCTGGCTGAATTGATCGAAGTGACGCGTTTGGTGCGCTGTGCTCGGCAACAGGCCGGTTTGCACGCCGATCGGCAAGAACGTCACTGGATCGAGCACAGGCAGCGTCAATCCGCGGGTGGAGCCAAACACGTAGGTTTCGTCATTATCGAACGAACGCCAACCCGTGATCGACCGGATCGATATTTCCGGGGCGATTTCGTAGGTAAGCGCGAGCGTATGCTCTTCGGTGTCGCCGACGCCGCGCGGCGCGCTCGCCAGGCGGATGGTGTTGAGCGGCTTATCGGAAATGCGCAGCGTATCGCCGCCCAGCCCCACCGATGTGGCGCCAAGCGCGGCATAGTCCGGCAGCGCGAAAACGATCTGCGTATGGGGCGCCACGTCGCGACGCCGCACCATGCCGCCCGTGTAATCGACAGTGAGATCGCCAATATCGCCCTGAACCGCCACGCGGATCGATTGCGATTGCGAAGCGCCCGGATCGCGATCACCGGGCCGGTCGGTATTATCGACCCATCCATCGTTCTGGCGATGCTGATACGTCAGCATCGCGCGCCATCCAGGCAAGAAATCGCCGGTGCTTAGCGTGAGGCGCGCCAGCGTATCGTTGTCGCTCGCGTAAGACGCACGCGCCTCAACGCCTGCCTCAGACGAGGGACGCCGCGTGTAGATCTGCATGGCGCCGCCCGTCGTATTTCGGCCAAACAGCGTGCCTTGCGGACCACGAAGAACTTCGATGCGCTCAATATCGAGCAAATCTGCCTTGCCGGCACCCAACGGGTTTACGTACACGCCGTCCGTATAAATCCCGATGGAGGGCTCGTTTGTCAGGATCGGGTCCGAAGCGGAAATGCCGCGGATTGATACAGAAACCCCAGCCGAGCCCGGCAGCGCTGAAATTTGAAGGCCAGGCGCGAAATTTGAGATTCGCTGCAAGTCCTGAATGTTCATCGCTTCGAGCGCCTCGCCCGTCAGCGCCGTCACCGAAATCGGCGTGTCCTGCAGGTTCTCCTCGCGGCGGCGCGCGGTGACCGTGATTTCTTCCAACCCGGCGGCCGCCTCGGGCTGCGGGGCGACCGGCGCCGCTTCTTGTGAATAAGCCGCCTGGGTCGCCGAAATCGCCAAGCACGATGCGGCGCAGAACAACAATTTCCTGAGCATCGTATTTCCCCCTTTGCCGCGCGTTTTTTTGCGCGCTGGCCCGCCCCTGCGGCCAGTTCTTGACCCAGGATCTGCTTACGCTATCAAACATACGTATGATTGACAAGAAACCACCATTCGTCTGAATGGCGGAGAATTGCAGGGGGGTCGCGATGGCGGACATGCGCTTTGACGGGAAGACGGCGATAGTCACCGGCGCGGGCGGGAACCCCAGTCTCGGGCGGGCGCATGCGATGCTGCTGGCCGTGCGAGGCGCCCGGGTGGTCGTCAATGACATTGGGGCCGATCCGGAATCGAAGGGCTACAAAGGGCGTGCATCCGCGGAAGCGGTGGTTGAGGAAATCCGCGCCGCAGGCGGAACGGCCGTCGCGGACACAAATTCCGTCGCCTCCGAAGGCGGGGCCGCCGCTCTTATCAAGACAGCTATGGACGCGTTCGGAAGCCTCGACATCCTCGTGAACAATGCCGGGATCTGTGAAAGCGCCGCCTTCGATGAGATCAGCTCCCGCGATTTCATCCGCCACATCGAAATCAATCTCATGGGTCCGGTTTGGACCTGCCGCGCTGCATGGCCGCACATGAAGTCTCAGGGGTATGGGCGGATCGTGAACATTGGCTCAGGCGCGATGATTGGCCTTGGCGGTCTCGCTGCGTACGCGACGAGCAAGGGCGGGCTCTTCGCTCTCACGCGGTCTCTCTCCGTCGAAGGCGCGCCCTTCGGCATTAAGGTCAACACCGTACATCCCGCGGCCCACACACGCATGTTGGAAGCCCAGCAAGAAGAAGATTCTATTCTTCTGGTGAGCGCGCGCGAGTCGCAGCCCGCTGAGCTGGTGTCGCCTGTAGTCGCATTCCTCTCAAGCGAGGCTTGCCCTGTAACGGGCGAGTGCCTGTCAGCAGTTGGCGGATTCATCAATCGATTGATGCTCTCCCAGACGGCGGGCGCCCTGCTATCAAACGTCACGATAGAAGACGTGCGCGATCATTGGGCCGCCTTTACCAGCGAAGACGGCGCAACATCGATAAGCGCCGGCTTTATCGATACCAGCGCATGGCGCCCCAAGCCCTATAAGGGCTGAGGCCCGCCATCTTCACGGGCGCGCCCAGCGCGCCAGGACGCTTGCAGGGTCAGTTGCATCGGCGTTCGCGCTCTTGGCGGCGCTTGGCGTGCGCGAAAAGCGCGGGGCCGGCGCGGGCTGCGTGACGCCATCAAGTTCAATGAAAGCGCCGCGCGCGCGGTTGTGCGGATGATTTGGCGCTTCGGCCATGGAAAGAACGGGCGCGAAGCAAGCGTCCGTGCCTTCCATCAAGCTCGTCCAAGCAGCTTGCGGTTTAGCAGCGATGATTTTGGCAATGCGGGCGCTCATTTCCGGCCACGCGGCTTGGTTCATCTGCTCAGCGAACAGCGGCTCGCCTTCCACATCGAGTGCCTTCAACAGCAAACGATAGAATTGCGGCTCAAGCGCGCCGATGGCGACAAACTTGCCGTCAGCGCAGGTGTAGACGTCATAAAACGGCGCACCGCCATCGAGGAGATTTGCGTCACGCGCTTCACCCCAAGCGCCGATCCCGCGCAAGCCGTAGAACAAAGCCATAAGTGAGGCCACGCCATCAGACATCGCGCAATCGATGACTTGCCCCTGACCAGAGCGCTGCGTTTCAAGCAAGGCTGCGCAAATGCCCAACGCGAGGTAGAGCGAGCCCCCCCCATAATCGCCGACCAAGTTTAGGGGCGGCGAAGGCGCCGCGCCCCCCCGCCCCATGGCGTGAAGCGCCCCGGAAATGGCGATGTAGTTGACGTCGTGACCCGCAGCAGCCGCAAGCGGGCCGTGCTGGCCCCAACCTGTCATGCGGCCGTAAACGAGGCGTGGGTTGCGGCTGAGCACTTCATCAGGACCAAGCCCGAGACGCTCCATCACACCTGGGCGAAAACCTTCCACCAACACATCGGCGGATGCCGCGAGATCCAGCGCAACAACGACATCCTTTGGTTCCTTGAGATCAAGCGTAAGGTGTTCTCTCCCGCGCCAAACAACCTCGCGAGAGGTGGGCTTTGGGCCCGCGCGATCGATGCGTACGACGTCCGCCCCCATATCCGCCAAAAGCATGCAGCAATGCGGAACAGGCCCAAGCCCGGCAAACTCCAAAATGCGAAAACCCTTCAGCGGACCACCTGGCATCAAACACCTCAAACAGAATTGGGAGCGTTCGCCCCGAAGACCGATTTCAGCGGCCAACGGCTCGCCGGAAGGCAGCCACAAGCGGCGAAAGCTCTGCAAGATTTTCGTCGTACGATTTCGGCAGTATTGAGAAATCGATGAAATCAGTGACGCCGCAGGTGACGCATTGCGGCAGCTGGTCCATGGTGCGTGGCACATCCATATTACCCGCCGTGGTGCGCACAACAGGCAGCGCGCCGACCACCTGGAATCCCTCAACACTACCGCCTTCTTGCAGCACCGCTTCCTTCATGCGCGGAATCGACTCGGCGAGGTTCCCCGCATCCGGCCCCCAGGGAATCCAGCGCGCGCCATAGCGCGCGATGCGCCGCGCAGTGGTGTTGCGCACGGTGCCGCTTGTCCAGATCGGCACGCCGCCTGGCTGAAGCGGCTTTGGCATTTGGTGGATCGCGTCGAACTTGAGTTCCGGCGACTCGTACTTGGCCCACATGTCGCGCCACAATGTTTGACAAACATCGAGCGTGTGATCGAGCAAGCGGCCGCGCCCATCAAAGGGAAGCCCTGCGGCTTCATATTCGGCGCGCTGCCAACCGACCCCGACACCGAGATCGAGGCGTCCGCCCGAGAGAACGTCCAGTGTCGCCGCGGCCTTGGCCAACACAACCGGCCGGCGCAGCGCAGCGATGATGATCTGCGTGCGCAACCGGATTCGGCGCGTCATCCCCGCGACCACCGAAAGCGTCGTTAGCGGCTCAAGCCAGTGACCATCCGGCCCAGTGGGTTGTTTACCGCCGACGATACCGCCCGTTTTTGGATTGGCGTATTCCTCCAAATGCTCGCCGAACACGACGTGATCGGAGACCACCAAGCGATCAACGCCGGCTGCATCGGCCGCGCGCGCGAAATCGAGCATCTTGGTCCAGCCGCCTGGATCTTCTGCAGCGAACGAACGAAGACCCAGCGTCAGTTGTGGGGCTTGTACAGCCATGTTGTTGGTCCCAGAAATTATGCGCTGGCGGCGATGCTAAGTCCGGTGATGCGCACACCAGCTTCGTTGCAGCCATAATGGCGGTTGATGAAGATCAGCAGCGACGTCATCGCCTCCGCAGCGGCTGCGTTTGCGAGCGGCCCCGCGATTATGCCGCGCATTCCGGCGGCCTCGACGAGAAGGGCGACCGCATCGCGCGCCTCGGCATCGTCGCCGCAGATGAGCACATCGCAGTCGATGGCGTGTCCAAGATCGTGGAGATGCCTTGCCCCAACGTTCTGGAACGCGGACACGACGCGCACCTGATCTCCCAATAGACCCTGCGCCCGAAGTCCCGCAGATCCCTCCGTCGGCATTTGAACGCGGGAGACTTTCGGCGGAACGAGCGGCGCCGTGCAATCCACCAGCACCTTGCCGGCAAGAGCGTCTTTTACTTGCGACAACACCTCGCCTTGCGACTTGAACGGAACGGCCAGCACGCCGATTGATGCGGCCCGGGCGGCATCGCGGTAAGACATTGCGCTGATGGGGGCGCCGCTGAGCCCGCTCAATTCTCGCGCGCGCGCGGCGGCGCGATCAACGTCGCGAGAGCCTAGGATGACGTCGTAGCCTGCCTGCGACCAACGCAGCGCCAGGCCGGACCCCAGCGTGCCAGTTCCTCCCAATACGGCCAGTGAGGGTTTGTTGTTTGCAGCGCTCATTAAGTGGGCCCTCGCGTCAGTTCCAAATCCCAATAATGGTATCACTCGAATGCGGCGCTCACATCGCAGCACGCCGCATTGCCCAAAATGCGGATATAAAAATCGGCATCGCTCATCATGATTTCGTATCCGCTCGCTTTGCCGCCATGGCAGCCTTTACAAGCGCCGCACCGCACGGACTAATGCCCTCGAAGGATCCCGCGACGATGAACGTTCTCACCCTCCCCACCCCGGACTTCATGCAAGACGACGAGTTGCGCATGTTCGAAGACAGCGTAGAGCGCTTTCTCGACGAACATGCGCCAGCGGCGAAATTGTCGGCATGGCGCGAAGCGGGCATGGTGCCGCGCGAGGCTTGGGAGGCGGCTGGGCGCGCTGGCTTATTGTCCCTCTCGACATCCGCCGATTATGGCGGGGTCGGCGGCGATTTCAGACATGAGATCGTGTTCATGCGCGCGCTGGGGCGGCGCGGGATCGAAGGCTGGGACGCCCCACTGCACAACGCGATTGTCGCGCCGTACATCGAAACGTTTGGCTCCGAAGAGCAAAAGAAACGCTGGCTCCCTAGAATGGCGAGTGGCGAACTGATCTCCGCCATCGCGATGACCGAGCCCGGCACGGGATCTGACCTCCAAGCCATCGCCACGCGGGCCACGAAGGCTGAGGACGGCTACTTCATAAACGGCGCCAAGACATTCATCACCAATGGCCAGAACGCTAATATTATCATCGTCGCCTGCAAGACCGATCCGACGCTCGGCGCTAAGGGTATTTCGCTGCTTGTCGTTGAGACGGATAACGCCGATGGCTTCGCCCGCGGCCGCAACCTCGACAAAATCGGTCGCGACATGGCTGACACCTCTGAGCTTTTCTTCAATCAAATGTTCGTGCCGGAGGAAAATCTGCTGGGCGGCGCCGAGGGGCGCGGCTTCTATCAGCTCATGGAAAAACTGCCGCAGGAACGCCAGATCATCGCAGTCCAGTGCATGGCTGCGCTTGAATACGCTCTTGCGGTGACGATCGAGCACGTGAAAACACGCAAGGCGTTCGGCAAGACGCTATTGGACTTTCAAAACACACAGTTCAAGTTGGCGGAGGCCAAGACCGAAGCGACCATCGCACAAGTGTTCGTGGACCATTGCTCCAAGCAATTGCTAGAGGGGAAACTTGATAGCGCGACTGCTTCGATGGCGAAATATTGGGTTTCCGAACTCTTGTGCAAAGTCGTCGACGAATGTCTGCAGCTGCATGGCGGCTACGGATATATGAACGAATACCCGATTGCGACCGCCTATCGCGACGCCCGCGTGAACCGCATCTATGGCGGCACGAGCGAGATCATGAAGCTACTGATCGCGCGGACGCTCTAGCGTATGGCGGAGGCTGAGACGCTCTCCCGCTACATTGCGCGCACCACCATTGAGCTGCCAAGCTTAGCCGCGCTTGAAAAGGCGCCGGACGCATTAGCCCCGCTTGCGGACATGGTGGGCGACGCACGTGTCGTCGCGCTTGGCGAGAGCTTCCATCACACGCACGAGCAATTGTCGCTTCGCGCGCTTCTAGTTCGCTATCTTGTTCAGCAGTGCGAATTCAATGCGATTCTGCTTGAGGCAGTGACGCCCGGTCCCAATCCTATTGCGGCGTTCGTCCGGGGCGGCGCGGGAGATGCCGAGAGCGCGCTGATCGCGGCCGGGGCGCGGATGTGGCGCAATCAGGCAACGGCTGCGCTCATGCAATGGGTGCGGGCGCACAACGAAGCGACCAAAAACGCGCCAGTGTCTGTGCATGGCCTGGATGTGATGGCGACTGGGCCATTGATGCGTGCGGTGATCGCGCATGCGAGCGCCACAGACACCCAGCGCATTACGGCGTGGAGCTACGGTTTCGATGGCGATGGAAGATCGGATCAGGCGTCCTACAATCGTCTCAACGCGGATGAACGCGCCGCGCTGCATAAGGCCTTTGATGAAGCGCGCCCCGCCCTTCCAGAGGGCGACACCATGCACGAGGCGGCGCGTGTTGTAGCGGATGCGCTCGACATGCTCCGCGCTGGCGCGCGTGGATGGATCGAAGGGTTCGCTTTGCGCGATCGCGCCATGGCGCGCGCCGCCATCCGCTTCATCGAGCGCGCGGGCGACAAGGTCATCATCCTCTCGCACAACACCCACATCGCGAAGCTGGCGCCGTCCACCGCGCCGACACATCCGCCAATGGGCGCGTTTTTGTCGGAGCGGTATGGCGATAACTATTTTGCACTGGGCGCCGCATTCGGGCGCGCGACATTCGATCCACCGATTTATGGCGTCGCCGACTTCGCGGGCGAATCTCACACAGCGGATCGATCCATCGCCGCACGCGGCTATCGTGCGGCGTTTGTCGACTTGCGGCGCGCCAGCAAAGCACAGCCGCTGCGCCTGGCTGGCGTAGGCGTCGGGCCGCTTCCTTACACGGAATATCCCGCACTCAGCGCGTTCGATGCGCTGGCGTACGTCGATGTACTTACCAACGCTCGCCAACTTATCGATACAGAACTTAGTCTCGACGCCAAAGCCGTCGATGCAACGCGGCGTTAATTGGCTGAGTACACGGTTGGGAAATTCGGGTGATCGAACACTTCGTTCGGCACAAGGCCAAGCCCATCTGTGTTGAGATTCATTGCGCCAGTATAGCGGCAGGTCGCCGACATCCGGTAGCTCGACATCGCCCACCGCACGCGATCGGTCACGTTCTCTCCGGAATAATGCCACGTCATGGCGTGGTGGAAAACAACGCCGCCCTTTGGCACGCCGTGCAACTGGCTCACTTGATATTCTTCAAACAGCTCCGGGAAAAGCTTGATGGCGTCTTCGCCAAAGCCATCGCGGATGCCCGGCATCGAGCGGTGCGACCCGACCAGGTGCTGCATCGGCCCCATGTCTTCAGTAACATCGACAAGTGCGATCCAGGTTTGCGCCGCTTGCGCGCGATCGATGGGCAGCCACGGAAAATCCTGGTGCCAAGGGAAACTCCGACCACGGCCCGAAGCACCAGGCATTTTCGCGTGCAGCGTTTCGGTGAGGATCTTGACCTCCTTAACCTTCAGCAGCTTTGCGACCGCTTCGCCAAATTTGCGCTGCGTCACATAATTGAACATCCAGGGATCTTCCTGGCGAACGGCGAAAAACCATTTCGGCTTCTTCGAGGCTTCGTCTATCGCCTTGCGGAAGGCTTCCTGCTCCGCCGGATCGGACGGCCATTCCTTCCAGCGCAGGCCGGTCCAGTTGGTGAAGTGATCGACAACGCGATCGCAAAGTTCTGGCGCCACGAATTCATTGATCTGCACGAAGCCATCGCGCCAGAATTGCCTAACATGCTCGGGCGTAACATCCCCGATATATTGCGATAGGTCCTCGTAAACCTGTTCCAGTTTCTCAGCTGCGCTCATGACGACCTCCCTGATGTTGTTGGTTCCGGACACTCTCTCGCCGGTCACTCTTGCCTGTCATTCTAGCCCGACACCGCGCGCCACAAACAGGGTGGCCGCGCTTCGATATCCACATGGTTGCTACAAACTCATGCCGCCATCCACGATCAACGTTTGGCCCGTCACGTATGATGCGCGCGATGAAGCGAGGAAGGCCACCGCCTCCGCTACATCGCCCGCTTGCCCGTAACGGCGCAATGGCACGCGCTTTTGGTGTTCTCGCCAAAACTCCGGCGGCTGGGTTTGCTCCATGACCGCTCGCCCAAGGCCGGCGTCGATCACGCCAGGCGCCACGGAATTGGCGCGCAAGCCGAAGCGGCCCTCCTCCTTGGCGACGGCGCGCGTCAGCATCTCGACAGCCGCTTTCGGGGCGCCGGAGATCGCGTCGCCCGGCGGAAACCAATAATTGGCGAAGGAAACAACGCTTACCAATACGCCGCCGCCACGTTTGCGAAACACAGGTAGAGCAAGGCGCACGAGACGCGTGAAGCCGCGAAATTCTATGTCAATCGAGTTGTCCCATGTTTCTTGCGACATCTGAGAAACAAATGGCTGAAGGATGTTCGCCCCCGCGGTAAAGACAAGGCCCTTAAAACCGCCAAACGATTCAGCGGCGGTGATCGCAGCTTCAACATCCTTGTCCTGCCGGATATCCGCGCAAAGGGCGCGCACTTCACCGCGCGCGGAAAGTTCGTCGCGCAAAAGCGCGGCGGCGCCGGCGTTGCTGTGGTAGGTGAAGACGAGCGCACGCCAATCGTCGAGCAAGCGGCGGCAGATGCTCTGGCCGAGCCCGCCGCTACCGCCCACAACCAAGATGGCGCCATCTTGCACAGGATTAGCGCTTCGCGCCGGGAAGCGTTTGCTTTGCTGTCATTTCCGGCTTCCAATCGCCGCCGCCGCCGTGCCACTCTTTTTCGGTCGAGAGCGTACGCGCCTGGGCGATGAGCTCATCCACCTCTTCCTCGGTCAGCGTGCCGGTCTTGAATGTTTCCATCATGCGCATGATCCAGGTCAGCCACATGATGAAGCCTGTGTATTCGACCAGGCCGCGCGTTCCCAAGCGCTTTTCCATGCGCTTGTAGATCGCGTCGGTGACTTTGCCTTTGATGACTTGGCGAATGTATTTCGCCAACAGCAGCTCATCTTCGGTGAGAAGATCGTCACGGCGGGCGCGGAGCGCTTCCACCGCCTCGATGCGGACTCCGGATTTTACCGCATCAATAATGTGCACATGCTGCACGACGTTTGATTTGTACTCCGCCGCGAGCACTTGATCGACGAATTCGCGATCGGCGTGCGAGTACGAGCCGGGCTTGTTGCCGACATCACGAAACATCGCACCCATTTGCGACGCGAGCGCGCACATGGGTGGGCTATTGAGCAGCGCGCCAAAGTAAGTGCCGACCTCGAAATGCTCTTCGGGCGGCGCCTCCCCCGCCTGATACCAGGCGCGGAACCGCTTCACGACCGTATCGTAGGCCGGTTGCTCATCGGCGGGGATCGTTTCCCTGCGCGGTTGCTTGGGCGGACGGCTCATCCAGGCTTCTCCTTAGATAGTTATGCGTTTTGTTGCACGGCTGCGTGGGGCGCGCCCGGTGATTCACCAAATGCACGCGTCGCGGGAATGATCTCTTGGCCAAACCAATCGAGGCGCGCGAGATATTCCTCGAACGATCGCGACGGCATCAGCTTGCCACGTTCAGCGTATGAATTGAGCGGCGTTGTCGTCACATTGATTTTACAATCGCCGAGAAAACGAGCGCGCTCGATAATCGCGGCGTCCCCGACAGGGAATTCTGGAGACACCGCCTCCTTGTGCGACACTGGGTCGTGCGTCGGGTCAACGAAATAGCAGAAGATGTCGAGCGGGCGCGCCTCGGCACCCGGCTGAGCGCGAATATAATCGACGGCAGCGGGAATATCGGCGGCGGCGGTCGCGTAAGACATCCAGCCGTCACCGTATTTCGCCATACGGCGCAGCGCACGTTTGGTGCGGCCGCCAAACCACAATGGAATGCGGCCGCGGCGCGGCTTCGGCTCGAAGACGAGTTCCGGCACCTTGACGAACGGACCATCATAACGCGGCTTAGCGTCGCGCCAAAGCGCCAGCATCGCTTCAACATAATCATCCGTGACAGCGTCGCGGTTTTCGTAATCGGCGCCGAGAAGATCAAATTCCCACTGCACGTAACCGGACAAAATCACAGGCAAACAACGGCCGCCCGACATCCAATCGAGCGTCACGAGCGCTTTCGCCAACTCGATCGGCTGATGGCACGGCGCCACCACAAGCGGCGCCACCTGGATGGTGCGGGTGGCGCCAAGCAACATGCCCGCAGCTGCGATGGAGTGCGGCCAGCGCGCGCCCATGTTCACCGCAAACTCGTCCGGCGGCATCGCCATGTGCCACGGAATGACGAGGTGCGAAAAGCCGAGCGCCTCAGCACGCTCAGCGATGATGCGGATATGATCCGGGGTTAGATCATTAGCCCAATCCGGTTGCCCGCCGAGCCCGGGAAACGTGGTGAGGCCTGGAATAGTGAGCGTATACCTCAATCCCGCCACTCCACTTGCAGATTTCCCTCGGCGCCGACCTCATGGTCGAAATCACCACTCGACTCGTAGATGACGAGCGGCAAGTTGTAAAAATTGGCGCCATAGTAAAATTCGCGCAGACCGCCAGCGGTTGTCACCGATTGCACGAAGTTGAAGCCCGCCGCCTCCATACGTCGGTTGATTTTTTCGGCGTCATCGACACGAATGCAGATGGCGGCTACTGGCCCGCGCCAATGCTTGGCCAAGCGCGGCTCCTCGACCGCTCTTTCCACAAGCTCCACGCCTTTGTTACCAACAGCGGCGCGGATGCCTAATTGCTTAGCATCAACGACGCGTAGATCGATCTCAAAAATGTCTTTGAGCGATTTCGCCACGCTCGTCATGTCTTCCACGACAAGCGCGACACGACCTAGTTCCGCAATCGACATGGGCGATTTCTCCGCGCGCACTCGTGCGCCTAGTGTTGGCGTGGGTAGATGATCGGGAAACGGGCGTGCTTGAACGTGTCACCCATCTGCAAGCCGGTGTCGGCAGTGTTATAATAAGGCGCGCCTGTGTAGCGGGAATCGGCCGGCATGTAGGCCAATACGTAGCCAATGCGCCACCGATCAGTGGTGTTCGAGGGCGCGCAATGGATCGTCAGGGAGCTGTGGATGGTGGCGTCGCCGGGCATGAGCGTGACCGGCTCCGAGAGCCGAACACCTTCCGCTTTCATCAGCGCGTGATACGAGGCGAGAACGCATTCATGGTCATCATCATGTAAGCCGAGCGGCCCAAGCCGATGAGATCCGGAATAGAAGCGCAGCGCCCCCTGCTCGGCTTCGACCCCATCAAGCGCGATCCAGTAATTGTGATTGCCCACGCGATCGAATGGAACGTTGACGAAATCCTGGTGTGGTGCGGTGGACCGATTTGCTGGACTGTCGGTAGGCCCCGGCACCTTGACCGCGACGAAATCGGTGTTGAAGCGCACGCCGACATCGCGCCCTAGCAGGCGTTGCGAATTGCGGCCGATATCCTCACCGAACGCCATAGCATGGAACGGCTCGCGGCGATCGTCGCGCGCGATGAAATGATAGTCGCGCCAATAGCCTGAATCGACCACGCGAGAGCCCCAATCTTCAAGCTTCGGCGCCTTGCGGCCTTGTTCGGCGACGTCTGGCGTTTCCACGAGGGGGCGGACGATCTCCAGCATCTCGGCTGCGATCTCGGGCGCAATCAGCGCTTCGGCCTTCACCCAGCCATGGGCGCGGTAGAAGGCGATCTCATCGTCCCTCAAAGCACGCACCAAAGGTCGGCCGCGGGCGCGGTGGCGCTCGATTTCGGACATTTCTCTCCCAAGCGGGCCTTTTTGCCGAGCTTTAGGCCGCAGCCGGCCCTACCATACGATTGGTTGGTGTTACCATAGTCTCGCCGCCGAGCTTTATGCAAGCCAGATTGATCGCACACTTTAAGCGAGCGGGTTTTGAAGCGGCCTTTGGTAGGTCGGGTCGCTGCTGTCGCGGGCGCCAATGGCTCCCCCGGCCCGCTTCACCATCGCCGTGTTGCGCGCATCCGCGTCAGCTTGCCATTCGGGCAGCACGATGCGCAGCGCGATTTTCCAGACGCCGTGGCGGCGCTCAAACCGGTCAGCGTAGCGCCCGCCGATCAGCGCACCCTCATTTTGCGTCGTTTTCTTGATGAAAACGAAGAAATAGCTCTCCACATGCGCGGTATCGCCATCGAGATCGATAGTTTGATTGGTGACGAAATGCTGCGTCGCTTCGCGACCCGCCTGCCGGGGCAACCACCAATCCAGCAGCCCCTCGACCGAGCCGCGGACATCGCGCGTGTGGTTGTCGATGGCGCCCTCATGGAACGCGGATCTGATCAAATCGACATCAAGCCGATCGATGCCGCGCAGGTAGCGCAGAACACAATCGCGGATTGCCTCCTTGTCCAGCAGCTCCCTTAGGGCGCGCTCCGTAGCCTGATCCATTGCGCCTCGCTGTATCGAAATCGCAGGCAGCGCGTCTTGTCGCCGCCGCTTGCGCCGCCACCCGACATTGTTCTACCATACGTATGATAGTTTTCCAGGGTCAGCAGGCCCGGCTCGAGGCTTTTACATTGGCTCATTTTACGCCAAGACGCGCCAGCGGCATCCGGCGCCCCGTTGCCTGCGAGGGCGCGTGAGCGACATTGGGTCACCGCCCGATATTGCCGGCCTCTCGCTCGACGGAGCCGCGGCGATCGTCATCAGCGCCGATGAAAATCGTATGCTTTGCGAGGGCATGGGCGTAGCCCCAGCGTCAGACGGCCAAGCTCACCCCTCCTATTATTACACCGCTACGCAAATCGGGATGCGGCTAACCGTTCGCGAGCTTTGTTCGCATTGCGATTTTGACGTCGAGAATGCGCCAATGATGGCGACCAGCGAAGCACGCTACCTGGCGCCGCTGATGACCGAAACGCCGTATCGGGTTCGCGGCCAGGTCGACAGCCTTATTCGCAAACGTAGCCGCAAGCTCGGGGCGATGGACCTGTTGGAATATCGCCTGAGCCTGATCGACAGCAACGGCGCAACTGTGCTCGAAACCTTCAATACATGGGTGTTGCCAAGGCCCGAACTGTCATGATGCTCGCACTTGGTGAAACGCTCACAACGCCTGAACAGGCCGTAAAGCCCGAGATGATGCATGTCTGGGCCAAGGTGCTGCGCGATCCCAATCCGATTCATACCGATGTCGAGGCCGTTCGCGCGCGCGGATTGGGCGATCGCGTCATCAATCAGGGCCCGGGCAACATCTCTTACATCATGAACATGCTGCTGGCCGCGTTTCCGGCCGGGCGCTTGGCGGGCATCAAGGTGCGCTTTTTGGACAACGTGTTCGGCGGCGAGTTGGTAACTCCGAGCGCTGTAGTCCTGAGCATCGAAGACAGCCCCGAGGGACGACGCTTTTCACTCGCTATCGCGCTTCATGCCGAGGGCCGTCTGGTGCTCGATGGCGACGCTATCGTCCTGACGCCCTCCGTATGAATCGTTGCACTAATACTGAAGAGGACTGAGATGGAATTTGCGCTTTCTGAGGAACACCGCGCGTTTCGCGACATGGTGCAGCGCTTTGTTGCGGCGGAAATGCCGAAAGATTGGGCGCGCGAACTGGAACGCAACGAGGATGATTATCCCTTCGAGCTTTGGGACAAGTTCACCGAGGGCGGCTTCCACGGACTCGGCATTCCTGAAGAGTACGGCGGCATCGGCGGCGATGTGATGATGCAAGTCATCGCTGCGCGCGCGCTCTCGCGCACGCTGTCGGGCCTCGCTTGGCTATGGGGCATTACGCAATTTTCCGGCGCCAAATCACTGACGCTGCACGGCACCGAAGAGCAGAAGCGCCGCTTCCTCCCCGACATCGCCTCCGGCAAGCTGCGAGCTTCGATCTCACTGACCGAACCCGGCGGCGGCACCGACGTGCTTGGCGCCATGCGAACCACAGCAACCCCGACCGCGAACGGCTGGATGATCCACGGCGAAAAGATCTGGAGCTCGCAGAGCCACGTCGCGGATTATCTGCTCGTTTTGGCGCGCAGCGATAAGAACGTGAAGAAAAACCATCATGGCCTCACGCTCTTCTGGGTGCCTGCCAAATCGCCCGGCATCACCATAACGCCGCTAAAGAAACTCGGCATGCGGGCAATGGGCAGTTGCTCAATTCATTTTGATGAAGTGGAAGTAGGGCACGACGCTGTCCTCGGCACGCCCGGGACCGGTTGGCAAATGATCCTGCCCATGCTCAACAATGAGCGCTTGCTGATGAGCGCTTTCTGCCTTGGCTATATCGATGGCGTGCTGGAAGACGCGCTTGACTATGCAAGGCAACGTAAGGCGTTCGGCAAGGTTATTGGTCAGTTCCAGGCCATTCAGCATTTCATCGCCAACATCAAGATGGCGCAATACTCCGTCGAGTGCATGCTGATGGATTGCGCCGCCAAAAGCGCCGCCGGGCAAGAAACGCTGCTTGAGAGCACCATACTGAAGGTGATATCGGCCGAACAAAGCAATCATTGCGCGGATCTGGGCATCCAAATCCTTGGCGGCATGGGCTACTCGGCCGACACTGACATGCAACGCTACTGGCGCGATAGCCGCCTGCAGCGGATTGGCCCGATCACAGATGAAATGGGGCGCAATCTGATCGCGGAGCAATTGGGATTGCCGCGCTCGTTCTAGAGGCTCATCCGCGCTTCCTTGAGGATGAGCGCAAGTTGGCGGACGCGGGAAGCTGATAGCTGATCGCTTGGGGCGGAGATACTGAGGCCCAGTATCGGACGGCCTGCCTTCGCCGGCAGCACAATACCGACCGCACCGACACCCAGCACCGTTGTGTCCCGCGAAACGGCGTAATCGTTGGCGCGCGCCGCTGCGACCGCGCCAAGAATGCCATTGCGGGTCACGCGTGGGTGATTGGCAATTTCACGATCGAAAGATTTCAGCACCTTCTGCACACGCTCTTCATCCATCGTCGCCAGCATCGCAACGCCGGCAGCGCTAAAGCCAAGCGGCCGGCGGCCGCCAATGCCGATCGCTGCGGCGCGCAGCGGCTTTACGCCATCGACCCGATCAATGCAGACCGATTCCAGCCCGGAAAACTGGTGGAGATAAACAGTGTCGCCACTCTCCGACGCAATGCGCTCCATTGAGGGACGCAGGTGATCGCGAAACGGGAGTCTCACGCCGGAAGCAAGACCCAGCTCAAAGTTAAGAGGGCCGAGGCTGTAGCGCTTGGTTGCGGCGTCGCGCACAACCAGCCCCTCTTCGACCAAGCATTTCAGCAGCCGGCTGGTCGTTGGGTGCGGCAGATTCGACGCTCTCGTGATTTCGCTGAGCCGCCAGGCCGGCGCGCTGCGTCGCGTCATCAACCGCAAGATCATAATCGCGCGCTGTACTGTTTGCGTTCCGTGGCGTACGGCTTCGCCGACCTCGCGCCTCGATTGATCAGCGCGCGGCTTCGTCACTTCAGGCTTGGCGTATGCATCAGCGTGCGCGATCTGCGCCCCCTCCTTGCTCAAGTTGCTCGTAGATGCTGTCGCCTTTTTCAGCCAAGGCGCGCAGCCAAGGCGACGGCGCAAAGCGGGGCCCGTAGTCTTGCGCCAATCGATCAGCTTCACGCACGAATTGTTTGAGGCCAAGCGTGTCGATGTAACTTACTGTGCCGCCTGTCCAGGCAGGGAAACCCCAGCCATAGACGGCGCCGAGATCAGCATCTTGGGGCGTTTCGAGCACCCGTTCTTCAAGGCAACGCGCCGTCTCCATCGCTTGCGAAAAAAGGATTCGCTTCTTGAGTTCGTCCTGCGCCGGCTGCACGGCATTCAAGGGAAACACTCCACCCAGACCAGACCAGAGCTTTTTCTTGCCGCCTGCGGGATACTCATAAAAGCCAGCTCCGGATTTGCGGCTGGTGCGGCCAAGCTCGCGCATTTTGTACATTGTCGGCAAGCCGACGGCGGGGGCGTAATCACCGCCCTCTTCAGCGCGAGACGTTTCGACGATCTTGATCGGAAGGTCGATCGTCACCTCATCGAGCAGCGCGAGTGGGCCAACTGGAAAGCCCGCTGACTTTACGGCGTTCTCGATGCGGGCGGGCGCGACGCCTTCCGACAACATCGCCGCACCTTCGTTAATCAATATTTGGAACACGCGGCTAGTGTAAAAGCCGCGGCTGTCATTGACGACAATCGGTGTTTTGCGAAGTCTTGCGGCGAGATCGAGCGCAGCAGCGAGCGCCGTCGGCGATGTCTTCTTACCGACGATGATTTCAACCAATTCCATCCGTTCAACCGGCGAAAAGAAGTGCATGCCGATGAATTGATCCGGACGCTTCGAAGCATTCGCGAGCGTGCTGATCGGCAGCGTTGAAGTATTGGTGGCGAAAGTCGCGGAGGCGCCGATCGCCTTCTCGGCTTTCTGTGTCACGTCCGCCTTAATCTGCGCATCTTCGAAAACTGCTTCGATGCAGAATTCAGCGCCAGCTAGGTCGCTGTAGTTTTCGGTCGGATGAATACGAGCGAGAACAGCGTCCGCAGCGGCGCGATCGAGCGCGCCTTTTTCCACCTGCTTAGCGAGCGCATTAGCGGCGTAATCTTTGCCCTTCTGCGCCGTTGCGACGTCGCGATCCAGCAAAACGACATCGAGGCCGGCTTGCGCGGCGACGAGCGCCAGGCCAGCGCCCATCATCCCGGCGCCCAGGACGCCGATCTTGCTAAACGTCGCGGTTGGAATGTCCTTCGGGCGGCGCGCGCCTTTCACAGCGGCCTGCTTGGAAATGAACGTGGTGCGGATGATGTTCCGCGCGACGGGATCGGTGAGCAGACGCGCGAAATACTTGCCTTCGACCGCGAGCGCGCGGTCGATCGGAAGCTGCAGCCCTTCAAACACGCAAGAGACGATGGCCGGCGGCGCCGGAAGATTAAAGCCGAAACGCTCCGCCACGCTTGCGGTCATGGCTGAAAAGAGACCAGCCGCCTCCGGGTTGACCATGCCGCGAGATTCCGGTGTCGCGAAACCTTTCTTGTCCCAAGGCCGCACCGGGTCGGGGTTAGTTTCGAGCCACGCAATGGCCGCATCGATAAGTTTTTCAGCCGGCGCGATTTCATCCACGAGGCCCGCCTTCAACGCCTCCGCCGGCTTAAACGACTTGCCGCTCAGCAACACGTCGAGCGCGGCCTTTGCACCAATCATGCGCGGCAAGCGTTGCGTGCCGCCCGAGCCCGGCAGCAGCCCGACCCCGACCTCAGGCAGCCCAACAATTGCTTTGGGATCATCCACGACGACGCGCCGATGACACGCGAGCGCGAGTTCGTACCCGCCGCCAAGCGCCAACCCGTTGAGCGCCGCCACGACAGGCTTGCCCATGGTTTCCAGCGCGCGGTGCATCTTGGTCGCTTTCTGGCTGAACGCGTAAGCGTCCTTGACCGTGAAATTGCGGTATCCATCGACCAGAACTTTGAGATCAGCGCCCGCCATGAATGACTTTTTGGCCGACGTAATGATGAGGCCAGCGACGCTCGCATCGTCTTTAACTTGGGCGATAGCACCCGACATCTCGTCGAGCCACTCGGACGATACAACATTCATGCTTTCGTCGACGCTGTTCAGCGTGAGGATCGCAACACCATTTTTCTTTTGCAGGGTGATATGACGCATGGCGGGCATTAAATCCGTTCGATGATCGTGGCGGTGCCGAGACCGTTGCCGGCGCAAAGCAGCGCCATCGCAGTGCTCTTGCCGCTGCGTTCAAGTTCGTCGAGTGCGGTACCCAGGATCATCGCGCCGGTCGCGCCCAAAGGATGGCCCAAGGCGATCGCGCCGCCGTTGACGTTCATCTTGCCGTGATCGACGTCGAGTTTGTCCATGAAGCGCATGACAACGGCGGCGAAAGCTTCGTTCAGCTCGAAAATATCGATGTCATCCTTTTGCATTCCGGCATTACGGAGCGCTTTTCTGGCGACATCGACAGGCGCCGTCAGCATGATGGTGGGCTCTGAGCCAATGGAGGCCCAAGCGCGGATGCGCGCCCGCGGCTTCAGGCCCGTGGCTTTGCCGAAATGCGCGTCGCCAACGAGAACACCCGCCGCGCCATCTACGATGCCGCTCGAATTGCCCCCGGTGTGAACGTGGACGAGTTCTTCGATCTCCGGATAGCGCTCGCGCGCGACTTTGCCAAAGCCTGACGCCGCCAACGCCGGAAAAGCCGCTTTGAGATTGCCAAGGCCCTCCATGGTGGTGCCGGGCCGCCGATGCTCGTCATGGTCGAGAATAACTTCTCCCATCGCATCTTTGACCGGAACAATGGAACGATTGAAACGCCCCTCGTCCCACGCCTTTGCGGCGCGGCGCTGGCTTTCCAGCGCGAAGGCGTCAACCTGCTCGCGCGTATACCCTTCGATCGTCGCGATCATATCCGCGCCGATGCCTTGCGGTGCGAAGTAGTTATGGAAAGCGACACGCGGATCTGATGTCCAGGCCCCGCTATCATATCCCATTTGCACGCGGCTCATGGATTCAACGCCGCCGCCAATGCCGGCGGAGCTCATGCCCGCTTTGATTTGGCTTGCAACATTGTTGATCGCTTCAAGGCCCGAAGCACAGAAGCGGTGAATCTGCTGCGCCGCAACGGTTTGCTCGTAGCCGGCGTTCAGCACGGCCGCGCGCGCCAGAACACCGCCTTGCTCTGCCACCGGTTGCGCGCAACCGATCACGACGTCATCGAGCAGCGAGGTATCGAGGCCGCCGCGATCGCGCAGGGCTTGGAGCACTTGCGTGACGAGTTGCACCGCCGGAATCTCGTGCAGCGCCCCATCGCGACGGCCCTTACCTCGCGGCGTGCGGGCGTGATCGTAGATAAAAACGTCGCTCATCTGGTCTCGCTGGTATGCTTGGTCATTAGGACTGGGCGCCGCCATCGCTTTTGCCGCGCAGTTCGGCCTCAAGGCGCTCCCGCAGCCGGTACTTTACGATCTTCGTCGCCGACATTGGCCACTCGGTTACGAACCGCACGTGACGTGGAATTTTGAAACGTGCGATCTTGTTGGCGCAGAAATCGATGATTTCGCGTTCGGTCGTGGCCGCGCCGGCCTTCAGCTCCACGAAAGCCGCCGGCACTTCGCCATATTTCTCATCGGGAAGCCCAACGACTTGCGCCAGGCTCACGGCCGGGTTCGTCATGAGAAAAGACTCCACTTCAAGAGCCGAGACATTTTCGCCGCCGACTTTGAGTTGGTCCTTGAAGCGACCATGGAAACTGAGCCGCCCCTCTTCGTCCAATGAACCTGTGTCGCCGGTTAGAAAGAAGCCGCCTTCTGTATGCTGGCGGCGCGTGAGCTCTGGCTCGTTCAAATAGCCGTCGAACAAGCCGGTTCCGCGCACTGCGATTTCGCCGCGTGCGCCCACGGGCACATCTTGGTGGGTCTGAGGATCGACAATGCGGACCTCCCAACCCGGCAGCGGATGACCGCAGGTTTGAAAGCGCGCTTCAGCGTTATCTGTCGGAATGCCGTAAGCGACCGTGCCTGCGGTTTCGGTCATGCCGAACGCGGCGCAAAGCGGTGCATGCGGCACACTCGCCTGGACTTTGCGCTGAAGATCTGTGGGCGCGAGATTGAACATCAGGCGCATTTTGCTGTGATCCAGCATCTTGAAGCGCGGATGATCGATGACTGGCAAAGTGATGGTGGGAAAGAGCGGATAGAACACTGTGGGCGGGCGCTGCTCCAGCATATCGATGGCCTTGTCGGCGTCGAAATAGCTCATCCCCGCGTAAATTCCGCGCGCGGCGAGCATCGTCATCACAAAGAGGATGCCGCCTATGTGGAACATCGGCAGCGGGCACCACCACACGTCCTCTTCCCCGAGCGCGAAGCGATCGACGATTGACCAGGCGTTGGAGAGGATCGCACGGTTGGCGATCATGCAGCCCTTAGGGTTCGCTGTCGTGCCTGAGGTGTACATCAGAAACAGGGTTTCATTGGGCCCCGGCTGCTTTGGCAAATCGCCCTCAAAGAGCGCGACATCGGCCTCGGCAACGAACCGAGGGTAGGAACCATCAAGCGCGATGACCAAGCGCAGCTTCGGCGCCGCTTCCAGGGCGAGGCGCGCCGGGTCTTTGACATCAGCGAAGCCGGGCAGCGCCTCTTCAAGCAACGGGCCGAATTCCACCACGTCTTCGATAGCAGCCTGCGTGTAGAGCGCGGACATGCCGGAATCGACAATAAGGTGCTTAAGCTCACGCGCTTTGTAGCGCACGTTCATGGGCACGGTGATGGCGCCGATGAGGGCTGCACCGAGCATAATCTCTACATATTCGATGCAGTTCGGCAGCAATATGCCGACGCGGTCGCCACTGGAAACGCCGGCGCCGAGCATTTGCCGCGCGCGCCGCTCTGCCGCCTGCGCCAACGTGCG
>DAORMO010000001.1:24644-24977 GCA_035440585.1 Terricaulis sp.
CTCGTTGCTGGGCCATGCGCGCTTCCCCACAGGTCGCAAGCGCGGTTTAAGCGCGCCTGCGCCGCCATGTTACACTCCACCGAATGGCGATTGTCAATCGAACGGTAGATTGCTAACCTGGGGTTTTATTGGGGTGCGTCGGGAGCAGCCATGAGTTTCAAGCCGGTTTTCGAGCGCTTTATGGCCGCCACCCGCACCGGCGACAAAGCCGCCTTAGCTGAAATGGTCCACCCTGAATTTGAGCTCATCGAGCCGACAGGCGTACCTTATGAGGGCACTTTCCGCGGATTGGACGGCTGGCGCAAGCTGGCGCGGGCGGTGATCGAAGCGTGG
>DAORMO010000001.1:25006-38435 GCA_035440585.1 Terricaulis sp.
GATCTCTTTTCCTGGCGAATCGGCGGACACTCTCGTCGTGAATCTGCGTCTATCCGGGCGTTCGCGAAAGACTGGCAGGCCGTTCAGCATGTCGGTTCTGGAGCTGTGGACGTTTCGCGATGGCAAAGTGATCGGCATCAGCCCGCATTATTTCGACACCCACCTTCTGGCGAAGATCGATGCGCCATGAACCGCATGAAGCGAACGGTGCCCAGCCGCGAAACTCCCTTCCCGCGTGCACGAAATCAGGGCAAGCGGGCGATTATTGCGTCAACCACAGGTCGACGTTTGACGTTGCGTTAGAAATGCATTGAAAACAAACGATTGATGCATCAGAACGGGTGTCTAGATTTTGAAGGTTTCCGACATGACTGTTTCTGACCGCAAGCCCCGACGCGCGAAGCCGGAGCCTCAGAATATGCGCGCGGATGCGGCTGAGCGCTGGCAGCAAATCACGCGCGTCGCCACCGACCTGTTTCGCCGCAAAGGCTTCTCCAGCACATCGATGCAGGACATCAGCGATGCCGTCGGTCTGCTGAAGGGCAGCCTCTACTACTACATCGACTCCAAAGAAGATTTGCTGTTCGAAATCCTGCGCGACCTGCACAAGGATGGTGAACGCATCATCGCCCAGGTGAAATTCGATTCCGGCGATCCGCTTACGCAATTGCGCATTTATCTGAAGCAATGCGCGGTATTCGGCGCGGTTCACGCTGACCGCCTCGCGATCTTTCTGCGCGATTTCCACTACGTGCCGCCTGAACGTCAGAGCGAGATCATTTCTGAACGGAAGATGTATCAGCGCACAGTGGGGACGCTCGTCACGGAAGCCAAGGAATTGGGCCTCACGCCGCCCAACCTCGACGTCTCGCTTGCGGCAACGCTGATCTCCGGCGCAGTCGCCGGCGTGCACGAATGGCTCCACCCCGACGGGCCGCGCCCGCTGGACCAAGCCGCGGACGACATCGCGGAGGTCTTGACGAATTCGATTCGAATTCCGTCCGAGACCGAGGCCAAGAGCGTTGCAAAGAAGGGCCGCCCACGCGCCAAAGTGTCGAGCAAGGCACGGCGCCCAGTCTGAATGTAATAGAAATTACGATGCCCCGAGCATCGCAGAAGCGACGACGCGCCTAGCCACACGCGCGTCGTGTAATGGTCAGCGCTCGAACTGAGATTGCCTGAGCGAAGGGCGCCCGCTCCGCCGCGGACACGCGCCCTGCCCGCAATCTCGCGCGCACAGCAGTTGCCAAACGTTTGTTCGATTAGTAGTTTGCTGGTTCTAGCTTAACCCAATCAGGATCCTGCGGCGCTCTAATGTTCCAACACCTATTCAATCTCGAAGGCAAAACCGCGCTCGTGACGGGGGGCGCCAACGGCATGGGCCGCATGATCGCAGAGGGGCTCACCGCGGCCGGCGCGCGCGTCTTGTTGACGTCGCGCAAAGCAGCTGACGCAGAGGGCGCCGCGAAAGAACTGAGCGGCGCAATCGGCATCGCAGCCGACCTAACCACGTCTGACGGATGCGCGGCGCTGGTGGAACGCGTGCGCCAGGAAAGCGACACGCTGGAAATCTTGATCAACAATGCGGGCCGCACGTGGGGCGCAGCGCTCGAGACCTTCCCCGACAAGGGCTGGGACTCCGTCTGGCCGATCAATGTGCAGACCCCCTTCCGGCTCGTGCGCGATCTGCTGCCCCAGCTCAAAGCCGCCGCACGCGAGGGCGATCCGGCGCGCGTGATCAATATCGGCTCGATTTCTGGCAAAGCGATCGAACCATTGCGCGCCTATTTCTATGTCGCCAGCAAAGCCGCCATCCATCATATGAGCCGCGCGCTCGCGACCGATCTCTCGATGCACAACATCACGGTCAACGCGATCGTGCCAGGCTATTTCCCCACGCACATGACTGACCATATGCGCGACGATCCCGAGGCAATGACTGACCTCATCTCGCGCGTGCCGCTGGGTCGGATGGGTGCGCCGCAAGACATCGCCGGCGCATGCATCTTTCTGTCGTCCAGAGCCGGCGCCTACGTGACCGGCGCGGAGCTGGTGGTCGACGGCGGCATGGCCGGTTGCCGATAGTCAGGACGCAATCGATGACGCACTCGACCAAACAACTGGCCAGCACGCAGGCCGATCAGAACAGCGCGGCCAGCAATATGCTCGCCCCCCTGTTTCAACCCTTTGAGGGCGGCGGGTTAACGCTCAAAAATCGCATCGCAATGTCACCCATGACGCGGTGGAAATCACCAGATCAATTCCCGGGCCCGGATGTCGCCGCCTATTACAAGCGGCGCGCGGAGAATGACGTTGGCCTGATCATTACCGAAGGCACCACTGTCGATCACCCGGTGTCTTCCTATTCTGAACGCGTTCCCGCCTTTCACGGCCGCGCGCTCAAGGCCTGGCGGCGTATTGCAGAAGGGGTGCACGAAGCGGGGGCGAAGATTGTGCCGCAGCTTTGGCACGTTGGCATCATGCGCGATCCGCGCACCGACGATTACCCCAATCGCGACCTGCCGAGCGTCAGCCCTTCAGGCATTTTCAAGCCGGGCGGAAAGAGCGTGTTTAGCCCCGCCAGCAAGAGCGATATTGAAGCGATCAAAGACAGCTTCGCGCGGGCGGCGGTGGCGGCGCGCGAAATCGGCTTCGATGGCTGCGAAATTCACGGCGCGCACGGCTACATTCTGGATCAATTTTTGTGGGAGCCACTCAATCGTCGCGATGACGAATACGGCGGCGACGACATCGAGCGCGTACGTTTCGCCGTGGAGCTGATCGAGCGCGTTCGCGCCGCGGTTGGGCCTGATTTCCCCATCATCTTGCGCATCTCGCAATGGAAGCAGCAAGACTACAAAGCCAAACTCGCGGAAACCCCGGAAAAGCTAAAGGCGATCTTCCAGCCCATAGCCGACGCGGGAGTCGACATCTTTCATATCTCGCAGCGCAAACTTTGGGAGCCGGAATTTCCTGGTTCTGATCTCAACGGCGCGGGCTGGATCAAGCAGCTTACAAATCGGCCAACGATCACAGTCGGCAGCGTCGGCCTTTCAGGGCCGATGTCCGTAACCGAGATTGGCGAAGCCGCCGGTGTTTCGGTTGATCTTGCACCGATCGCTAAGCGCCTCGCCGCAGGCGAATTTGACATCGTCGCCGTCGGCCGCGCCCTGCTCGCGGACCCAATGTGGGTGCGCAAGGTCAAAGAGGGCCGGTTCGACGAACTCATACCGTTCAGCAAAGACGTGCTCGACACGCTGTATTGAGTGAAGCAGCTAAATGCGCGTTGGCATCATTGGCGCCGGCAATATCGGCGCAACGCTCGCCCGCCGGCTGGTTGAGGCCGGCTACCATGTGGCCATCGCAAATGCGCGCGGTCCCCAGACACTGGGCGACGTCGCCATTGCAACGGGCGCGCGCGCCGTTTCGATAGAAGAGGTGGCGAGCGGCGTTGACGCGCTGGTTCTGTCGATCCCGCAGCGCGCGACCCCCTCTTTGAGACCCGAGCTATTCGCACGCGCGCCTGTCGTTATCGACACCAACAATTATTATCCCTTCCGCGACGATCGGATCGCGGCGCTCGACAACGGCCTGGCGGACAGCGTTTGGGTGACGCAGCACGTGCGGCGGCCGGTGGTGAAGGCGTTTAACAGCATCCAGTCGCATAGCCTGGCGCAGTACGGCCGCCCCCCTTGGCGCCACAGACCGCATCGCGTTGCCGCTTTCTGGCGACGATGCAGCCGCGATGGACACTTCCGTCGCGCTTGTGGAAGCGGCCGGCTTTCACGCTGTTGTCATAGGCAATCTTGCGTGTTCATGGCGCCAGCAGCCAGGCTCGCCAGTATATTGCACCGACCTTGACGCTGGCGCGTTACGCCGTTTTCTTCCTTTGGCCAAGCGTGAAAGCCTGCCAGATCTGCGCGACGCCGCGATCCGCGCCTTTATGGCTATGTCGCCGCCGCCGACGCCCGAGCAGCGACGCGAAATCTTCCGCCGGCTCTACCTGCCGCGCGGCGGCTAGCGGCGATAGCCCATTTCTTTGTAGGTCTCGCGCGCGATCAGCACTTTCATGATCTCGTTCGTGCCTGCGCCGATCTCGTGGTGCTTGCCATCCCGATAAAAGCGCGCGGTTTTATTGGCTTCGAGCTGCCCCGCCCCGCCCCAGATTTGCACCATGTCGGAAGAAGCTTGCGTCAACATTTGCGACGAATAGAATTTCAGGATCGCCGCTTCACGCGTCACGCGCTCGCCACGATCAATAGCGCGCAGCAGGCGATAAAGCATGGAACGCGACATCTCGATCCCAGTCGCCATGTTGGCGATCTTCTCTTGGATCAATTGATAGTCACGGATCATCTCACCGAAGACCTCCCGCTCATTGGCGTAACGCACAGCTTCGTCCAGGCAGCCTTGCGCTTGTCCCACGGTGGAGGCGCCGACGAGCACACGTTCTGTGTCGAGCGAATCCACCAGACTGCGGAAGCCAAGGCCCACCTCGCCAAGGACCTGCTCCCGCGGCAATTGCACGTCGTCGAGAAAGACCTCGCCGGTCGGCGATGAGCGCATACCGAGTTTATCGAATGGCTTGCCTGTCGAAAAACCGGGCATGCCGCGCTCGACGATGAACCAAGTGCCGCCGTCAAGCCGGCTCAGGCCCTCGCCTGTTCGAGCAATGACCAGAATAAAGTCCGCGATCGGCGCGTTCGTAATCCAGGTCTTCTGGCCTTTCAGCACAAAGCCCGTGCCGTCCGCTTTGGCGGTGGTCGAGGGGCGGAGCGCATCGGAGCCGCCGCCGGGCTCGGTGATCGCCATTGCGCCGATCTTCTCCCCGGCAAGAACGGGCCGCAGATACTTCTCTTTTTGCGCTGGCGTTCCGTGACGCATCAACGCGCGCCCAAACAGCACAACATCGGCGAACAGAACGAGATCGAGACCCGCGCACACACGCGCGGTTTCTTCGCTAACAATGGCGCGCGTCGCCATAGAGCCGCCGCTTCCGCCATCCTCTTCGCTAAAGAACGTGCCAAGGAAACCGAGTTCCGCGAGCCGCTTGAATAAGCTGCGCGGCGGCTCTCCACTCGCTTCCATTTGCGGGACGAGCGGCTCGACTTCCTGGCGCATAAAGCGACGAACGCTATCTTGCAGGCTACGTTCTTCGTCGGTGAGGAGATCATTCATTTCAGGACGCCTGACCAGCGGCATCCCAGCCGAGATCGAAAAGTCTCACAAGCCTACGGCGATTCTTCTCATCCATTTTCTCGAACATCCCGAGCCGGCTAGCCACCGGGACGTTGAAACATTTGGTGAGATCGACGCGAACCTCGGCGAACTTGAGGCCAACGGAAATCGTATCAAGGATTGGCACGCCCATCTCCGGCACCTCCGCAAGCTCGGTGTTCGACGCCATTACGCTCAAGCCGGCGCTGCCCAGAACAATCACATTGGCGCCGCGCGCGACCAGCTTCTTTGCAGAGCGTATGATCGCCTCGCGCACGGGCGCGGGATTGGCGAAGCCTTCGGTGAACGCGACGGGCGAAGGGATATCAATACTCTCGACGCCGGCAAGGCGCGACGAGAGGCCGGCCATATCCGTCATTGTCTCGCAAGCCTCCGCCCAGGACGGATCAAGCGCAGTGACGATACCGATCTTGCGGCCATACTGGGCGGCGAGATGCAGCGCCGCCTCCATGGGACCGACCATCGGAATGTCGAGCAATGTCCGCGCTTCGGTAACGCCTGGATCGCCGGAACACGCCACCAGAACAGCGTCGCAGCCATCCGCCTGCGCCTCCACGGCGCGTTGCACAACGTCGATCTTGTTGAGGAGAATGGGAAACGCCAGGACAGTATCGGAAGCGCGCCGCAGATGCGCGACGTATTTGTGAACGATCTCGGTGTCTTTGCGCTTCACGCGATCGAGATTCATTTCCACCAGCTTGGTGTAGTCAAGCGAAAGCTCTTCGCAATTGACATGAATGACACAGATTTTCATCAACAGGTCCTAGCTATTTTCCCTGAAAGTCAGCTCGCCGCTTTTCGATGAAAGCGGCGATGCCTTCCTTCACGTCTTGCGAGTGGAAGAGTTCGCCCAAAAGCCGCGCCTCAAGGCGCAAGGCTTCGGATAGATTGAGTTCGACGCCGAGGTTGACGGCGCGCTTGGCGGTGGCAACCGCGAGCGGCGCGTTCTTGGCGATGCGTTGCGCCAAAGCCATCGATTCGTCCATAACAGCGCCCGCAGGCGCGAGCTGATCGACAAGCCCGATCTTTAGCGCCTCGGCGGCGGAAATGCGGTCGCCAGTGAAGAGCAGCTTCTTTGCCGTGCCGATTGGCACGAGGCGCGGCAGGTTCTGAGTGCCGCCGGCGCCTGGAATAACGCCCAACGTCACCTCCGGCAGGCCAAACACAGCCTCTTCAGACGCGACACGAATATCGCAGGCCATCATCAACTCGCATCCCCCGCCGAGGGCGCTGCCGTTGAGCGCCGCGATCACAGGCGCCTCGAAGTGAAGGAGGATTTCCTGGCAGATCTGAATCCGGCGCGCGTAACGCTCGGCCGAGGTCTCATCGAGGCTTTGGAAGAAACGAACGTCGCCGCCAGCCATGAAATGGCGGCCAGCCCCTGTCAGGATGACGGCGCGCGGCTTGGGCTTGCGCCGGTCGAGCGCATCGAACGCCTCGATTAAGGCTTCGGCGACACGCGGGTGGAACGCATTCACGGGCGGGTTGTCGATGGCTACCACACAGACGTCCCCTTCCGTCCTTGTGCTCACCAACTCTGACACAACGCGCTCCCCCATTCAGGCACTTGCAGGCCACCAAACGATCGATAGATTATTGGTTTCTACAGCGCCGTCAACGCCGCGATCAGATGAGGAGACAGTGAATGCGTCACAGCTTGGTCGTCGGCGGGGCCGGCGGAATTGGCGCCGCTGTATGTGAGGCGCTGGCTGAAGCGGGCCATCAGGTTTCGATCGCGGATCGCAATACGGAAGCCGCCGAAACGCTGGCGACGGCGTTGGCCGCGAAAGGGCATACGGTGCATGGCGAAGGCTGCGACGCCACGTCCGCCGCCGAAGTTGAGGCCCTGCGAGAGCACATTGAAGCCGCGCGGGGGCCCGTCGATATTCTGGTCACGATGGCGGGGGTCATCCGCAATGACCTGCTCATCAAAGTGAAGGACGAGGACTTCGATCTCGTCATGTCCACCCACGTTAAAAGCACCTTGAACGCGATGCGCACGTTTCTCCCGGGTATGCGGACGCGCGGCTATGGGCGTGTTGTCACCATGAGCTCGCTCGCCGGCCGGGGCTCCATCGCCGGTGCAAGCTACGCGGCGGCGAAGTCGGGCATCGAGGGCCTGACCCGGACCGCCGCGATCGAGATGGCGCGCTATAGCGTAACGGTGAATTGTGTAGCGCCAGCCTTGATCGACGCAGGCATGTTCAGGACGGTCCCGAAAGAATATCAAGACAAAGGCGTTCAAGCTATTCCGATGCGGCGCCCGGGTGAGCCTCGCGAAGTCGCTGCGTGCGTACGTTTCCTTGCGTCGGAGGACGCGAGCTACATAACAGGCCAAGTTATCACCGTATGCGGCGGCATGAGCCTTGGGCCGCTTTGACGTTCAGCTCGTCGACTCTTCATATTCCAGCTTCGGCACGCGCGCCTTTGGATCCGGAAGGGGCTCACCATCCGCGATGAACTTGCGCAGGCGAGCGGCGAGGACTTCATTTGAATCGGAATGATTAGCCAAAAACGCCTGAATGAGCCGGATCGTGGTTATCAAATGCCCGATCCAAGCCGAGAACTCCACCGCGCCGCGCGTGCCGAATTTCTGTTGCACATAGTCCCAGTCTGAAGCTTCGAGCGCGCCGTCGGCTAGGCGGCGGATGTATTGCGCCAGCATACGCTCGCCATCGGTGAGATCGTTTTCGCGATGCTCAAGCACCGCGTACACCGCCTCGGCCCGCACCCCGACGGCTATGGCGTCGAGAATATGGCCCCACATGTTGAAGCCGAGGTGCTCACCCAAAACGACATCCGTCCACTCACGATCTGCATGAGAAAAGCTGCCAGGGAACTCGCCGCGCGTGCGATAGTAAACGCCAAGTTCGCTTAGATGATCCGCGACCAGCGGCGCGTTCAGCAGCACGCCGAAATATGGCCCTGCCTCCTGCCCTTTCGGCCGCACATCATAACCGGGCGTGCCTTTGGAATAACCGTAAGACGTTTGCCGCCCCACAACCCGATCGTAAGCTTTTCGTTCACCGGGGCGAACAGTGCTGCGCTCGGGTTGGATCAGTAAATCTTTTGGCGCCGGCATGGTGCTGCTCCTCGTGCTCAGGTGCTCAATGCGCCCAGCTCTTGCGCCATTGTCGTGTTACGCCCGGCCATCATGTGCGCCGCGATCCAGCCAAATGTCATCGCCGGGCCAATCGTTGCGCCGGGGCCTGCGTAGCTGTGCCCCATCACCGACGCGCTGCTATTTCCGGCGGCGTAGAGCCCGGGTATCGGACGCCCTTGCTGATCCAGCACCTGCGCATTCTCGTTAGTGACAAGGCCGCCCTTGGTGCCAAGGTCGCCGAGCACCATGCGAAACGCGTAATAAGGCGGCTTGTTCACTTCGCGGAGGTTCGGGTTTTTCTGGCGATGATCGCCATAGAAGTTGTCATACGCACTTTCGCCGCGATGGAAATCTTCGTCATGTCCGGCAGCGGCGAATCTGTTGAAGCGCGCAGCGGTTTCGACGAGCACATCGCTTGGCACGCCGATCTTCTTCGCCAGCGCCTCCATCGTGTCGGCGATCACAACAGTGCCGTTATCTAGCCAAGCCTGCGGCATCGGCATGCCGGGCACATGGCTGGCGATGAGGTTGTGCGTCCAAGCTTCGTGATCGGTGATCATGTAGAACTTGGTGTGATCGACGCCGCGGGCCTGGCCGGCGAGCACCGCGTGGCCGAAGTCCGTGTAAGGTCCGGATTCGTTGACGAAGCGCTTGCCCTCAACATTGACGATGAACTGATTGGGCGCCTGGCGCTCCATCACTGTGGGCCGCGCGGCGCCTGGCGTGTCGATCGCCGGCATCCACCACGCATCGTCCATCAAATCGATCGCAGCGCCAATCTCCGCGCCGGCCATGATGCCGTCACCCGTATTTCCGGGCGAGCCATGGCTATGCCCGACACCGCCCAGCAACGGCTGAAACTTGGCGCGCAGTTCCGGGCTAAACTCAAAACCGCCCGCCGCGATCATTACGCCGCGGCGCGCACGGATACGGATCGGCATCCCGTCTCTCTCGGCGTTGACGCCGACAACGGCGCCTTCCTCAACGATCAGCGATTTCATCGGCGTTTTCAGCCAAAGCGGAACGCCGACGTCGCGTAAGGCAAGGCGCAAACGCGCGACGAGCGAGCGCCCGGACGTGATCATCTCCGCGCCGGTGAGGTGCGCGTGAACTTTGCGCCAGCCCATCTTCATCATCATTTTATAACGCCGCAGCGAAGCGCCCCAGCGGACGCGGATGAGATCACTGACCTCGGCGCTAGTCATCCACACGCCCTTTGGCGCGCCGACCATGAGCGCGCTGCCGCGAAGGTCGTGCGCTTCCTGTTTTAGCGACCTGAGATCCATGGGATTCGGCCACAGGCCCCTGCCCAGCGGATTGCCGCCTTTGCTGGGGTGATAATCGGAGTAGCCCTTTCCCCAATAATAGCCGCCGCGAAAATGCGGCGTCGTCTCCAGCGCCGCTGCAATCTTGGGCGCTTCTTCGACAAAGCGTCGATGCCGCGCTTCATCTACCTCCGGCGCGATGTTGCGAAGGTACTGAAACACATTCTTCGGATCGTCGCGTTGGCCTTGTCGCAGCAATTCTGGCGCGTTAGGCATCCAGGCGCCGCCGCCTGACATGGCGCTGTTGCCGCCGTAATATTCGGTTTTCTCGATCACCAGCGCCTTGAGCCCACATTTCGCCGCCGTCCAGGCGGTCGTAAGGCCCGCTGAACCTGATCCGACCACGACGAGGTCGGTCTCATAATCCCAGGTCGACATCGCTTCTCCACGTTCGTTCTTTCGGCACGCTGCACTTCAGTTTTTTCGCGGGTGGCCGGATTTCACCATGAGCTGAGTTTGCACGCCGCCATCGACTTGGATATCCGCGCCAGTGATGAATCGCGCGTCGGCGCTCGCAAGAAAAGCGATCGCCGCAGCCTGATCATCCGGCCTGGAAAAAAATCCGAGCGGATTGCGATCAGGTGCGCCGCCCGGCTCCATCAATGCCGGATCGAATGAGCCTGGATCGGCGCCGGAAATGCCGGTGAGCGTTGAGCCGGGCGACACCGTGTTCACGCGGATACCGTCGGGCCCCCAATCTGCCGCCATTTGGCGCGTCAACATCAAAAGCGCGGCCTTGCTGGGCGAATACACGCCCAGTGTCGGGATGGGATGATGCGCAGCGACAGATGCAGTCGCCACGATGCATCCACGCGACGCTTTAAGGTGCGGATGCGCGGCCTTGGCCAAGAGCCAAGTCGCGCGCGTGTTGAGCTGAAAGGTCCGCTCGTATTGCTCCAGCGTAAGCTCCAGCAGGGTTGCCTGCGCGATGGCGCCGGCATTGCTAATCAGCGCGTCGAGCCCGCCGAATTGCTGAACCGCGCGCGTGACCGCCATTGCGGGCGCCGCGACATCGGTCATATCGGCGACAATCTCGACGATCTCGGCGCCCTCTTCGCGCAATCCAAGAGCGGCGGCGTTGAGCTTATCCGGAGCGATGTCGACAAGCGCTAATTGAGCGCCATGTCCGGTGCGCGCCTTCGTGTCCGCGTTGAGCCTATGCGCGACGGCTAAACCGATGCCGCTTGCTGAACCGGTAACGAGCGCGCGCATCTCCAAAACACCTCCGCTGACGGCTCAAGTATTAGCACGTCAGAAAAAAGCACGCCGGGCGTTTTGCGCCCGGCGTGTATGCCACGGGAGATTAGTTGAAATTCGCGCTGATCGATATGCCGTAAGTCATTGGCTCATCGTAGATCGCGAGGTCGAACTGCGCCGCCGCCAGATAGAGCAGCTTCTCCTCATCGAGGAGGTTGCGGCCCCAGAGCGCGAAGCGATAGCGCTCGTCCGGCGTCGTCCAGGAGATTTCGCCATTGACCATCGTATAGGCCGGCTGCTTGAGGCGGTTATCCGGTGCAGGATAGTAGCCGCTATTGTAAGCCACGTTGCCGGTGATGGCGAACGCGCCAACGCTCGTCGGTATCGTGTAGGTGCCCGCGAGATTGGCCGTGAACTCCGGCGTCCGAGTCGTCGTATTGCCCGAGACATCGCCGAAGATGACCGGCGCATTGGTGCCGTCCGAGATCGGCGCGTTTGCGAACTCGGTGTACTCGCCGTGTGTCCAAGCAGCGCCAGCGCTGAGATTGAAGCGGTCGGTCAGGTCCGCCGCCCATTCGAGTTCAACACCGTAGATCTCAGCAGCGCCCGCATTCTGATACGCCAGGATGCTCGGACCAAGCTGAATGTTGACCTGAATGTCGGTGTATTCGCTGAAAAAGGCCGCGGCCGCGAAACGCCAATTCGCTTGGCTAATCTTGTAGCCGATTTCGTAGGCGTCGACGTATTCAGGATTGACCGGCCGGTTCGCCACGCCAGGCGGGGATGGGTTCACGCTTGGATTATAAGTGCCCGACTTAAAGCCCTGGCTAAACGACGCATAGATATTGGAACGATCAGTAAGTTCGTAGCGAATGACCGCACGCGGCGTCACTTCTTCCCAGCTTTCTGATTCGTTGCCCACCTGCCCGTTGCCGAGATTCAGATAGTCGAACTCTTTTTCTTCATGAGAGTAGCGAACGCCGAGCGTCAGGTGCAGGCTTTGCGTAATGTCATAGACGCCCTCGGCGTATGCCGCCCAAGCGTCGGTCGTGATCTTTGCGCGGTATCCAGCGCCGGGCGTCGTCTGGCCAGCTGGTCCGAGATAGAACGGCTGCGATCGGCGCGCGATGTCATTGTAGAAATACAGGCCGGCGACAAAGCTGAACGGCCCCATCTGCTCGGAAGCGAAGTTGATTTCTTGGCTCAGCGTATCGGCTTGATCGAAGCCCTCGATGTAACCGAACGTACTGGGCGCAAAGTCTGCGTCGTAGTTCAACGTGCCTTCATAGCTCGTCCAGCCCGTAATGGCCGAGATCGACCCGAAGCTCAGATTCTGATCGATCTGAAGCGTAATGCCTTCGTTGTGCGTATCCCAGATGCCCGGAATATCGGTGTTCATCTCATACGGTCCCGGCTGTTCGAAGCTCGGGTTCGCAACGTAAGCCGGTGATGGGCGCTGATACGGCGCGAAGCTTTCATAGCGATCGTCGCGGTGATCTGCGTAGAGCGCCGAGAGCGTGATCGAGAGATCGTTGGTCGGCTCCCAGCGCAGACGCGGGCTGATCGCGAAAATGCTCGGACCGTGCACTTCGTTGCCCGGATAGAGATTGTCGAGGTAGCTGTCGGCTTCGCGGAACATGACAGCGACGTTGGCCGAGAGGTTGTCGGTGAGCGGCAAATTGCCGTACGCGCGCGCACTGAAATCGTTAAAGCGACCGTAGCTCAGGGTGGTGCGGAATTCCGGCTCATAACCTGGCATTTGCGTGCTGACGCGAATAGCGCCACCGGTCGCATTACGGCCAAACAGCGTGCCCTGTGGGCCTCTGAGCACCTCGATCTGAGAAATATTGTCGAACTCGAAGAGAAGCGCCGAAGCAGCCGATTGGTAGACGCCATCGACATACACGGCGACGGGGTTGTCAGCGCCAGGACCGGTCAACGTGCTGCCGACGCCGCGAATCGTTGGCGAGGCGTGGCTGGCCGTCACATAGAAAACGAGGCCGGGCGCAACGCGATCGAGATCGCTCATGCGAATGACGCCAGCGTCCGCGAGCGCGCCGCCATCGACGGCGGTCAGCGAAATCGGAACATCTACCAATCGTTCGGCCCGGCGTTGCGCGGTAACGACGATTTCGCTCTCTTCGGCCGCGGCCGCCGCCGTGCTTTCCGCAGTTTGGGCGGAGGCAGGCAACGCCATTCCCGCCAAAATTGTCCCAGCGCAAAGCGCCTGCAACCAGTCTCTTTTGCTCATGCCCCTCCCCTATGAATGCGGACGCCAGTTATCTGCCTGGCTCTTGTGATGACAGGGGGACGATATTAAACGAATGTTTGGTGGTCAACCGCGACGAGCTGTTCGTCCGAGGAGTGGACATTGTCCACCACCTTGGCGGCCAGCACACCACGCATGCGCCGGCCCGAGCCATCCAAACTACCCAAGCCTTAAGCCCGGAAAGTGAGCGCCCATGACGAACAAACGTATCCGCTTCGGCTTCTTTGGCGGGCCACACAACGATTACGCGTTTTGCAAGATGGCGGATGACCTGGGCGTTGATGCACTCGCTTGGGG
>DAORMO010000001.1:38470-53002 GCA_035440585.1 Terricaulis sp.
GCTCCAGGCGGCGCAACATACGAAGACCGCCCTGCTCGGCACGGTCGTCACGTGCCCAGGTCTACGCCATCCCGCAGTACATGCCAACACGCTGCAGGAGCTACAACGCCTCTCCGGCGGGCGCATTTTTTGCGGAATCGGCACCGGCGATCTTGCGCTGATCGAAATGGGCGAAAAGCCATATAAAATGGCCGATTTCGTTGCTTACGCGACGGCCGTAAGAGAGTTGACCGCCGGCCGCGAGATTGAGTGGAACGGTCGCCCGCTGCGGATGCGCACCGAGCCTGTGGAGCCAGTGCCGCTTTGGTTCGGCGCGGATGGCCCGCGCGGGATCGCGGAAGCGGGCCGCGTCGCGACGGCGTCGTCGTCGCGCAAGCCGGCAGCACCGACGTCATCCGCACAGCAATACAGCGCGCCACTTCCGCTGCAGCAGATGCAGGGCGCTCGATCGATGATCTCGATATCTGGTTCATGCTGCGCGTCGCCCCGACCGAGCGGGTAGATGGCGCAATCCATTTGGATGGCTTTGACGAGTACGCGACCCGCGCTCTGCGCTTTATGTGGCGCACGGCCGGCTCCCCCACGCGTGAGGGTGATCTGGCGGGGACGCTGCTCACTCAGCGCGGCTATCGGATCGATCCGGACGTCGCAAACCGCATTTGCGATTTCAATGCGCGCTGGGATGAAAGCCGCGCGTTTGGCTCAAAGCACCACGTTCACCTCATGGATGAGCTAGAATTACGTGACTTTGCAGGACGTTACTTCTTTATCAGCGGCCCGCCTGAGCATATCGCTGAGCGCACGCAGGCCCTGATCGGCGCCGGCGCACGCAACTTCTTCACCCCGTTCATGGCGGGAGATCGATATCAGCTAGCGCGGGAAACTGCGAAGATTCTCAATCGCTTACGCTAAGTTAGGCGCAACACCACACATTCAAACCATCGTTTGTCTCGATTTGCCGCAGGCGCGAGGGGCGCCACGCCGGCGCTGGCGCGGCGCCCTGACGCTAAAAGGCGCTGAGCGGCGGCATCACTTGGGCGTTCCAGCCCGCATACGTCGCGCGCAGCGTGTCGTTGATATCGCCATAGACCTCGAGCGGCGCGGTAATTTCAGCGACATCGCCCATCCGCTCAAGAAGCGATCCTACATTGCCGAGATGGCTCAGCGCGGCCTCCGAATCCGCATATAATTCAAGGAAAATGTACTCCCCGCCGCCGATGGGATAGACCCCAAACGCAAGCGTGCCCTTGTCGGTTGTGCGAATTTTCTCGACCAACTCCTCGGCCCACGCCTCGAAGCGTTCAGCATCCTTGGCGCGCGCGCGCCCCTTTACCCAAACCTTAGACATCTCGCCCTCCTTCGCAAACTGAGCAGAAGCCGTTGTCCGCACAGGGCCGCGCCAGGTCAAGACATACCAACCTTTCGGTTGATAAGTATTGCAACGACCGTTTGGCCGTTTTAGGGTCGTTGCGGCTTTAAGACGGCACGTCGGACCGTCAATACAAAATCGGGAGGTTGCGCCATGGGACGTATGGTTTTCACCAATGCACGTTTGGTCGATGGCGATAACGCCCCGCAAGACGCCATGACCATCGTCGTCAGCGGCGACCGCTTTGAGTCCGTCGGCCGCGACGAATACGCCAATAGCGAGGGCGATGCGGAGGTTTTCGATCTTGGCGGCCGCACACTCATGCCCGGCATGGTGCATGGCCATTATCACGCCACCTATACGCGCTTCAGCGCGGCTGAAAAATTGCCGGTGGGCATGGAGGCGCCGCCCGCCTTGCAAACGCTGCGCGCCGCCGATCATCTGCGCAAGGCGCTCTATTCAGGCTTCACGGGCGTCGTCAGCGCGGGTGCGCCCTATGCAATTGACGCCGCGTGCAAGATCGGCATCGAACAAGGCCTGATCGAGGGGCCGCGCATTGTCGCCGGCAGCCGCGATGTCAGCACCACCGGCCACTCGCAAGACGGTTTCGAGTGGCACTGGGGCCCAGGGATGACGTCCCAAACCAACATTGCCGACGGCGTCGACTCGTTCCGCCGCGCAGTGCGCGAAGAGTTGAAGCGCGGCGCGGAGATGATCAAAATCTTCGCAACCCCTGGGCACGGCGTGGTCGGCTTTTACAAAGACCTGGAAATGAGTGTCGAAGAGCTGAAGGCGGCGATCGACACCGCCCACTCGCGCGACGCCCGCATCCGCGCCCACATCGCCAATAAAAAAGGGATTATGGAAAGTGTCCGCCTTGGCATCGATATTGTCGACCACGGCGACGGGATTGACCAAGAATGCATTGATCTGATGCTAGAGAAGGATGTCTTCTTGGTTCCTTCGATCCGCTATCCCTACGAGGCCTGTAAGATCTGGTCCGGCTCGCTTATCGACGAGATGCGCAGCGGCATGGAGCACATGATTGAATGGCTCCCCATTGCGAACAAAGCCGGCCTGAAGATGACATTGGGCGACGATTATGGGGCGCAGCCGCTCGATCACGGCACTTACGGCGAGGAGCTTGAATTCTACGTCCGCGTCGCCGGCATTCCCCCGCTTGACGTCATTCGTTGGGCCACCAAGTTCGGCGGCGAGATGGTGACGGGGAATAAGAAGGATCTCGGCACTATCTCCAAAGGCAAACTCGCGGACTTCATCGTCGTCGATGGCGATCCTGTGGCCAACATCGGCTTGCTCGGCGATCCCGGAAACTTCCTGGCCGTCGGCAAGGGCGGGCAGCTTTACGGCTCACGCTTGGGCGCCCTGGCCCGTAAGCCCGCTGCGGCGAAGTCATCGCGTCAGCCAGCACTCGCGAAATAGTGCGCGACGGAGGAGACATGACGCATTTGACGCTTGCTGTAGAAGATTTCGGCGCGGTGCGCCGCATTTCGCACAACCGCCCCGAAGCGCGGAACGCCGAGAGCAAAGAGCTGCTCGACGAACTCCACCGCGCGTTCACGGAGGCGGCCGAGGATGACAACGTTCGCGTGATCATCCTCGGCGGCAAGGGCGATCACTTCTCTGCCGGACACGACCTGAAACAGGCGCAGCGCGAGCGCGGCAATTTCACAGTCGAGGAGCGCTGGGATTTCGAGGTTAAGCGCTACCTGGAATACACCCTGCACATCTTGCAAACGCCGAAGCCGGTGATTGCGCAAGTCCAAGGCGCCTGCATCGCCGCAGGCTTCATGGTCGCCAACATGTGCGACATCATCATTGCCTCCGAAGATGCGTTCTTCTCAGACCCAGTGGCGCATTCGCTCGGCGCGGCGGCAGTCGAAGTTTTGGTGCATCCTTGGGTGCTGGGCCAGCGCAAGGCGCGCGAGATGCTGTTCACCGGCGGCAAGTTCACCGCCACCGAGGCTAAAGATATCGGCATGGTCAATCACGTCGTCCCACGGGCCGAACTTGAAGACCGCACGATGGAGATGGCGCAGAAAATCGCGCTAGCCTCGCCGTTCGCGCTGCGGCTGCTGAAGCGCTCGCTCAATCGCACGCTGGACATGCAAGGCTTCGGCACCGCCATCGCCGCGCATTTCGACACCCACCAACTCTCGCACGTCGCGACGGCCTTCCAGAGCATCCGCGACGGCGGCCTCGAGAACGCAATCCTGAAAGAGAAAAAGGCCCCGAGCGTTTGACACCGCCGCCCGCTAATAGCATATCAACCAAACGGGAGGTTGATACCATGCGGGATGTTGGCGGCTGGCAGGTGCGCTGGGACGCTCGCAGAGCTGAGGAATTCGTGAAGGCCGGCGTGTGGGGCGACAAAACAGTCGCCGACCACCTCGCTGAACGCCTCGCCGCAGATCCCGACCATATCTGCGTGATTGAGGGCCAGCAGGCCTTCACACTCCGCGACCTCGACACCGAATCAACGCTGCTCGCGCGCGCACTGGTGCGCCGTGGATATAGGCCTGGCGACACGATTTCCTTTCAGCTTCCAAACTGGCGCGAGGCGGTCGTGATTGGGCTCGCCGCCGCAAAGGCCGGCCTGGTATTCGGCCCGATAACGCCGATTTATCGGGACGCCGAGCTGACGTTCATGTTGAGCGATAGCCGCAGCCGCTTGCTGTTCGTGCCCGATGTGTTTCGCAACATTGACTATCTCGCCATGGCGAAGCGCGTGCGAACGGCTCTCGGGCGTGAGCTGGAGATCGTCGTCGTACGTGGCGATCGCGCGGGTGATTGCGTGAGCTACGCCGCCCTTCTGAATGAAGGCCAACACGAGGCCGCATTGCCCGGCGCCGATCCCAATGCAGTCAAGCTCGTGATGTACACGTCGGGCACAACCGGCCGGGCGAAGGGCGTGCTCCATAGCCACAATAGCCTCCAATCCGAAAACTGGATGCGCCAGCAGCATCTAGGTGTCGGCCCGCAAGACACTCTCTACAATCCTTCGACCGTCACCCACGTCACCGGCGCCCTCTATTCGCTCTGCATGCCCTTCACACTGGGCATCACAACCATCCTCGCCGACACCTGGGATCCCGCCGCCGCTATCAGCGCCATGCGAAAACATCGCGCAACAGCGATGATCGCCTCCACGATTTTTCTTGAAGGTTTGCTCGCCGAAGCGAAGCGGCAAGACGAGCACCTGCCGGACATGCGCTTTTACCTCTGCGGCGGCGCACAGGTGCGGCCGGAGCTGATCCGGGAAGCAACCACATTCTTTCCCAATTGCACGTTCTCCCGCATCTATGGCTCGACCGAGGTCCCTAACATTACCGGCGGGATCAATACGCGCGCCAATGCGGAGCTTGGCGCAACGACCGATGGGCAGATCATCGGCTGCGAGGCGCGCGTGGTGGATGCCGCAACGGGCGCGCCGCTGCCGATAGGGGCTGAGGGTGAGATTATCGCGTGCGGCCCGCAAATGCTGATTGGATACACGCGTGCAGAGGACGCCGACGAGGCCATCGATCGCGACGGCTTCTTTCACATGGGCGACCTCGGCCGCATCGTGAACGATGATTACATCGTCATCACCGGGCGCAAGAAGGATATCATCATCCGCGCTGGCGAAAACATCAGCCCGAAAGAAATCGAGGATACGCTCGCCAGCCATCCAGATATCGCAGAGATCGCCATTGTCGCGATGCCGGACCAGCGTACTGGCGAAATGGCCTGCGCGTTCGTTGTCCCGGCGCCCGGGCGCGTCGTGACAATCCAGCAAGTCGCGGATTTCTTGATCGCTGCCGGGATCGCCAAACAAAAAATCCCAGAACATGTCGAACTGGTTGACGACCTGCCGCGCACCGCGATCGGCAAGGTTCGCAAGGACATTCTACGCGAGCGCGCACGCTTGTTAGCCGCGGCGCGCTGATCGGTTGGAGATAGGATGAACCTGCAATTTTCCGACGAGGATGAGCGTTTTCGGAACACAATCCGCGAAGCGCTCCAGGGCCTGGTGCCGCCGGATATGGCGCGTCGCACGCGCCAAAGCGTACACCCAACCAAAGCTGATCTGAAAGCCTGGAACCGCATCATGTATGAACGCGGCTGGGCGGCGGCGCATTGGCCAAAGGAATATGGGGGCGCCGGCTGGTCGCCCCTGCATGTGCACATCTTTGAAGAAGAGCTGGCCGCTGCCGATGCGCCCTTCCTAAGCTATTTCGGATTGCGCTTGGTCGGCCCGCTCATCTTTACATTCGGCACCCAGCAGCAAAAAGAACAATACATACCCGATATCCTCACCGGCGATATCTTCTGGTGTCAGGGCTTTTCGGAGCCCTCCTCCGGATCGGATTTAGCGTCGCTGCGCACCACGGCCGTTCGTGAGGGCGACACGTATGTGATCAACGGCCAAAAAATCTGGACCACGGAAGCGCATTACGCCGACAAAATGTTCTGCCTGGCGCGCACCAATACGGAACTCCCGGCCCAGAGGGGCGGCCTCTCCTTCCTGGCGATGCCGATGGACGACCCTGGCATCCGCGTGCGGCCCATCATCACCATTGACGAAGGTCATAGCGTCAACGAGGTCTTCTTCGAGAATGTGCGCATTCCGGCCTCCAACATTATCGGCGAAGAAGGGCGGGGTTGGGATTACGCCAAGTTTTTGCTCGGGAACGAGCGCGTGACCAACGCGCATGTGCCGCGCGCGAAGCGCGACCTCGCTCTGCTGAAAAAAATGGCGGAGGCGGAGCTTTTCAGCGCACGCGGCGCACTAGACGAAGACGATATCCGGCGCCGGATCGCTCAAATCGAGATCGATCTGGATGGCTTAGAATGGTCCGTGTTGCGCGAGGTTATCAGCGGCAGCCGCAGCCCTGCGATCGCCTCCGCGCTAAAAATCGTGGCCAGCCAATTGCAGCAGAACATGACAGACCTCGCTGTCGATCTGATCGGCGCGCGCGGGCGCGTCTATTACGACGAAGCAGATTTGGAGCGGAACGACTTGGCCGGGTCCGCGCCCGAGTACGCGTCTGGCCTCGCCGCGCGCCAACTTTTCCTACGCGCGACGACAATCTACGCGGGCAGCAACGAGATTCAACGCAACATCATCGCCAAGCAGCAATTCGGTTTGTGATCGGGGATCATTTTGGACTTTCGACTAAGCGACGAACAAACGATGTTGAAAGAGAGCGCCGATCGCTTCATCGCGAACGAGGCGGGCTTTCAGCACGCGCGCGCAAGCAATGGCTTCGCGCCGGCGAACTGGCGGACGATGGCAGAGCTCGGCTGGCTTCAGCTCCTGATCCCTGAAGCAAGCGGAGGGCTCGGCGGCGGAGCAGTAGATGCGGCGCTGCTGACCGAAAGTTTCGGGCGCGGCCTCGTTGTCACGCCATACATTTCGACCGCCGCCATTGCCGTCGATTTGCTCTCGCGCGCGGATGATGCCAAAGCGTACGCCGCTTTGCTGGAAAAGCTAGGCGCGGGCGAAGCGTTCGTTGCGCTGGCGACCGAGGAACCATCGTCTCGCTACGATCTCAGCCGCATCACAAGTATTGCAAAACCAAACGCAGGCGGTTTTGCGCTCAGCGGCGTAAAGATCGTCGTGCAAGACGGCGCTATCGCGGACCATTTTCTGGTCTCGGCTCTGCTCGACGGCAAAATAGCGCTATGGCTCGTCAACAAAGACGCGGCGGGCCTGACGCTTCGCCCCTATCGCACGCTTGATCATGCACCCGCCTGCGACCTGTCCTTCGACGACACCCCGGCCACGCTCGTCTTCGCCGACGCCGCCGAGCCGCTTGAGCGCGCCATCGATCAAGCGCGCGTTCTTCTCGCCGCCGAAGCGCTGGGGTGCATGGAAGGCGCGCTAACCCTCACGGCCGAATATATCAAGACTCGCAAGCAATTTGGCCGCACGCTTTCGAGTTTCCAAGCGCTGACCCACCGAATCGCCGATTGCTACGTCAAATGTGAGCAATTGCGCTCAGCGCTATTTCGCGCGCTGTCTCTCGCTGACGAAAATCCGCGCGCGCGCGCCGCCTCGGCATCGGCCGCTCTGATCACAGCGATCGAGGCGGGAGAGTTCGTTTGCGGCCAAGCAATCCAATTGCACGGCGGCATCGGCATGACTGAAGAATACAGCGTGGGGCATTATTATAAGCGCGTTCGCGCCATCGGCCGAACCTACGGTGATCTCGCTTTTCTGCGTCGTAGGTACATCAACCTCACCCAACGGGACGTATAATGGACCTCGCAGAACTAAAGACGATGACGCTGTCTGTGCAGGATCGCATCGCGACTCTTACTCTAAACAACCCGGAAAAATTGAACGCAGTCGGCCCGGAAGCGCATACCGAGCTAACCTGGGTGTTCCGCGCGCTCGCAAACCGCGCCGACATCGATGTCGTGATCTTCACCGGATCAGGCCGCGCTTTTTGCGCCGGCGGCAACCTCGAATGGATGGAAGAGACGGCCGCCGACCCGCGACGCTTCCTGCCAATCATCGAAGAGATCAAGCACATGGTGCTCTCGATGCTTGAGTTTCCAAAACCATTGGTCTGCCGCATGAATGGCGACGCCGTCGGCCTCGGCGCGACATTGGCTGTGTGTTGCGACATCATCATCGCCGCGGAGGATGCGCGCTTCGGCGATCCGCACGTGCGCATCGGCCTGACCGCCGGCGACGGCGGCGCGCTCATACTGCCGCACCTGATCGGCCACATGCGCGCCAGGGAATTGCTGCTGCTCGGCGATCTCATCTCAGCCGACGAAGCGCGCGAATACGGCATGATCAACCACGTCGTGCCACTGGCTGAACTCGACGCCAAAGTTGCGCAAATCGCGAGCAAGCTCGCGCGCGGCGCGCAGCAAGCAATCCGTTACACCAAAGCCATTCTCAACAACGGCCTCCGCGCCACCGCGATCGCACAACTCGAAACAGCGGCGGCCTATGAAGCGCTGACCGTGATGACGGCGGACCACAATGAGGCGCTGAAAGCCATGCGCGAGAAGCGCAAACCTACGTTCGGCGCGGGCTGAACGTCAGCGCACCAACTCAATTTGGACAACACCAAGCTGCTGCTGAAGTTTGGCCAGATGCGCCGCAAACGCCTCGGCTACGGCGTCAGCGGTCCAGCTCTCTCGCCGCAGGACCGGCGCCATGATCGCAGGATGCGTCATCAGCGCAAGCGCGCCGCCATCGATCCGCACCACCTGTCCGTGGATGTCCGTCGATGCGTCTGACAGCAAATAGCAAATAACTGGCGCATTGGCGCTCGCCGGGGGCACAGCGTCCGGTAGAGGGATCGACAGCGCCGACAAATACTCGCGCGTTTTATGAGCCATTTGCGTGTCGGCCATCGGCGATACTGCGTTTAGGCGAACCCCGGTGTTCGCCAGCTCAATGGCCCACGCATAGGTGAGCGAGGCCAGCGCGCCTTTGCTGGCGCCGTACGCACCAAGGCCGATCATGCCGCATTGCGCGCCAGACACGATATTGACGATCGCCCCGCTCTTGCGCTCCAGCATGTGCGCCGCCGCCGCCTGTGCGCACGCGGCCGCGCCGACCAGGTTGACAGCTATGGTTTCGGTGAAATCGGCCTCCGAGGAGTCCAACAGCGGCGCAATCTTGAAGAAGCCCGCATTGTTGACCAACCCATCCAATCGCCCGAAGCGCGCGAGCGCCGTGTCAACCAGCGCCTGCCCGCTCGACCATTGCGAGATATCGGCGGCGTGCGCATGAGCGCGGCCACCCCGTTCGTTGATCTCCGCAGCCACACGCGCCGTCGCGTGCGCGTCAATGTCGTTTACCAGCACGCTGGCGCCGAGAGATGCTGCAAGCAGCGCAGTCGCTTCGCCAATGCCTTGTCCGGCGCCGGTTACGGCAATCGCCTTGTTCTCCAAACTGCAGCTCACGACAGCGGCTCCTTTCCAAGGCGAACCTTAGCCCCTCTCGACAACAAGTTCTAACATACGTATGATTGTTGTAGAAAGTACGTTGGAGGTTCCGTTGCAGAAGCAGTCGCCGGCTACGAGGAAGTTCGATCAAATCCGTGAAGTCACGGAGGAAGAGGTCGCGTTCTTCGAAGAAAACGGCTGGGTGAAGCTTGAGGGGCTGTTTGCGCCGCCCCTCGCAGGCGAGCTGCTGCAACACATCACGAAAGTCATGGATACGCGCATCAAGGGGGAGGACGGCTACGTCGCCAAACGCGCGCCGGAAGCCGAAGGCGCCTTGATGGTTGAATATGTGGCGTCAACGAATTTGCGTGAGAGCGACAGCTGGTTGGAAGATCTCGCCGTCTGCCACGAATTGGCCGAAGCGAGCGCACGCCTGATCAAAACACGGCCGCTGCGCCTATTCGCGGACAGCGTCTTTCACAAGCCCAAGCGCGGCGATGATGAGGCGTGGTTTTCCGGCGAGACGCCTTGGCACCAGGATTATCCGGCAACGCCGCTTGACCGCGCCAATGATCTGCAAATCTGGGTCGCCGCCTGCGAAATCACGCCGGACATGGGCTGCCTCCAGTATCTCAGCGGCAGCCACCGGCTTCCGCCAATGGGCAAGGCGACCGCTTATCGCGACGCCAACGGAAAGATGTTTCCGAAAGGCGCCGTTGAAGTTTATCCATGGCTCCTCGAAAAATTCGAGATATCGCCCGCATTCCACATGCAACCGGGCGACGCGCTCGCGCACCACAGCCTCACCATGCATTATTCGCAGGAAAACCAATCGACAAAATTCGATCGCTGGGCATGGGGCTCGCGGCGCATGGACGCCCGCATTTGTTATAATGGAGCCCCAAACCACCGTACCGACGGCCGCGGCCTGCAGGTCGATAAACCATTCGACCACCCGGCCTTCCCGCTTGTGATCGAATAGAGCGCGCGCGCTTTACGACAGCGGCGCGTATGTCTTAATCGCTGGGATGCCGCTACCTGCGTGCACTTCTTGCAATTCGACAATATTCCCATCCGGATCGCGCGCGTACACAGTCGTGACGCGCGCTTCCGGCACGTGCTGCGGCTCAGAAAAGAATTCGACGCCGGCGGCTTTCAGGCGCGCATACTCACTGGCCAGATCGGTGATGTCGAAGCAGATGTGACGTATGCCGCCGTCGCAAGCCGGGCTCGGCGTGACCGGGCGGCCCTTCGGATGGAGATAGTGGAAGATTTCGATCTCGACATTACCGGCGCGGAGCCAAGCGGCGTGGAAAGCCGCGTCCTTCAGGCCGACGATGGTTTGAAAGGTCGCGTCGGTCTTCTCGACCTTCCACGCTTCGCGCACCTGAAGACCTAAAAGGTCGCGATAAAAGCCCAGCATGCGCTCCATGTCCGTCGTCGCGAGCGAGATGTGATGGACGCCGTTGATCATGGCGCTTCCTCAGGCGGTAATTGCATTGATCTCGGCGAGTTCGTCCGCCGTCAATTTCCAATTGGCTGCTTTCACATTTTGCTCAACCTGCTCCGGCCGCGTCGCACCGGCGATGACGCCGGCCACCACGGGCTGGCAGACCAGCCAGCTTAGCGCCAGTTCAGTGATCGTGCGGCCGCGACTCTGAGCGTAATCGTTTAGCTCGCGGACAATCGCGTAGTTGCGCTCTATGAGGAATTTGCCGCCGAGGCCAAGAAAATTATCCTTCAACCGCCCCGCGTCGCCGCTGATGTATTTCCCGGTCAGCATGCCAGAGGCGAGCGGGAAATATGGATTAAGCGTCAGTCCATGATACTGCAACGCGGGGATCAACTCCGCTTCCGCGGACCGTTCAAGCAGGCTGTATTCGTTCTGACTGCAGATGAATCCCTTCACTCCAAGCTCTTTTGCAACCCACAAGGCATCTACGACACGCCAGGCATCCATATTGGACACAGCAATGTGGCGCGCTTTTCCTGAGGCCACGATATCATTGAGTGAGCGGAGCGTCTCCTCGATCGGCGTGGTGAGATCGGGGGTATGCACCATGTAAATATCGACGAATTCAGTGCCGAGCCGCCTTAGGCTGCCTTCCAACGCGCGCATCATGAAGGCGCGCGAATTGTTTGGCGGGCCGCCGGAAAAATCATAGCCGAATTTCGTGGTCAGCACGATATCCTGGCGCTTGCCCTTGAGCAGCGGGCCAAGCACTTCTTCCGCGCGCCCAGGCGGGTCGCCGTAAATGTCGGCGGTGTCGAAGAGCGTGACGCCAAGATCGAGCGCCTTGTGCACGACCGGCTTGGATGCTTCCGGGCTGATCGAGATGGTTGACGCCGAGGTCGAGCGTCGCGTCGATCACCCGCTGCGTGCCGGCAAGGTCCATCCGGCCGCCGAAATTGTTGCAGCCGAGCCCGACCGCAGAGACCCGCAACCCCGAACGCCCCATATTGACGAAGTCCAACGCGACCTCCCGGCTTATCCGGCGCACCCGCACGCCTATCAATCGTTTGGCAGCCTCTAGACGCGCAGTACGCCCGTCAAGGGGGCTATCTTATCCCTCGCTAGCGCCAAGAAATGGGCTAAGCGGCGCAAATCCGAGCGCCGCTTCCAACGATTCCGGGATCACCGCCAACTCAATCTCGCGCTCCGCATCGATAATGTAGCCCGCTAGCAAATCGCCGACATCAACAAGATAGGGCGGCGTCAGTCCGGCGGCGGCGAGGCGCTTGAACGCCGCCTCAATCGGCGGCTTGTCGCGCGCGCCAAGCGCAACGTTGACGACACCCTGATCTGAGGTGCGGTAATCACCCGCGCGCGGCCTGCCCATGGGCGCGCGGTATTGAACGATTTCCAGCAACACGCCCCCGGCATTGACCAAAAAGGATTCCGACTGCGCGCCGTCCAAGCCCCACAACACATCTGCTTTCGGCGGATGGAGGTCCGCGTTGGGCGCGAACGTAAGCTGCAACACATCTCCGTAGAAAACCCTTGCCGCGGCAAGGTCAGACACGGAAGCAGACGCATAAACTAGCGCAGGACCGGCATTTCGACCGCCCAACGCACGGAGCGCCTCACCGTCTTCCATGACCTCAACAATCGCGCCAATAGCCGGGTCGCGGAACGCACAGCGTCGCAATCCGCCAACCGAGACCACACCGGCGATCGGCGCAATGCCGCGCTTGGCCATTTGCTCCAGCGCGCGATCAAAGCCTTCCACTGCAATGCCGAAGCGCGTCCAGCCATGGTCCGCCGGCGTCCAATCGGCCCGCAATGGCCGCTGGGCAGGCTTGGTGTGATGGAAAAACTCCAATTGTAAGCGCGGCTGCGCTCCCACCAGCCACCACATCAATGCGTGCGCGCTGGTATCGAGGCCCTGGATCTGGATAAGGCTGCCGAGGATGACCTGGCTGCCGGCGTTGCGAAAACCAAACGCCTCGGTAAACAGCTCAAGGGTGGCCGGCAGGTCGGCGGTATTCATCCCGATCTGAATAAGTTTCAGCGACAATTTGAACTCCAGCGCTACCGCCCATATTCTGCCAATCGTTTGGTATTCATGCAAGGGGGCGGGCTGGCGCAAGGATTTCCTCGCTCGCGGCACTCATCGAACGATCGTTTGACAGAGGCGGGCGCGCCGCGCCATTGTCGGGAAGGGAGGACAAAGATGAGCGAAACCGCCGCCACAAGTTTTCAGGGCCATGGGACTAAGCCCTATCGGGCCTATGTGCTCGGCGCGCTGGTCGTCATCTATATGTTCAACTTTATCGACCGCATCCTGCTCGGGATCGTGCAGGAATCGGTCAAACAGGAATTTGGGCTCACCAACTTCCAATTGGGCATCCTTGGCGGCCCCGCCTTCGCCCTCTTGTTTACGATCGCCGGAATTCCGATCGCGCGTCTGGCCGAACGGACCAATCGCATCAGTATTATCGCAACGGGCGCCGCTATCTGGAGCTTCTTCACCACGCTCTGCGGCTTTACCCAATCCTATCTCCAGCTCCTGCTGGCGCGCATTGGCGTCGGCATCGGCGAAGCTGCGTGCGTGCCCCCCTCGCATTCGGTGATTTCCGACTACTTCCCAGCCGACCGCCGCGCCTCCGCACTCAGTATCTACGCGCTAGGCATTCCGCTCGGCTCGGGGATCGCTGCGATCGGCGGCGGCTGGCTGACGCAAAACTTCGATTGGCGCAGCGCTTTCTGGCTCCTCGGCGCGCCGGGCTTGCTGGCCGCGTTATTGCTGAAGCTCACTGTGCGTGAGCCGCCACGCATGAAAGCGCAAGAACAAGCGCCAACGTTCGCTGAAACGCTGAAGGCTCTCGGGCGTAAGCCATCGTTCTGGCACAATGCCTTCGGCGGCGCGATGGTGGCGGCGTGCGGTTATGGCAGCCTGCAATTTCTCGTCTCACACCTCGTGCGCAATTACGACATGGGCGCGACGCTGCAGGATGAAATCGCCCACGCAAGTTATGTGTATGGCGCGTACGCCGGAATCTCGATGGGTGTCGGCACGTTTTTAGGCGGCTTCCTTGCCGACCGCCTTGCTAAGCGGCACAAAAACGCGCTCACTTGGCTCCCGGCGCTTGGGCTTGCGCTTGCGGTCCCGCTTTATGCCGCATCGTTCCTGCAAACCTCCCTTGTGCCGGCGCTGGTGTTATTGCTCGCCGCGCCGCTGGTGCACTTCCTCTACGCAGGACCATACTTCGCCGTGGCGCAAAGCGTCTCGCCGCCGCGTGCGCGCGCAACGGCAACAGCCATTCTTGTGTTTGTCGGCACCATAATCGGCTACGGCGTCGGCCCGCCATTGGTGGGCCTCGCCAACGATTTCTTCGCTGCGCAAATCCTCGCCGATCACGGCCTTGACCGTGTGACCGCATGCGCGGACGCCGCCAATGCAGCTGTTTGCGCCGCAGCGGATGCAACCGGCATCCGCTATGCGCTTATCGCGATGTTGGGTTTCCTTGCTTGGGCCGCGGTGCATTTCCTGCTCGCGGGCCGCACCTTCGTGCGCGATCGCGAGAGCTGAAAAGCTGCCGCGGCAAGAACGGTGAAGCTTAACTACAAACAGAGCGCACAAAATCCCTGGCCCTGAAGGACCACGAGGCAGATCTGGCGCCGATGATGTGACCCCCGCAAATTTGTCCAAAAGGAACTAGAGTCCGGCCTAGCAAGGAGCCGGAGAATGAAGCGGAAGCGGTTCAGCGAAGAGCAGATCATCGCGATCCTGAAGGAGCAGGAG
>DAORMO010000002.1:0-3322 GCA_035440585.1 Terricaulis sp.
AGTCGGAGATCAACAAGCCGAGCGGATTGGCCGCGACTTCATCGGCATTGCGCGGCGGACGCGTCGTCACCGTGAACACGCCGGAATAGACTTCGCCGTCACGCGTGCCGGTCGCATTGGTTGCGCGCTCTACCCAGGTCACTTCCCAGGTGTTGCCCGAGCGGGCCATGATCGAACGGATATGGACGGTACGCCCGACGCGGCCGAGCGAGAGGAACGGATCGTCTTGCCGCGCAATCTCGGAGAGTTGTGCGGCGGCCTGCGGCGTCAGAAAGCGGTACGCCTCCAGCCAATTCTCTCGCAACACCACGCCATCCGTCGGCAGCGAACGCACGAGGCGAACGAAGCGGCCGAGATGATGCGCGGTTTGCGCGTTGGTCGGATTCCAGCGCCCGTCCGCGGCCCGCACCTGCATCACCGTCCCTTCAGGGGACACTTCGACTACATGCACGAACGTCCGCTGATCGAGCGCAACGAAGGTGAGCGCAGCACCTAGAGCGGCCGCGAGACCAAGGCCAGCGAATGCCGTCATGCGCCAAGAACGCGCCGACAGCACGGCCGACCCCATGCGCGCGTCCCATTCCTGGCGCGCGCGTTGGTACGGCGTGTCCGGCGGAGGCGCGGCGTAACTTTTAGTCGGTGCGCGGAATGCGAAGTTCATGGCTTGCCCCCAGTTGATTTCGGATTGGTTTGAGACGGCCGCGGCTGCATCGCCGTGTAATTGATGGCGCGCTGGCCGCTGTTGGAGGACGAGCCTCCGCCGCCGCCACGCGATCCGCCGCGAGATTTTGGCGGCGAACCGAGCGCCAGGTTCACAGCGCCTTTGCCGAGATTCCACATGCCCTTACCGGCCTGTACGGCGATGAAGCCGGCGCCGACGGTGGAGAAGCCGGCGCCGACAGCCGTGCGGATCGCGTCGGACCCAGAGAGATGCGGCTGGCCTTGCACCACTTCGCTCGCGAGCGACGGCCCGAACCAAGCGAGTGCAAGCACGGTGAGGCCGAACAGCAGTACGTTGAGCGCCCCGCCGTCATCGAGCACGAGCGTCGCCGGCAGCGTGTTGACGAAGGTGATGGATACAGAGGCGATCAGCGCCAACACGAAGAGTCTGACTGCCGACCCCGCGACCCATCCTAACGGCCGCTCCGCGACCCATGCCGTGCCGTTGAAGACGCCCCAGGGGAGCGCGATGAAGGCCGCGAGGGTGCCGAGCTTGAATGCGATCAGCGCCACGAAGATCTGAAGCGCGAGGACGAAGAAGCCGAGCATCACGAACACAGCCGCCAGGAAGATCGTCACCAGCGATATGAAGTCGAAGAGCAGATTCATGCCTTCCGCGAGCGCTACCGTCCGCCCGAAGAGTTCGATGCCAATGCCGCCGATGCGTCCCGGATTGTGGAGGTCCGCCATCGTGAGCGACCCGCCGCCGGCTTGGAGACCAAGCATGGCGCCCGACCGATGGATCACGGTCGAGAGCATGTCCCAATTGTTCACGAGGAACGCGAAGAAGCCGATGAACAGCACTTTGCGGAACATCGGCGCGACAGGATTGTCGTGGCCCAGCGCCCATTGCGTCCCGGTCAGCACGATCGAGATGACGATCAGTGCGTTGAGGACGAAGTTCACATCACCCTGGATCAAACCGAAGCCGCTATCGGCGACGGCGAGAAACTGGCTCAGGAACGAATTGACGCTGGACGTGTCCATGATGGCGGCTCAGTTCTCGAAGGCCGATTGCGCCGGCGGCGGCGTATTGGTCCGCTCTGTCGGGAAGGCGCGGCGTTGCACTTCGCGGGCGCGCTCTTCGCGCGCGATCCGCTCCATGCGCTCGGTTTGCAGCGCGCGTCCTTGCGCCACGAGCAGCGCCTGGATTTCGGCAAGCTGCGATGCCTGGATGCCGAGCAATTGGTTGCTGGCCTGGATCGCGCCCGTCTGCCCTTCCGCGCCGGAAGAGGAGGAGAGCGCGCGATCGATTCTGCCTTGCTGCCGCTGGATCGATTCAATGGCTCGGGCTTCCGCCTCCATCGCCCGTTCGACGCTCGCGCGGCTTTGGGCGAGCCATTGATCCGATTGGCCCAAGACCTGATCAAGATCGAAGCTCTCCCAAGTCTCAGGATAGAGGGTGCGGATATCCTCGCCGACGCGATTCGCCTCGAAGGCCAATCCTTGCGCAGCGTCGAACAATTGACGCGCTTCGGCGATCGATTCCGACAATTCCGGCGAAAGCTGGAGCGGGTTCTGCCGCAACATGGCCGCGGCCTGTTCGACTTGCCGCACTTGGTTGCGAATCTGCTCAACCATGTGCGTCACTTGCGTGATCGATTGCGCCAAGTTCGCGGGGTCAAGCACGACCCATTGCGCCTGCGCCGGCGGCGCAGCGATGGCGAGAACGGCCGCCATCGCGGCCGTCGCCATGAGTTTCGAGAATCTGTGCTGCATTGTGCGTCCCCTTATTCAGCGGCGGCCAAGACGGCCGGTGCTTTGATTGTTGGTGATTGTGCGTTGAAGCGGCGCACGGCCGCAGCGGCGTCGCGCAAGCCGCGCGCATCGAGCCAAGCGGCTGCGAAATCCGCTTTGTCCGCTTCAGCGAGCACGCGATCGATGAGCATGTGATCTTCCGGCCGTGAGGCGCCGACGAAAGCGAGCGTCGCTGGCCCAAGCCCGAGCTCGAACAGTCGGCAACCATCCCGACTAACGAGGTAATAGTCGCGCTTCGGCGCCGCGTTGCCGATGAGCGTGATTTGACGACCATTGAGGCCCAGGCCCTCGTAGAAGCTGCGGGAACGCGGTTCGCGGGCGCGATCGTTGGGCAGGAAGATGCGCGTCAGACACGCTTCGAGGATGGTCGATGCGATCGGGCTGGCTTCAACGTCGGCCAGCTCCTGACTGGCGAAGACGACCGCAACATTCTTCTTGCGCAGCGTTTTGAGCCAGTCCTGAATCTGTGCGGCGAAGAAGGCGTCCTTTAAGAAGAGCCAGGCTTCGTCGAGCACCAGAAGTGTCGGACTTCCATCGAAGCGACGTTCAAGCACATGGAAGAGCGCCGACAGAACTACGCCCGCCGCTTGTGGCCGGCGCATCAGATCGTCCATCTCGAACGCCTGGACGGCGCCATAGCCGAGCGAGGTCTGATCGTGGTCGAGCAAGCGGCCGTGCGGACCGGCGTGGGTGAACGGCTGGAGCGCGGCGCGCACCGAAGCGTCCTGCACCAACGCTGTATATAAAGTGAGCGTGCGATCTTCTTGCGGCCGAGAGCCCAGCACTTCGAGCGCCCGCCAGAGTTCGGCGCGCAATTCCGGCGTGACCGTCAGATTGGCGCTGG
>DAORMO010000002.1:3332-12653 GCA_035440585.1 Terricaulis sp.
CAGTCGAGCGCCCAGGCGCGCTCACCTGGATCATCGACGTGTTCCAACGGTTGCAGACCGAGCGCGTTATCTTCGCCGAGATCAAAGAAATCGCCGCCCATGCCGAGAATGGCCGCGCGCGCCGAGCGTCCCTTATCGAAGAGATAGACTTGGGCGTCCGCGTACCGGCGCCATTGCGCGGCAAGCGTCGCGAGCAGCACGGACTTACCCGCGCCGGTCGGCCCCACGATCATTGTGTGTCCGACGTCGCCCGCGTGCAGATCGAGCCGGAATGGTGTGGCGCCATCCGTCGCGGTCAACATGAGCGGCGGACCATCAAGATGGACGTTGCGTTCTGGTCCGGCCCACACCGCACTCGTCGGCAAAAGGTGCGCGAGACTGGGCGTCAGGAGGATTGGCCGACGCACATCGGCATAAGCCGAGCCTGGCAGAGACCCGAGCCAGGCTTCGATGGCGTTGACGGTCTCAACTTGCGTCACGAAGCCCAAGCCATCAGCCACTTGCTGAATCTGCCTGACCGCTTCGTCGGCGACGCTTTCGTCTTCTTCCGCGATTGTGATGGTCAGCGTGCCGTAGCCCGCGCCGATCACGTCGGCGCCCAATTCCTGCAACGCCATGTCCGCATCGGCGGCGTGATTGGTCGCGGCGTTGTCATGCAGGACGGGTTCGTCCTTGAAGAGCGCCGCGCGCAACATGGCGCCCAGGCCCACGCGCTGTGAGAACCAACGCTTCCTGATCCGCTCCAGCTCCTTGCGGGCGTCCTCCCGGTCGAGCGGCAGGAAGCGCGTCACCCAGCGATACGAAATCGCCAGCCGATTGAGCGCGTCGAGAAGACCGGGCTCCGTCTCAGTGACGAAGCTGCGGACAGAGATGACGCGGAGATGCTTGGCTCCGAGCTTTGGCGCCAGCCCGCCAACCAGCGGCGCATCCGGCAAGAGCGCGTCAAGATGGAATGGCGTTGACGGCACGGCGACGCGGTGGGTCCGGTCCGAGGTGCAATCATGGAGATAAGTCAGCGTTTCTTCGTCGGTGAGCCATGCCGCCATCGGCATCATCGTCTCGAACAGCGCCATGAGCTGATCGGTGCGTTCGATGAAGTTATCGAGGTGCAGCCGATAATCGACGCCGCCATCGGTGCGTTCGCCGCCCTCGAACAGCATGGTCTCTAGCTTGCCTTGCCGCTCGGCCGGCGGCAGCCATGCGAACGTCAGGAAGTAGCGGCTCTCGAAACGGGCGCCGGCGGTCTCGAACACTTGACGGCGCTCTTCATCGATCAGCCATGACACCGCGTCGGGCCAAGTCGCATCCGGATAGCCGGGCGCTGGCGCTCGGCGCGCTTCGACATGCAGGCACCAATTATTGCCGAAGCGGCGCAGCGCATTGTTGAGCCGCGCGGCGACACCCATCAGTTCCGATGGCGTGGCAGAGTCCAGATCAGGCCCGCGGAATTGCAGCGTGCGCTGGAAAGCGCCGTCTTTGTTCAAAACAATTCCGAGCGCGATCAACCCCGCCCACGGCAGATAATCCGTGAGCTTTGGTCCGCTCTCTTTGTAGGCGCGAAGATCGAGCATGAGCTACACCGTGAAATAATGAGGCTTGGCGAGATGGCGCCGCCATGTGTCGAGAAACCAAGGATCGCGCGACGCCGCCCAGGCGGCAGCGCCCTGCAGGACGATCCAAAGCGGGATGCCGAGAAAGGGCTGCTGAAGGCCAAGCGCGATCGCCGCGCATGTGGTCGCGTTGAGGATCGCAAAGCCGCGCGGCACGCCGCCCATCAGGATGGGCCGGGTGAGCGATGTGCGCAGCGGCGCGCTATAGCCTTCGGGCAGCTCATCCATGATCAGATGACCGCCCCGCCAGCAAAGCCGAAGAGTTCAAGGCCCCACGTCGCAGCAGCAAACACGCAGGCGAGACCGAGACCTGCCCAGGCGAGCTTACGCACGCCCGACCCGCCATCAGAGAACGCGATGGTGAAACCGGCCATCACGATGGCAATGACGCCGACTGCGCGCGCGACCGGACCGGTGATCGAATCGAGGATCTGTTGCAGTGGCCCTTCCCAGGGCATGCCCGATCCCGAGGCATAAGCCGGCGCAGCGAAAGCGAGAGCCACGAGCGTCAGGCCCGCAAACTTCGCCAGATTGTTCTTCCTCATTGCTCTTCTCCTTTGTGCTTGGGGCTGACGATGTGCTGGATCGCGCGCTTGCCCCCAGAGCGCGCGATGAAGACAACAAGATCGACGGCGGATGCGATCAGCCGCTTGGGCGGCGCGCTGACAGCTTCCATGCAAAGGTCTTCGAGCCGCGCGAGCGCGTCGGCGGCCGAGTTGGCGTGAAGCGTGAGCAGTCCGCCCGGATGTCCGGTGTTCCACGCCTTTAGAACTTCCAACGCGGCGGCATCTCTGACTTCGCCGACCACGATGCGGTCCGGACGAAGGCGAAGCGTCATCTGCACTAGCTCGCGCATAGTGACGGGCGGATCGGTGCGCTTGGTGAGGAGCTGCACGGCGTTGGCGCTGGCGATCTGGAGTTCGGCAGTGTCTTCCAGAATGACGACACGCGCATCTGCGAAGGCGGACTCCGCCAGGAGCGCATTGAGCAAGGTGGTCTTTCCACTGCCCGTGCCGCCGGCGACGACAATGTTCTGCTTTGCGGTCACGGCCTCACGCAGCAACGCCGCTTGCGCTGGTGATGCGATGCCGTCGCGCACATAATCATCGAGCGTAAAAATGACTGACGGGCGTTTGCGGATGGCGAGCACCGGCGCTTCCACCAGCGGCGGCAGGAGCGCTTGCACCCGCGCAGCGGAATCGGGGAGAATCGTCGCCAGTGCTGGGCGATCCTCGCCGACCGTCTCGCCGGCTTCATGCGCCAACAGGCGGATAGCGGTTTCGCGGTCATTGGCGACCAGGCGATGCTCCGTGAGCAAGAGCCCAGCGCCAGCGCGATCGATCCAGACGCGACCGTCGGCGTTGATCAGAACTTCAACCACATCCGGCGCGGCGAGCGCTTCGGCGATGTTGACGCCGAGCGCGCGCGCCAAGGCCGATCGCCGACGCGACGAACCGATAACGTGCGCGGCGGTCATGGGCTGACCTCCGCCGTATCGTCATGCCCGTTGCTTTGCTCAAGCCCGCCATTGGCGATTGAGCGTCCGGGCTGAAGACCTTGCGCCACGAGGTCAAGGAAGCGCTCGAAGCGCGCCTCTGCGCTCGCCGCCGCGCTCTCGGCTACGGTGTCGTCGATCGGGGGATTGTGTTCGAGCCACACGCGCACGAACCAAAGCAGGCACTCTTTCACCGCCGCCTGATCGCGTTGCAGCTTATCGACCCGCGTCTCCAGGCGGTTGAGCTGCCGCTTCTGTCCATCCGCCGCGGTTGCCGCCGCGCCGTCCGACGCCGCGGCGAAGCGCGCGCGTACGAGTTCGGCGATGAGACTCGATTCCGAACGCCCCTGAGCACGCGCGGCGCGAGACACCTCGCGGGCGAGATCATGTTCGAGATAGGTGCGAATGCCAGTGAGGTTCATTGGGATCAGACTCCCGTCCAACGGGGCTTACGCGCCGCGCTCTCTTCGCCCGCGGGCGGCGGATTGGGCGGCGGCGCCTTGCGCGAGCCGTCGGGGGTGGGATCCCGCAGCGGACCTTCCACCAGAAAAAGAAAGCCCGCCAGCGCAATGTCGGAAGGTTTGGGCGTGCCTGGCGTGAAGAGATCGCCTTGGCCTTTCTCCGTGCGACGCCGACGCTTTGCCGAAACAGGCTGTGCAGGCGCTTCGAGAAATCCGAGCGGACGCACATCAGCCCAGTCATGCGTGGTCGTGAGCGTGACGCGCTCGCGCGTGGACGGGCGCAGGCGATCACGGAAAATGCGTTCCTCGTCGAAGCGGAGCTTCTTGGCGCGGATCGGCTTCACGCCCGAGACGAAGATCAGTTGTTCGTCGCGCGAGAGCGAGCGCACATCTGCCGGCAGCAATAGCGGCCGGCGCTCCTCTCGCTGAGTGGTTGAACCTGAGTGCCAGCCAATCAGCGGTCGCGGACGTTTGTGCGTTTCGCTCTCGCGCACTTCCCACACTTCGCCGGCCATTTCCGCGATCCGCTTGGCGGACTCTCCATCCGTGGCCGCGAAACTCGTGACGATGTGACAGTTGTCGATGATGACATTCTCGCGGCCGTAGGCGCGCGTGATGTGATTGGGGCTTTGGCACACGAGCGACGCTCGAATGCCGTAGCCAGCCATCGCGCCCATCATGGTCTCGAAGAATTCGAGGCGCCCCAACATCGGAAATTCGTCGAGCACCATCACCAGCCGGTGCCGTTTCGGTCTGCCGTCCGCTTCCGTTTGATCCTGCATCAGCGTGCGGCCGGTCAGATCGACGATGGCGCGCAAGAGCGGCATGACGCGCTGCACGTCCGACGCCGGCGGCTGGAGATAGAGCGTCGCCGGCCGCTCGCCGCACATGAGATCGCTGAGGCGCATATCTGACGTGGCCGTGTTGGCGGCGACGAGCGGATCGGCCCAAAGCTCCAACATGCTTTCAGCGGTCGCTTGCACGCCCGAGCGCATGCGCTCTTCGGCGGACAGAATGCTCTCGGCGGCGTGCAGCACTTCGGGATGCACTTCGGGCTGTCCCGTTACGGGATTCCGCCGGTGAAGCGTGCGGCGCATCTCCTCGGCGGTTTGCGTGAGGTTGCGCAGCTTCTCGCGTACGACCGCAAGCGTCTTGCGCTCCAACGGCTCCATGTAGAGCGTGTGCAGTATCGTCGATGACATCCAGCCCGCCCCGCGGCGATGCCAGAAGTCGGGTGAGCGTTGCCCTTCGTGCGCGCCAAAGAGCACGCTGGTGAGGTTCTGGACGGCGCGAACTTCGTTCCCGCCCTTCGGTACCTCGAACATGAGGTTGATGCGAATGCTGTCGGGCTCTGTCGGTGCAAACCGCGCGACCGGCCCGAGCGTTTCGCGAAAGCCAGCCGTGCCGGGAAATCCGTGACGCGGATCGCCGTCGGCGAGTTCGCTTTTTACATCTAGCACCAGCATCGAATGCGGCGTGGCGAGGATGGTCGGTACGATGTGGCCGCGGCCTTTGCCGCTGCGCGACGCGCCGATCAGAAGTTGATGCTCCGGCCCGTCGAAGGCGACGATCTCGCCATCGAACTTGCCCAGCACCGAACCGCTCTCAGCGAAGAGGTTGGCCGACTTCAGATCATCGAACGAAGCCCAGGCGCCTTTACCGAACGGTTTGATTTCCAGACCGCGACGTGCGGCAAGCGCCACGATCGCCACGCCCAGGGCGAAGCCGCAAAAAATAATAAGGTGTGCCGCAACGAACGGCTTTGGATAGGTCTCGCTCCAGCGCGACGACCACTCAAACACCGACCAAGGCGGAAAAACCACCTGCTCTCCGAGGCGAACGAGGGGTACGCCAAGCGCGGGTTGGTGGTCGAATGTGGCAGCGATGAACTGCGTAGCGCCCCACGTGCCCGTTAGGACGCATGAGAAGCCAGCCAGAAGAGAGTACAGCCTCGCCAAAGAACACGCCCGCCAATCGAAGTTGCGCTGGGGACTCGCAAGGAAACATCCGCGTAATATTCGGCTGTCACGGGTCGCAACCGCATGATCCACGGCATCCGCCGCAGATCATGCGGTGGAGCGATCGAATGTTGGATTGATGCGGCTCAAATTGAGACATTGGGTGACGACACCAAAACGAATACGGCCTGGCGCCACACCCAAGTCCTGGAGTTCTTGACAGAATGACCGCCACTCGGAGATGTCTGCGCAGACACAATACAAAAAGACATCGAATGCGCCCGAAACTCGGAATGCCAAGGCAACGCTTGGGGTCTTTGCAACCGCCTCGAGAAATGTCTCACATGCTTCAATCGATAGACCCTCAAGGGATACGCTTGCGCACGCCTCGAGGCTCGTTCCACCACGCGGTAGAGACAACTGAGCATGATAACCCAAAATCACGCTGCTGCGTTCCAACCGCCGCACTCGTTCTAGACAAGCGCTTTCAGATAGCCCAACTGCTTGTGCGAGCTTCCTATTCGATACGCGCGCGTTTTCCTTGAGCGCTCGCAGTATTTCCCGATCTATATGATCCAGGATCATTCCACGCTCCTCTGGTCGTGGACCTGCGTCAGCTTCAGAATTTCCGCCTGCGAGGTTTCGATGGCGACTTGTCAGCGCACATACGCTGAAACCCCCCGGCGACGAACTCGACCAACCTTGGTTCGATTGCGTCGATGTCGGTTGAGCGGCACCTTCCGTCTGAGAGGCGATCAATGCGGTCTGTCTCGGACAGTGTAAGCATGAGCGCGCCGGACAGAAAGTGATACCCCCAATACAGATTCTCAGGTCTAGTCTTGGGCAAAGCGCGTCCGATGAGTTCGATCAGCCGCTGTACCACCGGATCGAACGAACTTGTCATAACAGCGCCGCCCCAATCCTGATTGTGGCCCACTTGCGCGACAAGAGAGAGATAATGACGCCAACCTGGGTCATCTCCTTTGAGTTTTGCTAGAACCGGGCGAAGGAAAGCGGCTACAGCTCCTTCAACAGTAAGCGCGTCGCCTGCCGATGCAGCGTAGGCGTCGAGTTCAGCCATGCGCTCGCGATTCACAATGTCAGCACGCCGCGCAAAGACGGCATCGAACAGTGCGCGCTTGCTGCTAAAGTAATAGTGAATCATAGATGCGGTGGCGCCGGCATGCCCCGCGACCTCCCGAGTGGACACAGCCTCGTAGCCGCGCTTCGCAAACTGCTCCTCAGCGACATCGAGGATGCGATCACGCACGTCCACGTCGGATGCACCCTTAGGCGGACGGCCTGGGCCAGCACGGCCGTTTGATCCAAGCGGACTAACCACGCGATGCGGCCGCGACTTTCTCAGCGGCTGATTACTGTCTGCATTCATCTCAAGAGGCATTCCACACCCCTCTTTTCCGTCAAGGGCCTGCGGGCCAATGCCCATCGACACCCACCGTTGACAAGTCACAGAACTAGGTACACCAATATCTATATTAAACAGCCGCCCGATTAATAAATTCGGCTGTGGGGAGGACAAAATGACGACGCGCGCTGCGTGGCTGGCGATTCTGTGCGCCGGCGTAAGCACCATTACAGTTGGCGGGACTGCGGTTGCCCAAGAGCCTGGGGCGTCCGCCGATGAGGAAATAGTCGTCACTGCGAGGCGGCGCGAAGAGAACATTCAGGATGTGCCGATCGCGGTTAGCGCCTTTTCCGCAGATGCGCTGGACGCGGCCGGTGCGCAGGATTTGACCGCGATCTCCCAGGCGACACCAAACGTCACGCTAGAAAACTCGCGGGCGACTAATTCCACCCTAACGGCTTTCATCCGAGGTGTGGGACAACAAGACCCTGTGGCCGGCTTCGAGCAGGGTGTCGGAATCTACCTCGACGACGTCTACCTCAACCGGCCGCAGGGGGCGGTGCTCGATGTCTATGATCTGGAACGCATCGAAGTGTTGCGCGGGCCGCAGGGCACGCTTTATGGCCGCAACACTATCGGCGGCGCCGTCAAGTATGTGACGCGCCGCATCGATCCAGATGACGCGACGCTGCGCACGCGCTTCGCCTTCGGCAGCTACAACCAGATGGACGCGATCCTGTCCGGCTCGATACCGTTGTCCGACACTTTCCGCGTAGGCGCGGCGGTTGCCGGCATTACACGCGACGGCTTCGGCGAGAATCTCACCACCGGCGATGAAAATTACGACAAGGACGTGTTTGCGGCGCGTGTCTCGGCGGAATGGGAACCGATATCGAATTTCTTGGTACGCATTTCCGCGGATCACACAGAGGACGATTCCTCGCCGCGTCAAGGCCATCGCCTGCTGCCCAGCGGCATCAGCGGCTCTTCGCCTCTATCAGGCGATTACGATACCGAAGCCGGCATCACGTTGCTCGGACCGATCACTAGCAATCGCCTCGAAGCGACGGGCGGCCAAGTTCTGATCGATTGGTCGCCAGCGCCAAATTGGACGCTCCGGTCAATCACAGCGTATCGCGAAGACGAATCTGAGTCCCCGATTGACTTCGACTCCACCGCCGCGCGAAGCTTCGATGCGCCTGTGGTCTACACCAACGAGCAGTTCAGCCAGGAGCTGCAGGTGATCTATGAGGGCGAGCGTTGGGCGCTCGTCGGTGGCGCATATTTCCTGGATGCGAACGCCTACAACGCCTTCGATGTCTATTTTCCCGGGCTCACACAGCTTACCATTGGCGACGTCGACACCAAGACCTGGGCGGTGTTCGGCGAGGCGACCTTTGATTTTGCTGAGAACTGGAGCCTTACTTTCGGCGGACGTTACACCGAGGACGAGCGCACATCGCGCGTTGTGCGCCAATTTTTCGGCCCCGGACCTTCGCCAGCGTTCGGCGGCCCGGGCGTCATCGGCACGACCGAACCGGTGCCGACCTTCCGCGGGACTAGGACTGACGATGCCTTCACGCCGCGTGTGATCCTGGCGTGGGAGCCAGCCCCAAATCTCAACCTCTACGCGTCCTATTCACAAGGATTCAAAGGCGGCGGGTTCGACCCGCGCGGTAATTTCGCGAATGCTGATGTGCGAAGGTTTCCTGCCTGAATTCGTGGATTCCTATGAACTCGGTGCGAAGTTTTCTCTGTTTGACGGGCGCGTACGCATCAACAGCGACGTGTTCTTCGCCGAGTACACTGACGTGCAGATCCCCGGCTCGGTAATCATCCCCGGCCCGCCAGTAACCTTCGTCGGCACGGTGACGAATGCCGGCGCCGCGGAGATGACGGGGCTCGAATTCGAAGGCACGGCGCAGTTCACTGACCATCTCTCGGGCGCACTCTCCTTCGGCTACATCGACGCAGAGTACACCGAGTTCATTGTCGGCGGCGTCGATGTGTCGAACCAGCGCGACGTGCAGAACACGCCGGATTGGACTGGAAACGCCAGCCTGACCTATTCCGTGCCGCTGACGATCGGTCCGACGCCCGGCACAATCTCGTTCACTGGCTCGGCCGCGTATCGAGGCGACACGCAGCAATTCGAGGCTGCCATCCCCTTGCTCGATCAGCCGGCGTTTTGGCTTTACGATGCGGCGGTCTATTGGACTTCTGACAATGACCGTTGGCGCATCGGACTTTATGGCCGCAATCTCAGCGACGAGCGATACATCACGTCGGGTTATAATTTCCCAGGCGCTGCGACCGACAATTCAGTGTTGGCCTTTTACGGCAACCCACAGACCTTTACCGCCTCGGTCGAAGTTCGCTTCTAACCGGGGGCCGGCGACGTCGGCCGCATGCACGTTTCCGCATGCGGCCG
>DAORMO010000002.1:12719-14912 GCA_035440585.1 Terricaulis sp.
GTCTGCATGCTCGCTGGCGCACAGGACAGCCCGTTCTCGTCACAGATGACGAAACGCTGGACTGGGCGACGTTCGACGCTCGCGCCAACCAAATCGCCAACGGCCTGATAGCGGCAGGGTGCGGTAGAGGCGATCGGGTCGGACTCGTGATGAGCAATTCCGCTGCGATGGTGGAGGTTATATTCGGCGCGCTGAAAGCGGGCGCCGTGGTGGCGCCGCTCAATACCTCGCTTCCTGTTGAAGCTCTGCAAGCGATGTTAACCGACGCGGGCGTCAGCGCGGTCTTCATCAGCACGGATCAGCGTGATTGGAGTTCGCTTGGCGCTGAACTTCGCCTGCGCGTGGCGGCAGGACCGCATGCTGACAGAAGCTTGCTAGATTTCGCATGCTGGCGCGATGCGCAATCAGATGCAGATCCCAACGTTCCGCTCTCGCGTGATGATTTCTGTACTATCATTTACTCGTCGGGCACGACGGGGCGGCCCAAGGGCATTGTGCATACGCACGGCGCACGTCTCGATTGGACGCATGATCTGGCCCATGCGCTGCGCTACCATTCCGGCGCGCGTACGCTCGTCGCCACTGGGCTATATTCAAACATCACCTGGGCCGGCATGCTACCGACGTTGCTGCTGGGAGGAACTCTGTTCATTCGCCGCAGCTTCTGTCCAGTCGATGTGCTGCGCACGATCGAGCACGAGCGGATCACTCACACCAGCATGGTGCCGGTGCAATACCAGCGCATCCTGGAACTACCGGAGTTCAATTCCTTCGACCGCACCTCGATGCAAGCGATGATGTGCTGCGGCGCGCCACTTCCCTTGTCGGCGAAGCTGAAGCTGTTCGAAACTTTCAGCTGCGGTGTGATCGAGCTTTACGGCTCAACCGAAGGCATCATCACGACGCTCGCTCCGGAGGAGGCGCAAGCTCACATGGCTTCGGTGGGCAAACCATTGCCCGGCGAGGATTTGGCGGTTCTTGGCCCTAATGATCGTGTTGCTCAACCGGGGGACGTCGGCGAAGTCATCGCCCTTAGCCGCTTCGCCATGAGCGGCTATTGGAACAATCCCGAAGCAACCGCAGAAGCGTTCTGGACGGATGCGCAGGGCCGGCGTTGGTTGCGCTCCGGCGACATCGGCCGCATCGATGGCCAGGGTTATATCACCATCACCGACCGTAAGAAGGACATGATTATCTCTGGCGGACAAAACGTCTATCCAGCAGATATTGAAGCTGTCCTGTTGGGTCATGCCAACGTTCTCGATTGCGCCGTGTTTGGCATTCCTAGCAAGCGTTGGGGTGAGACACCCTTGGCGCTGGTAGTGCTGCGTCAGCCGGACGGCGCCAGCGCAGACGACGTGAGGGTTTGGGCCAACGACCGATTGGGCAAACAACAGAGGCTGCACGCCGTCGAATTCCGCGCCTCGCTGCCGCGGAACGCCAACGGCAAGCTGCTGAAACGCGAACTCCGCGCCGTGTACTGCGCCTCGCCACACGAGGGGTAGTTAGATGACGCAATCGTCTGTCCGCGTGGAGAGTGCAACGCTTCAGGTACCCGCCGTGGGCCAAAGTGAAGGGGCGACATACCGCGCTTTCGTCCTCATCATGCTAATCCTGATCTACACGCTTAATTTTATTGATCGGCAGATCATCGGGATTCTCGCCATTCCCATCCAACAAGAGATGGGAGTGTCCGACACAATGATCGGCGTGATGCGGGGCGTTTCGTTCGCGCTGTTTTATTCGACGCTTGGCGTACCTGTCGCTTGGCTCGCCGATCGCACCAACAGAGTTTGGATCATCACGGCGTCTCTCACGATTTGGAGCGGTATGACCGCCGCCTGCGGACTGGCGACAAATGCAGTGCAGCTTTTCTTCGCCCGAATGGGCGTCGGCGTCGGCGAAGCGGGCGGCATCGCACCGGCTTACTCGATCATCACCGATTACTATCCGCCCAACAAGCGCGCCCGCGCGCTAGCAATCTATTCGTTCGGCATTCCGATCGGAGCAGCGGTCGGCATCGTGTTCGGAGGCGTTGTCGCCACGATCTTACACTGGCGCGCTGCGTTCATCATCGTGGGACTGGCTGGCGTTGCAATCGCTCCGATCTTTTTCCTCTGCATGCGCGAGCCGGTTCGTGGACGCTACGATGCGGCCGCAGAGTCGAAGGCCGAACGCATCGGTGCCGTGATC
>DAORMO010000002.1:15022-21195 GCA_035440585.1 Terricaulis sp.
GAACTGCCTCAGGCGCTGGCGTTCTTGCCGGGATGGATGATTCCTGAAGGGGCCAGTGCGCTCCTGTACGCGTCTTATTTTTACGGACTTATCGTTCTCATTGGCGGCACGATCGGATTGTTCCTCGGTGGACTTGCCGCCGACCGGTTGGGCACGCGGCGCGGCGCCTATGCGCTTGTCCCGGCAGTGGCATTTCTTGGCGCGGCTCCTCTCTACGTGTTCGGCGTGTTGTCGCCGTCGCTGATAGTTCTGTTTTTCGCGCTGCTCATTCCGACAGCGCTTGGGCTTGCATGGGTCGGACCCGTCATTTCGGCTTTTCAGCACATTGTGCCGGCGACTATGCGCACCACAGCGACGGCGTTCTTCCTGCTGATCAACAACTTTCTCGGGCTCGCTCTGGGCGACGTGATCATCGGCACCTTATCGGACACCATGCGCGAGTTCTACGGCGACGAATCGCTGCGCTACTCCATTCTCGTCGGCGCCGGCTTCTATTGGCTCGCGTCGGCACTGTTTTTCGCTGCTTCACCGCGTCTCAAGCATGACTGGATTGAAACTGGCGCCGGCCCTGCGACGACAGCAACAGCGCCGCCCGCGTCGTTCACGGAGGCGTTCTTCGATACTGCCGATGGCCCCAAGATTCACTATCGAGACTACGCTCCGATTGGTCCGGAGACAGGCCCGCCGGTTCTCTGTCTGCATGGCCTCACCCGCAATGTGCGAGACTATGACGAACTCGCGCCGATGATCGCAGGTCTCGGCCGACGTGTGATCGTCGCCTCGCAGCGCGGGCGCGGACGATCCGACCGCGATCCAAGGGTCGAACGCTACAATCCCGGTGTCTACACAGGCGACATGTTGGCGTTGCTCGATCGTTTGTGCGTCGCCAAAGCCGTCTTCATCGGCACATCCATGGGTGGGTTGATGACCATGATAGCGGCAGCGACAGCGCCGCAACGCGTGGCGGCAGCCGTCCTCAACGATGTGGGGCCTGAGCTCGATCCGGTTGGTATGGATCGCATTCGCAGCTATGTCGGTAAGTCGGACTCGGCCGCCAATTGGGCGGAAGCGGCGGCCCGCTGTCGCGGCATTAATGGCGCGGCGTTTCCGGTCGAAACCAGCGATGCATTCTGGCACGATTTCGCACGAAAACTTTTCCGACAAGAAGCACCCGATGCCATCGTGCTCGACTACGATCCCGCAATTGCGCTCACGGTTCAACCGGGCTCGCAGGCGATTGCAGATCTGTGGCCGCTGTTCGAGGCGCTGAAACCCATCCCGACCCTCGTTATCCGCGGCGAGATCAGCGACATTCTTATGCGGGCCACCGTCGAAGAGATGCGTCGGCGCAAGCCAGATCTCGCCTTTGCGTCCGTCCCGAACATCGGCCATGCGCCATTCATGACCGAGCCGGCCGCTTGGTCGGCGCTACGCGCATTTCTCACTGCACCATGATCGACCGGCGCTTCATCGGTTGGAAGAGCGAACCGGTCGTCGTCGAGGTCGAGAAAGGTCAGCTCAGATTGTTCGCCGAGGCCACCGGCGAAACTAATCTGATCTATTTCGACGAAGAGGCTGCAAAGGCCGCAGGTCACCCCTCTTTGCCGGCGCCGCCGACATTTGCCTTCTGTCTGTTCAATCTGGCCGGGCAGCCGTACTCCTACTTGCGGCTAATGGGCGTCGACATCGCTTGCTTGCTGCATGGTGAGCAGGCCTTCGAGTACCTTGCACCATATTATGCCGGCGATGCGCTGACGCTGGCCACCGAGATCGCCGACATCACAACCAAGAAGAACGGCGCCTTGGACTTGGTCGAGGCGCGCACGGACGCCATCAATCAGCGCGGACAGCTTTGCGTGAAGCAGAGAACTGTGTTGATCGTGCGCAATGAGAGCAAGTTATGACAAGCGGGGCTCTTCTTTGGGAGCGAGGTGCCGAATTGCCGACGCGCACATTCGGGCCCGTCACACGCACAATCCTTGCTCTTTACGCGGGCGGATCGGGCGACCATAACCCAATCCACATTGACAGCGACTTCGCGCACTCCGCTGGCCAGTCGGATGTGTTCGCTCACGGTATGCTCTCTATGGCTTATCTGGCTCAATACATTTCCGGCTTCGCGTCCGCCGGCGGGCTGCGCTCCTGGTCTGTCCGTTTCATCGCTGTCACGCCAGTGAATGCCACGTTGACTTGCTCTGCCCATGTTATCGGTTGGGATGAAAGCTGCGGCGAGGCGACACTCGCCTTAACGGTAAGAAGAACGGACGATGGAAAGCGAACCGTGATTGGTGAGGCGGTCATCGCACCATGACCGCTTAGCCCGTTGTGTCATCAAACACGCGCCGGGCGCGCTCCACGGCGGCGGTGTTCTCCTCCACCCATGCCCAGACAGGGCAGAGAGCTTGCCCAAGGCTCTCGCCCATTGGAGTCAACTTATACTCGACCCGTGGTGGAACCGTTGCATGCACATGGCGTGTCACCAAGCCATCGCGTTCGAGCTGGCGAAGCGTCTTCGTCAGCATCTTCTGGCTTACACCCGCCACACGTTCTTTTAGCCGTGTGAAACGCACGACTTCGTTTGGCTCGAACGCTTCGAGCACGGACAACGTCCAGTGGTCAGCAACGCGGGCGAGAACGTCCCTCACTTGTGCCGCTCTGCTCGCACTTGCCTCGGTGTCGCCCATGGGTTTCCTCTTGGTAACAAAGGCTCCGCTCAGCGCCTTCTTCCCAGAACGAGTATATGCGCCAAAATGAGAAGAAGCACGACGCGAGGAGGCCACGATGAAGACAAAGAGACTGGGCGCCGCTGGCCCGCAGGTTTTCGCGATGGGTCTCGGCTGCATGGGTATGTCCGACTTCTACGGGTCAGCCGACGAGACAGAAAGTGTCGCCACCATCCACGCCGCGCTGGAGGCTGGCGTGACACTGCTCGACACGGGCGATTTTTACGGTGTCGGCCACAATGAGATGCTGATCCGCGAAGCGCTCAAAGGCGGTAGGCGCGAGAAGGCGGTGCTGAGCGTCAAGTTCGGCCTTCTTCGCCATCCCAATGGCGGCGTGCTTGGCCTGGATATGCGCCCCGCCAATGTCAAGGCGGCGTGTGCCTATTCGCTGAAGCGCCTAGGCGCCGACTACATTGATATTTATCGGCCGTGTCGTGTCACGGCTGACGTGCCGGTCGAGGACACCATCGGTGCCATCGCCGATCTTGTGAAGGAAGGCTATGTCCGCCACATAGGACTTTCCGAAGCCGGTCCTGACGCCATTCGCCGCGCACACACGGTGCATCCAATCTGCGACCTTCAGATCGAATATTCGATTCTGTCTCGTGGGCCCGAGCGAGCGATCCTTCCGGTGTTGCGCGAGTTGGGCATCGGGATGACCGCGTACGGCGTGCTCTCACGCGGGCTGATCAGTGAGAGCGCTTTGGTCGGCGGGAGCGCTAGCGGCTTCCGCGCTGGATTGCCCAGGTTCCAAGGAGAGAATCTGCGCCACAACCTCACGCTGGTGCAATCACTGAAGACGATCGCAGGTGAGAAACGCGTGACCGTCGCGCAGCTGGCCATCGCCTGGGTCGCCGCTCAGGGCGATGACATCGTGCCTCTGGTCGGCGCTCGCAACCGGGACCGGCTCTGGGAGACGATGAGCGCACTAGACGTCGCACTCAGCCCGAATGACATTGCGCGAATCGCGGACACTGTGCCGGCTGGGAGTGTCGCGGGCGATCGCTATCCAACCGAACATATGGCCCATCTAGACAGCGAACGATGATTATTCGCTGCGAGCTGGCTGCTTGCATTAACGTCGAAATGCGCTTGGTTAGGCTCAACGCTCGATTTGGATCGACAATCAGCTTCTACGTTGGCACGCCCATGAATGGGTCGTCGCCAGAGTCAGCGATCGGACCAACACCGCGCATCGCGCCGGGCTGATTCGCTTCGCACATCCGCCGCCTCATGAGGTCAAGGGACGCTGCGCTCTTCGCCCTTGACCTCGGCGTCGAACGTGCGTGCGAGCTCCCGCCCGGCGCGATGGTCGCGTGTGGGCGATGGAGCATTCGCCATGACAGACATCACCATGATCGCACTCGCGCACCTCACAGAAAGCGCCGAAAATGTACGCAGAACCAATCGAAGGGACGGAATCAGCCAACTTGCCGGCTCCATAAGGGCGCATGGCCTGCTGCAATCCCTCGTCGTGCGTTCCTCGGACTCCGGCAAGTTTGCGGTCGTCGCCGGCGGGCGCCGATTGCGCGCGCTGCGGCTGCTTGTGAAGGCTGGAAACATCGAGAAGAACACGCTTATTCCGTGTCGCGTCATCAGCGGCGATGAAGACGCCGCCGAACTATCGCTCGCGGAGAACACGGTAAGGCTTGGAATGAGCCTGGCGGATGAGATAGGAGCGCTGGCCGCACGCATCGATGCCGGTGAAGGCCCAGAAGCCATCGCCGCACGTTTCGGAGTGACGCCGCAGCATGTAGCGCGACGCGCGAAACTCGCGCGCGTGTCGCCGCGCCTGATCGCCGCGTTGCGAAACGGGGAGATCGATCCCGACCAGCTCGCCGCGCTCGCGCTCTCCGACGATCACGCCGCTCAAGAGCGTGCGTTCTTCGATGCGCCGGAATGGGCGCGCACGCCCGACCGGCTTCGCGCGCACATCACACAGGCGCATGTGCCGGATACGGACAAGCTCGTGCGCTTCGTCGGCATCGACGCCTACAGGACCGCTGGCGGAGAGGTCGTATCGGACCTGTTTGCCGAGGACGACGACAACCCGGCGCTCTGGCTCACGGACCGAGATTTGCTCACGCGCCTGGCCGAAGTCAGACTTCAGCCAATCGCCGAGCAAGCGCGCGGCGAAGGCTGGGCCTGGGTCGAGATCGCAATGGACGAGATCGGCTGGCAGCGCTTTCCGGCGCGCGTCCGCGAAGAGCGCCGCACGCTCACCAAGCGCGAGCAAAATCGGCTGGAACGGCTTTACGCCAATCTTGACGAAGCCGAAGACGCGGTCGAGATCGCAAAAATCGAAGCCGACATTGACGCGCTGGCGCCGACTTCCTGGCCGGTGGAAGAAGTCAAGATCGCCGGAGCCGTCGTCACGCTGACGCGCGATGGCGCGGCGAAGATCGAACGTGGGCTTGTGCGTAGCGAGGAAATGAAGGCGCTGAAAGCGCTGCGTCATAAGGCCGAGCGCGCTGACACGAACGACGAAGGAGATGCCGAGGGAGGCCAGAACGGCACCGTAGCGCCGCCGACCCGAATTTCGGCGAAGCTGACAGCGGAGTTGCAAGCGCATAAGACGCTGGCGCTGCGCGTCGCGCTCGCGGAGCAGCCGGACATAGGCTTGCGGGTTCTCGTCTTCACGCTGGCCGAGCACTTCTGCGGCGGTTCCAGCGCTTCTCCCCTCGCTGTGCGGGTAGGGGAAGAGGATGTCGGTCGCTCGATAACACTCAGTGACAGCAAAGCGCCGGAAGCATTCGACACCATCGCGTCGGCTTGGCGCGATCGCCTTCCTGCCGAACGGGAAGCGCTGTGGCGTTTCGTCAGCGATGCCGAGCAGCAGACCTTGCTTGAGCTTCTGGCGGTGATGATTGCTCCGGGCCTCGATCTGAGGACTGACGCTCGCATGTCGGGCGCCGAAGCGCAGACCGGAATCGGCAACCTGTTCGCCACCGCGGCCAATCTCGACATGAGCCGTTGGTGGACGGCTTCAGCCGACTCGTATTTCGCCCACGTCAAGCGCGACGTGATCTTGGACGCCATACGCGAGCACAAGCCTGGCGTCTGCGTCCCGAAACTTGAGAAGGCCTCCAAAGCCGAACTGATCGCGCGGACGAAGCGCATCTTCAAAGACGCGGCTTGGTTGCCCGATCCGCTGCGCCCGCATTCGGCAATTGACCATTCGACAGTAGGCGCCATCGCCGCAGAGTAGCGGCGCTGCCCGATGTGAAGGTCCGACTCCTTCATGTTGGGCGATAACCGAAGGCGGCCACGGTCGCGGCAATTCATTTCATCCTCAACCGCGCGCGCGTCCAGCGCCACAAGACCTTCCCGCTTAAAATCCGCTTCATCGCATGAGGGCGTCTGCGCGCAAGGGGCGAGCCTTCGGTCGTGTGCCACGACCCCTTGCGCGCAGCCTCATCACCCTCATGCGCACCGCTCCTCATCGCGGGA
>DAORMO010000002.1:21296-37686 GCA_035440585.1 Terricaulis sp.
TCAACAAGGGCGGCCTTCGCATCTCGATCGCGTCCGATCGCTTGGTCGATGGCCCCGACGGCCAGTGGACCAAGACCGAATGGCTCTCGCTGATCTCTTTCGACGCCGAGCTTGTTGGAAAGCTCTTCGCCGAGCTTGAAGTCGGCATGTCGGTCAAGTTCGACGGCCGCATCGAACCGCGCAAGCGCCCCTTCGGCGACACCAAGATCTACGATCATAACTTCGTCGTTGTGAAATTCGAGCGGTTGTCGAAACCGAAAGCCAACGGCAAGGCGAACAAACCTGAGGGCGAGCACGCCGCCACCTAATCCGTCCTGGAGCCGCCCTAGCGGGCGGCTCCTTCATTTTCAGCTTTGGAGCATCGAATATGGCTCACGAACTTCTCACGTCCGAGCAACGCGCTCTCATGCTCGCGAACGGCGCCAAGAGCGCCGCAGGTGAAAACATAGACCCCAAGCCTATCGTCAAGCTCTTCATGCCTGGCATGGCGATGACTTGGCTTCTTACAGAGCTAGAGCCCGGAATGCCGGATGTTGCTTTTGGACTTTGCGATCTGGGCTTCGGTACGCCTGAGTTAGGCTCGGTTTCCATCAGTGAGATTACGTCGGTCCGAAGCAAATTCGGCTTGTCCGTCGAACGTGATCTCTACTTCACACCGGACAAAACGCTTTCCGCTTATGCCGACGAGGCATCGCAATTGGGCTTTATCCAGACTTGACTCAAAATGCGAACGCGCGAGGCCAGCCCATCGCCAGCCCCGGCGACAACCTCGCGCGTCGCCATTCTATGACGTTTCAGCCGCCCCGGCGGGCACTGATCTGTCCGTGTCGCGACCAGTGAGAAAGCCGCCGCGGCGTAACCGCAGCGCCTTCATCCCGGCAGTTTTTCTCGCGCCATAAGGGACCATCGGCGCGCCTGAAACGTCATATGATCTGGCCGTCCCTCAACGGTCCGGGCGTCTCCCGCCATGTCGAACCCTTGGACACCCGTTCGACCGCCGCCAGACCAAGCCTGGCGGCGGTCGCTTTTGCTTTCACCCCGCCATGCCATGACCTGCGTGCAGGTCATGGCATGGCGGCTGCATCGCCAACACCCATGAAGCGCGTCGTCATCTCACTTTCTGTGCTTGCGTTTGCTGCGGTCATAGCAGCAGCCAAAGCCGATCCGCTCGTGATCTACAATCCGTCTGAGAGCGTCCCCAGCGGCTTTTATTTGCGTGACGCGTCCCCACCACAGCCCGGCGCGTTTGTCACCGTCGCGGCTCATGCCGTCGCGCCGGAATATGCGGCGCTACGCCACTACGCCGATCCGACCGACCGTTTCCTGAAGCGCATTACCGCCGTGGCTGGTCAGCGCCTCTGCGCTGACGGCGCCGACGTGTCCGTCGATGGCGCATTGGTCGCCCGACGCATTGAACGGGACGCGGAAGGCCGCACGCTTCCCACATGGAGCGGTTGCCGCTTGCTGGCCGCAGACGAAGTGTTCTTGCTCGGCGACACGCCGGACTCATTTGACGGTCGCTACTGGGGACCGACACCGCTGACGCAGATCGAAGCAGTCTGGCGCCCATTCTAAGGGCCAGGTCAATCGCGTGGGGGCGCGCGCACCGCCGCGAAAGCCTCCAAACGCTCTACGATCTCCAGAAGCCGTTGCGGCCCGTCATCGCCTCGCAGGTCGTCATGACCCATATCACACGACAATGGCGCAAGACTGCCATCGGCGGCGATGAGCACGATGCCGACCAAGTCAACATCTCCCATCATCTGCATCCTGCCGCGTGTGACGGTCTCCGTGATCTCGTCGGCTATCTGTACGCAGAGGACTTCCGGTGTGAGACCGGTGCGACTTGGTTCGCGGCGATACAGCAGGCTCGTTGCGCCGAAGGTTTCAGAGCGCTCGATGGGCGAAGAGGCGTGTGTTGTGGAGTGAACCACATATAGTTTTGGCATGACAGGTCGTGGATGGGATTTAGGGCAAGTTAAAGCCGTGACCTGCGGTCACGCAAAGCGCTCGCAGCGCAAGGAGTTTTCACGACCTGCCGCCCAGAGTGCGGGTCATGTACGACCTGTCATGCGAATGGCGATTGCGTCGCGAAATGCGAGGACAGCGCCATGAGTGCGACGAGCTTCGATCGCTTGTTGCGCGGCTCGCAGCTCGCCTTGCCGGCGACACGCGAGGACAGCATCAGCGCCGATCGCTCGATACGCATGACGCGGGCAGATCGCGACCGACTCGAAGGAAAGATCAAGGCTGGCCGACCGAAGGGGAGCGGCAATGGCGGCGCGAAACCTCCAAGCCTCTCAGGCAAAATGGCCAAGCGCACGCCGATGGCATGGTCCAGCTCCGGCGCGGCAAAGCACAGCGGTCCAGCCGCGTTTGATACGCGGCAGCGCGCGATCGCGAAGGTCCATTATTTTAGTCATGCAGGCGGGGGCCGCGCCGCGCTCAAAGCCCACGCCCAATATGTCGCCCGCGACGCCGCGACCCGCGATGACCTGTCTTCTCCCCTGCGCGAAGAGGGCGCTGTCGAGACAAAGGAAGCGAAGGCCCGCGCGCATGCGCACTATCTTTCACGCGAGGGCCAGGCCGAACGATCCGTGTTCTATGACGCCAACGGCGAAGGCGTGGATGGAGCGGCGCGCGCGGAAGCCTGGGCGCGCTCGGACAAGCGCCATTTTCGCGTCATCCTGAGCGCGGAGAACGGCGCCCGGATGCACGATCTGCCCGCCTATACGCGGGAGGTGATGGCCCGCGCTGAGGCCGCGCTGGCGACGAAACTGCAATGGGTCGCCGTCGATCACCACGACACGTCGCACCCGCACACCCATCTTATTATTCGCGGCCGGCGCGCCAATGGGCAGGATATCTTCATCCGCAAGGACTTCATTAAATACGGCTTCAGCGGCATCGCCCGCGACGTAGCGACCGAGGCGCTGGGCCAGCGTTCGAGCGCCGACGAGCGCCGTGCGCTCGATCGTGAGGTCATCCGGCATGGACCGACGCGGCTGGACAAAATGCTCGCCCAGCAGCTCCCCGAGGACCGCACCATTCGACTCGCGTCACTTGAAGCGCCAAACGGCGACCCGTCCATGACCCGTGCGCTCAAGGAGCGCGCGCGTGAACTCCAGCGCATGGGGCTGGCGAGCGAAGTGCGGCGCAATGTGCTTCGGTTCGAGCCGGGCTGGCGGGACTCGCTCAATGCGATGGAGCTGCACCTCGATGTCCGCAAGGCGCTAATGCAGACGCGCGCGCAAGAAGCGGCGCGCGCGATGGCGGCGCCCGTGCGCGGAGGCATCAAGGGTCTCTCGCCTGGCGATTTCTGACACGTTGCAGGTGCCATCGTGCTCGCGCGCATCAAGCGGCGAGCGCTTGACGCGCGCTGCGCGCGATGGCGTGCGGAGCCTATCGGGGCGCGGGGCGCCTCCGATTTTGTTCGACCCTTGGCCTCCGGCCCGGATCGAACGCAGGGCTGCCTGACTTCGCGCGCGCTCGCTAGCTGAAGAGCTGGCGCATAATTCGAGCGTTGCTGTTGTTTGAGACGGCGTGCGATAGAAAGAGTGTGACTATCGCGCACCAATCGCGCGAAATACGACTCGAATGCCCGAACAAATTTGATTTGAAGGCAATTCGACCAACTTGCCAACAAAGACAAGCGCGTAAACATCAGTAAAATCAACGGATTCTTGCTATCGCCTGAGTCACCTAGGCGCACCATTTCCCATTTTTACCTACAGGTTCGATCGAGGCAGCCGCGCGGGGATCAGGCCGCGCAGGGCGTTGCCAATGAAAAAGTCGGAGCTGAGATCCGCCGGGGTAAGTTCGGCTTCGATGGCCGCGCCTGATGCGAGCAATTTCTGACGCAGCACGCCCGGCAGCAGCGCCCGTGACGCTGGCGGGGTAAGCAGCAGGCCGTTGCGCGGCACGAACACATTTGTGAAGGCGCCATCGGTGAGAAAGCCCTCGGCGTCAAAGAAGATCACCTCAAATGCGCCCGAAGCGGAGAGGGCCTGATCGCGGAAGCTGCGATCGCTGGTTTTATGTCTGAGGCGAAAATCCCGTGCGCTGACGGGCAGCGCCGCAAGCGCAACGATCGCCGGCGCTGCAAGCGGCGTGGGCGCGGCGCTGCTCTCGATCGAAAAAGCGCCTGCGCGCGTCAAGGCCAGGCGCACGCGTTGTGGGCCAGCATGCGTCGCCGCCTTGGCGTGCAAAGCCTCGGTGATTTCCGCTGCGCCGAAGGTGAAGCCGAAAATTTCGGCTGAGCGCGCGAGCCGCTCAAGATGCAGGTTGAGATCAGCAAAGCCGCAATCGGGCTCATAGCGCATAGTTTCGATGAGATCGAACCAAGGGCGCGCCCGCGTAAGAAAGAGCGACTTGACCTGGCATTCTTCCCATTCGGCGGTGGGCATTGAATCATGCACAATGCCAGAGCCGACGCCGAAAACAGCGTCTTCTCGATCGTCCTGAACGACAAGCGTTCGAATGAGCACATTAAACGCGGCGTCTCCGTTTGGCGCAAGCCAGCCGAGCGATCCGGTATAAGCGCCGCGCGCGTCAGTCTCGAGTTCGTTGATGATTTCCATGGCGCGGATTTTCGGCGCGCCTGTGATGGAGCCGCAGGGAAAAAGCGCTTCAAGCGCGTCGATCGCATCGCGGCCTGGCGCGAGCCGGGCTTCGATGGTCGAAGTCAGCGTATGCAGGGTCGGGTAGGTCTCTATCGTAAACAGCGCGGGCGTTTTCACGCTGCCGCGCGCGGCGATGCGTGAGATATCGTTCCGCATCAGATCAACGATCATCAGATTCTCAGCGCGCTGTTTCGGATCGGCCTGCATCGCCAGCGCCATCTCCGCATCCGCTTGCGGATCGGCGCAGCGCGGGGCTGTGCCCTTCATCGGGCGCGCCCTGATGGCTCCAGCTTCCAGGGAGAAGAACAATTCAGGCGATGTCGAAAGCAGCCAAGTCGCGCCATTGAACGCCACGCCGCTCCAGCGCCCCGCGCCGGGGCGGCGGATCTGCGCGTAAAGCGCAAGCGGATGGCCCATAAGGCGCAGATCGTTGCGAAGCGTGAAATTGACTTGATAGATATCGCCGCTGCGAATGTACGCAAGAATGCGTTCGACGCGCGCCTCGTAATCTGATTGCGCCAGCCGTGGCGAAGGATCGGTGATCCACGCGCCCGCGCCATCGGGCAGGGCGGCGTTGAGCGCGTGCTGATCCAAGATTTGAACGTCGTCAAACAGGCCAAACCAGAGCAACGGCTTTTGCGTCGGCTGTGCGATGGCCTCAAACTTGTGTTCGAGCGCAAAGCCCGCTTCGTAGCTCATCCAGCCTGCGGCATGCAGGCCATTTGCCTGCGCGCGGCGCAAGGCCTGCAATGCGGGCCGTACTTCGGAGATCTGCCGCGCCTCGATGATTTGGCGCGGTGCGGTGTAAAGCCGTGCGCCGCCTTGGGCGGCGTCCTCGAGCAACACAAAGGGCGGCGTGGTGTTTGCCGTGCCCGAGAGCGGGGAGGTGGCGAAATCGCGATCGGTCACCTGCGGACTGAACTTGCTTCCCTCGCGCCGGTCAAACTGAAATACGGTATCGAAGGCCGGCTGTTGTTCGCCAATCCTTAAGACGATTACGCGGGCTGCGATAGGTCTCTGCCGGCCAAGGCGCGCTATTCGACCAAGGCGAAAAACGCGGCGAGGGCTGTGCGGGCGTCCGCTTCGTCAAGCGTTGGCGCGTGGCCGACATCCGCAATGGTGACCCCCATCGCCGTGGGGCGGACCTCCAGCATGCGGCTGAGCGTTTCTTGCGCCAGAATATCCGATAGCGCGCCGCGCAGGATCAGCGTGGGCCGATGCTGGGCGAGTTTCTTGTAGCCGCGCCAAAGGATCATCGAGGCGATCTTCAGCGTCAGCGGCGAAATGCTGCCGGCGATGGCGGGGTCATAATCCAGCGCCGGGGCGCCATCTGCGTCCGCCTTGAAAGAGCGGCGCGCAAAGCGGGCCCAATCGTCTGGGCCGTGATTTGGAAAAGCGGCGCCATGGATGAATGCTGTGGCCGCAGCCGCGTCGTCCCAGGTGCGCACAGGCGGGGCTTTGCCGACATAGCTGGCGATGCGCTTGATGCCCTCGCTGCTGGCGACAGGGCCCACGTCATTGAGCACAGCGCCGGCGATGCGCGCGCTTGATCGCAGCGCCATGGTCATCGCGACGATGCCGCCCAGGGAGGTGCCAAGAATATGTGCGCGCGGGATATCGAGCGCGTCGAGCAAGGCTTCAATATCGCGCGCATAGGTGCGCGGGTTGTAATTGGCGCGCTTTGTATCGTAAGCCGATGCGCCGCGCCCGCGCAGATCCACCGCGATGACGCGCCGCCCCTGCGCCGCAAGCCATGGCGCCACATCTTCAAAGTCACGCGAATTGCGCGTGAGCCCAGGCACGCAGATGATCGGACACGCATGTGTATCCGTGCGCGGGCGATACTCGCGCGCGCAAAGGGCAAGCCCGTCCGACGAACGCCAAGCGACGTCGAACGGGCCCTCGCTGCGGCTTGCCGCGCTATCCACTCTAGTACCGGTACTCAAGCGACGCGAACACAGTGCGCGGCGGGCCATAAAAGCCGATCACGGAATCGCCAAAGGCAAGGCCCGTGAAATAATAGCCGCCGGTGCGGTAGCGCTCGTCGGTGAGGTTGCGCCCGTGCAGGCCAAAGCGCCACGCATTGGAGTCGCTGGTCCAGACCAGGCTGAGATCATAGAGCTCATAGCCCGGCTGATCGATTTCTGGCGCAGGCGTCTCAAACATCGAGGTGTCGCTGCGGAACGACACGCTTCCGCGCACATTGAGATTGCCGCCAAAAAGCGGCGTCAGATAATTGAGCGCGAGCTGGCCGTTCCAATCGGGCGTGTTCTGGAATTGCCGCTGATCGGAGACATCGACCAGAACATAAGCGGGCGGCGCTGAGGGGTTGGGCGCGTACGCCAAAAACTCATCAAACGACGCATCGATATAGCCGACGTTGAAATCGAGGCTAAACGCGCTGGTGAGGCGCGCATGCAGCTCAAGTTCGGCGCCATTGATGGTGGAGCTGCCGACATTGTCGACGAAGCTCACAACCCCGGTGCCGGCCTGATTGACCTGCTGGCTGGTGACTTGTTGGCCCTCATAGGCGGCGTGGAAAATGGCGCCCGAGAAACGCAAGCGGTTGTCGAAGGCAAGGCCGCGCAGGCCAAGCTCGTAGGAATCCACCGTTTCCGGCGCATAGCCGTTGGCGGTGGCTGGCGTGGCGGCCGCATCGCCGCGCATGTCGAAGCCGCCGGATTTGAAGCCGCGCGAATAGGCGGCGTAGAGGTTTACATCCTCAACCAAAGCGTAAGAGAGGCTGACGCGCGGGGTGAACTCCTCATACGTGGCGCTGTTGGTGTAATTGGTGAGAATCTGGAATGGCGCAGTGGCGTACCCGCTGATCGGGCTGCCGAGGCCAAAATAATTGGCTTTATAAACCTCGGCGGTTTTGTCGTCGCGGGTCCAGCGCGCGCCGAGCGAGAGGGCGAAGCGCTCCGTCAGATCGATGTCCACGTCGCCGAAGATGGCGAACGATTCTGTATCGACGCGCCCGCTTGTGCCTTGCGTCAGCGCGGGCGAGGGCGCGCCGGGAATGGCCGAGGCGCCGACGCCGAGCGTGGTGTCGAATTGGCCGGCAGCGGTGGCGTCCATGTAATAGAGGCCAAACACGCCGCGCCAGCGCTCGAAATCGAACGCCGCCTGGAATTCCTGCGAGAATTGGTGATCGGTGTAGAGCGAACCGAGCCCGCCCACATCAAGGATGGGCGCAGGCGTGCCGTCGAAATCGATGCCGCGCGAATTGCTCTCGCCTTCGCGGTAGGCGGTGATCGATTTTAGTGTCAGCACGTCGATCGGCTGCCACTCGGCGAGCAGCGAGGCGCCTTGGGTAATCACCTCATTGGCGTCGGCAAGGCCGGCCCAGGTGTCGTATTCGTTGCCCTGCACCGGGAAGGCGCCTGCGGGAATGTTGATGTTGAAGGGCGGGCCGTTGAAGGGCGGGCCGCCGAACGCCGCCGGGATCGGCCGTTCGCGGTGGCCGTGATTGATGTTGGAATCATCATCAAGATGATCGGCCGAGAGGCGGAAAAAGAGCTGTGAATTCGGTTCGATTTCCAGGGTGAGGCGGCCGGCGACAACATCTCGGTTGTTAGTGTCAGCGCCGCTGAAATGGTTGGTGCCGAAGCCGTCGCGATTATAGGTGGCGAACGCGGCCCCGATGCGCACGTGATCACCCAGCGGGGTAGAGCCCGCCAGGATCAAGTCGCGCTGATTGTATTCGCCAATATTGGCGCGCACGCGGAATTCAGTGTCGTTGGTGAGCCGGCGGCTGACATATTTGATCGCGCCGCCAATCGTGTTGCGCCCGTACAGCGTGCCCTGCGGCCCGCGCAGCACCTCGATGCGTTCGATGTCGAAAATGTCGAGCACAGCGCCTTGCGGGCGGGCGATATAGACATCGTCAACATAGAGCCCGACGCCCGGCTCAAATCCCCAAAGCGGATCCTGCTGGCCAACGCCGCGGATGAAGGCTGTGAGGGTGGAATTGGTGCCGCGCGAAACTTGCAGCGTGAGGTTTGGCGTTGAGCGTTGCAGCGCGGTGATGTCGGGCGCGCCGCGCATCTCCAATTGCTCTGCGCTTTGCGTGGTGATGGAGATCGGCACCTCGATCAGCGATTCCTCGCGCCGGCGTGCGGTCACGACAATCTCGGTTTCTTCCTGCGCGCTTGTTTCAGCTGGCGCGGTTTGCCCGAAAGCAGGGGTGGCGGCGGCAAGGCAAAGCACTGAGGCGGCCTGCAGCAGGCCAAGCCGCGTAATCGCGCGACGAACGGTCATGTAATCCTCCCCTGGCGCGCTTAAACGCCCGCGCCTTAGCCGCCAGGAGCGCACGAAGCTCCCGGGCCGTCAAGATATTTATTCATCCGCCAATAAATAAAAGTGTGCTACGCTTCGGCAATGCAAAAGCGCACCTCCCGCAACACCGCCGCCCGCGCCACGCCCGCCCGCCGCAGCCAGGCTGAGCGCCGCGAGGCGGCGCGTGAGCGCATCCTCGACGCGGCGGAGGAATTGTTCGGCAAGATCGGCTTCTACGGCGTCACGTTGCGCGATGTGGCGGCGGCGGCCGAGGCCGACACCGCCCTGCTGCATTATTATTTCGAGGGCAAGGCGGGCCTGTTTGATGAAGTGGTGGCGCGCCGCGCCGAACTCGTAAACCGCACGCGGCTTGAATCGCTTGACCGCTATGAGCGTGAAAGCGCGGGCAAGATGACGGCGCATGGCGTCGTTTCCGCCTATTTGACGCCGACTTTTACGCTGCTGATGTCTGGCGGGGCGGGGTTTCGCCACTACGCGCGCGTGATCTCCAAGGTCAACAGCACCGGCCTCTCGGAAGATTTTAACGTCTCTGTCACGCCGTTTGATCCGGTGGTGCAGAAGATGATCTCGATGCTCAAGCGCGTGCGCCCCGAGCGCTCAGAGGCGGATCTCTATTGGTTTTATCACATGCTCTCGGGCGCCATCTCGCTCTCGCTGGCGGAAACGGGGCGCATCGACGCGCTCTCTGGCGGCTTGTGCAAGTCGAGCGATTTCGAAGCCATACTCGCGCGCATGGTGGCGATATTCAGCGCTGGCTTTGACGGCCTGCCCAACGCGCAGGACGCTTCATCGCGCTAAGCGCGCGGCGCGCATTAATCTGTTGTCTGATCGATGCGCTTATCTCTGCGCCGCTCGCTTTCGCGGCAGGCGCCGGATTTCGCTTGGCCGTATCCCGTTAAGCCTGGATTTTAGTGATTGCGCCGCGTAGAGCGGGGGTAGGCGGGTGGCACAACGCTTGCGCGCTGTCTCCTGCGAGGGCGTTCTTTGAACGCCGAGGGTGGCCGCCTGAGCGGGTGGCAGGGGAGTGGGAGCGGCCGCATAATGGCGACTGAACCTTTATTGTCGGTGGTTGTGCCGGTCTATAATGAGGCCGAAGGCATCGCCTATTTTCATGAGCGCGCGTCTGCGGCGCTCAAGGCGCTTGAGGGGCTCGATTATGAGCTCGTCTATGTCGATGACGGCTGCAAGGACGGCTCGTTTGAAATCATGCGCGCCTTCGCCGCGAACGATCCCCGCGCCCGGATTGTAAAGCTTTCCCGCAATTTTGGCCACCAAATCGCGATTACGGCCGGCCTCGATTATGCGCGCGGCGATGCGGTGGTGTTCATCGACGCTGATTTGCAAGATCCGCCGGAAACCATCGCGCGCCTCGTCGATAAGTGGCGCGAGGGCTATGACGTGGTCTACGCGCAACGCGCCAAACGGCCCGGCGAAACCGCGTTTAAGCTGTTTACCGCTTCATTTTTTTATCGGTTGCTGCGCTCGGTCGCCAACATCGATATTCCGCCGGACGTGGGCGATTTCCGTCTCATTTCGAGACGGGTGGCCGACGTGCTGCGCGGCATGAAGGAAAAGGACCGGTTCATTCGCGGCCTGGTTTCCTGGGTGGGCTACAAACAAACGGCGGTTTTGTATGACCGCGAAGAGCGGCACGCGGGCGAAACCAAATATCCGCTGCGCAAAATGATCAAGTTCGCGCTGGACGGGATCACATCCTTCTCCATCGCGCCGCTGCGTATCGCCACCTGGATGGGCAATGCCGCTTCGGCCGTGGCTTTCATTTATCTGCTCGTGATCATCGCGCAGAGCTTTATGGGCATTACCGTGCCGGGCTTCGCCTCGATCATGGTGGCCGTGCTGTTCCTGGGCGGGGTGCAGCTCATCTGTCTTGGCATATTGGGCGAGTATCTCGGCCGCGTGTTCAGCGAAGTAAAACCAAGGCCAATCTACATCGTGGAAGAGGAGGTCGTTGGCGGCCTCTCGGCCGGGGATAAAAGCGTAGCCGCTCATGCTGCGCACAGCGTGGGGTGATTGCGTGACGACCGTTCCGGAAACGACTGAGCTGCGCAGCGGCTGGGCCGCGATCGCGGCCCGCGTCGTGCTGAGCAATTTGCCGTTCGCGCTGGCGCTGCTGGCCGCACCCTATCTTCCTGATTTCGCGATGGCGCTGGTTGTCGGCGGCGCCATGTATCTCGCTCCGGGCTTGGCTTGGGCCGATTGGCGCAAGGGCGATGCGTTCGTTGTAATCTTCCGCGCTGTCGCGGCGTCGCTGCTGCTGGCGTTGGCGTGCTGGCTTGTGCTTTTAGCCGCGCCTGGCCCGCTCAGCCGCATCGGGTTCATCATCGGCTTGGCGCTGCTCACCAATCTCGGGCTTTGGATCGGCTATCGGCGCGGCTGGTATAAGGCCAATCCGTTCGCAGCGCCGATGGCGCGGCCGCTGCTGATCGTAGCAGCGCTGTTCTTCCTGCAATCTTATCTCGGCGCGGCGCACTTCGTGCCCGCGCTCGAAGATCAGGACATGGAAACCCAGGGCACCGCCTACGGGATCATGAACCACGCCGAGCCGACGATGCCGATCAATCGGCCCGAGGGCGTGGGCGACGCCTTCTTCTTCGCGCACCCGCTGTTGCTGCATTTCTGGATCGGTGAATCGGCGCTGATTTCAGACGATCTTGGCCGGCTCGAATATTATCATGAGGGCTCGCTGCGCGCGCAGGCCGCGCCCGAGCAAACGATCTCCATTTGGGAAGAAGCGTTCGCGCAGTTTTTGGCCGATCCGGTGCTGATCGAATCGCGCACGCCAAACATCTTCCTGGGCGCGTTCATGCTGCTGGGGCTTGGCTTCATCGTCTTTAGGCTCACCGGCTCGCGCATCGCCACGCTCGCGGCATGCGTGGTCTACGCAACACTGCCGGAAGTATACGTGCGCCACGCCTATGGCGGGTACATGGCGATCACCAATTTCTTCCTGATCGGCGGCGCCTATTTCTATCTTCAAGCGCTGGGCTTGTTTGCCGATCAAGTCAGTGACGGCCGCACGCGGGCTGAAGGGCGCCGCGGCGCCGCGATGGCGATGCTGATGGGCGCCTGGTCAGATCAGAAAGCCATGCTGCTGCCGCTCGCGGCCAGCGCGCATGCAGGCTTGCGCTTGCTGCTGGCCCTGCCGTTTCTGCGCGATCTTTGGGCGCAAACGCGCAGCGGAAAGCTGCTGGAGGCGCTGCGTGCGATTTTCTCACGACCTGACGTTCTTGCGGCTGTTGCGATCGTTGGCGCGTTCTTCCTCGGCTGGCTGAGCTATGTGGCGTACGGCCTTGGGATCGAGCCCGAGGCGTTCATCCGCGATCACATCCAGCAGCACATCACTGAGCGCGTGAACAATTCCGGCGTCAATTGGTTCGGCAATGAGCACTGGTATCCATCGGTGTTCGGCCTTTGGGTCGAGTTTGTTGATCACACAGGGCCTTTGATCATCGCTGCGGGCGTGCTGGCTGGGTTTTTCGGCATCGCGCGCTTGCGCAGTGCGCCCGGCCTGTTCTTCCTCTGGTGCGTAATCGCCGCCGTGGCGTTCAGCCTGGTGGATTGGCGCCACACCAAACACTTGGCGCATTTCCTGCCCGCGCTGGCGGCGCTGATCGCGGTGTATTGGTCCACGCTTGAGGGGCGGATGCGCTGGATTGTCGGCGGCGCCATCGTTGCGGGCGTCGCGTGGAACGTCGTGCGCATCATCCTGACGATGCAGGATTTCACCTATATCGATCCCACACCCATCTGGTGAGGCTTAGCCTGCTGCGCTGAGGCGCTGCGGCGCTTCATCGGGCGCGGCGCCGGCCCAGAGGCGCGCATCAGCGGCAAGCGGCTTGCGCCGATGCTGCGCCGCGAGCGCTGCTTCATAATGAGCGTGATAGGCTTCGATGAGCCCAATCTCGTCGCCGTCATGGTCATAGGCTGCGCCGATCTCAAGATACGCCGCAAGGTTTGCAAGCTTCGGCTCTGGCAACCGCCCGGCGCGATATTGGCCCGCCATCTCGGCGTAAAGCCCCTCAAGCGCGCGCGCGAGGCCGTCAATATCAAACAGCGTGCTGCTCGCGCGCCCGTCAATCAAACGCTGGCGCATCGCCGCAAGGCTCAACCGATCTGCGCCCGCCAATTGGATGGCGCGCGCCACAAAATGATCGGCGCTGTCGCACACCATCTCCGGCAGCCCTGCCGCCCGCACCAGCGAGCCGCAGACGCGCGCCGCAAAGCAGCGGCCAGAAAGCGTGAGCACCGGCACGCCCATCCAGAGCGCGTCAGACGCCGTGGTGTGCGCGCCATAGGGCAGGGTGTCGAGGAAGAGATCCGCCAGCGGATAGCGGGCAAGGTGATAGGGGTTGGCGATCTTCTGCGCGAAAATCAGCCGATCGCCGGACACACCGCGCGCCTCTGCGGCCGCCCGCAGCCGTGCATTGGTTTCGGAATTATAGTCCAGCAGCCACAGCACGCTCTCGGGCGTCGCGCGCAGCACCTCCATCCAACGCTCAAACGAAAAGCGCGTGATCTTGTGCGCGGCGTTGAAGCAGCAAAACACGAACGCATCTTCCGGTAGGCCTGCGCTGGCGCGCGTCGGCGTCACCGGATGCACCACGCGTTTGCGATCATTGGGCTGATAGCAGGGCAGGCGCAGCACTTTTTCGGAGTAATAGAGCTCATATTCTTCAGGGATCACCCACTCATCGCCGATGATGTAGTGGTGAAACGCGCTGCCCATCGTGCCGGGATAGCCGAGCCAATTGACGATCACCGGCGCAGGTCTGCGCGCAAAGACGCCAAGCCGCGCATCGCGCGTATGCCCGTTCACATCCACCAGGATGTCGATCTGATCCTTGGCGATGGCGGCTGCGGCCTCATCATCGCTCATGGCGCGGATGTCGGTCCAATGCTCGGCCGCGCCTTTGATGCGCTTGTTGATCTCATCGTCGGCCGGGATGCCGCAATAATAGATGAACACCTCGATCGCGTCGCGATCATGCGCCTCAAACAGATTGACCATCAGATAGCCAACCGCATGCGCCCGCATATCGGATGAAACATAGCCAATGCGCAGCCGCCGCCCTTGCGGGATTGCCGCACCGCGCCTGTCGCTTGCGTCCGCGGCCGCACCACTAGTCAGCGCATCAACGTAATGATCGGCGAGGCCAAGTTGAAACAGCGGATCATCCGCATAGGCGCAGGCCGAAAGCGGGTGAAAGCGCTTAAGGAAATCGCTGCGCGAAATCTTGGGCATGATCGCCCCGATCGGCCATTTGCACTGCGCCAAGCGGGCCGCCGCGTATTGCTCCAGCACATCGCGCTGCTGGGAGTTGAGCTCAAGCGCCTGCACAAGCGCGGCCTCGGAGCTTTCATGCTGCTGATTATCGCTCATCACCCGGCTGATCTGCTTTAGCAGGGTGGTTTTGTAATCGATGGCGTCGCCCGTAACGGCGGTGAGGCGCTCAACGCCCTTTTTCCATTGCTCCACGGCGTCCTTGGCCGCACCCCGCCGCTCCATGGCGCTGCCGAGATTGATGTGCGCCGGCGCAAAGTCGGGGTTGACCTTCAGCGCCGTTTGCAGCGAAGCCTCCGCCGCGATCGGATCGCCCAGCTGCGCTTGCAGCGTTGAGCAATTGAAGTGCGCGATGAACGCCAGCGGATGCTCGCCATTCATGGCCAGCCAAACTTGGTAGAGCTGGCGCGCTTGATCGATCTGCCCGGCCTGCGTCAGCGCCTGGGCCGCGGCCATCAGCTCATTCAGCGCCAGCGCGCCGCCTGTAATCTTTTGCAGCGCAGCGAGGAACGGATTTTCGGACATAACGGCCCCTTCGCGCGGGCGTAAGGCGCGCGCGCGGGCGGGACGGTCGAGCGATTTGCGTTGTCAAAAGCTTAACGCCGCGCCGCCGGGCGTTAACCCGGTGGGCGCGTGGCTTAGGCGGCCGAGAGATAGGCCTCGATCTGCTCGCCATCCAGGCTCGCCACCTGCGCGGAGGTGAAGGCATATATCTGTGTGGTGCTGAACGCGGCGATATTGGTGGTGGAGAGGTGATCGAGCTGCGTGGCCGTCAGCGCCGGCACTTGCGTCACCGTCAGCGCCGCGATCTGCGCCGCCTGCAGCTCGCTGATCACTGTGGTGGACCAGGCCTGGATTTGCGTGGTGGCCATGGCGGCGATCTGGGCGTCTGCAAACTCTGCGATATCGGTGGCGTCGAGCGCAGCGATCTGCGTGGCTGTCAAAGCGCGCACCTGGGTGCTGCTCATCGCGCCGACTTGATCCGCATTCAGCGCGATCAGCGCCGAGGTGGTGAGCCGCGAAACTTGCGCCGTCGTCAACGCCTGGATCTGGGTTTCCGCCAGCGACGCGATATTCGTTTCGGTCAGCGCGCCAATTTGCGTGGTGTGCATGGCCGCAAGCTGCGCTGTCGTGAACTCGGCGATATCCTCGGCCGAGAGCGCGCCAATCAGCGTGGAGGAGATCGCCCGCGCCTGGGTGGTGTTGAGCGCGCCGATCTGATCGGCGTCGAGCGCGGCGATATTGGTTTGGTTGAACGCCGCGATCTGCGAGGCCGTCATCGCGCCGATTTGCGTGACGCTGAGCGCCTGCACTTGGCTTTCGCTCAACTCGCGGACGTTGCTGGTCGAAATCGCCAGCAATTGCGTGGTGGTCAGCGCCTGCACCTGGCTTTCGCTGAGCGCTGTGAGATTGGTGCTGGAAAGCGCTTTGACCTGCGCTGTCGTCAGCGCCGCGATTTGATCTGCGCTGAACTCACCGATGTCCTCTTCCGAGAGCGCGGCGATTTGCGATGTCGTCAGCTGCGCGGCTTGCGTGATCGAAAGCGCCGCGATTTGCGCGTCGGTCAAGCCAGAGACATTAGTTGCTGAAAGCGCCTTGAGCTGGGTTTCGGCGAGCGCGGCGATCTGGGTGTCAGCGAAAGCGCCAAGGCTCTCGGCGCTGAGATCGCGCATCTGCGTTGTCGCCAGGGCGGCGATCTGGGTGGCGGAGAATTCGGCGATATCACCAGATTCCAGCGCGTTGATCTGCGCGGTGGTTAAGCCGCGGATTTGCGTGGCGCTCAGCGCGGCGACCTGGGCGGCGTCCAGCGCGCGGAGATTCTCTTCCGAGAAGGCGCGCAGCTGCAGGGTGGAGAGCGCCGCAACTTGCGTGGTCGTCAGCGCCGTGATCTGGCTTTCCTGCAGCGCCGCCACCTTCGTGGTGTTGAGTGAGGCGATTTGCGAGGTCGTCAGCGCCGCCACTTGCGTTTCGGCGAAGGCGCCAAGATTGGTGTTCGTCATCGCGCCCAGTTGCGTCGATGAAAGCGCCGCAATCTGCGTGGCGGCGAACTCGGCCACATCATCCTCAGAAAGCGCGGCGATCTGCGTGGTCGTCAGCGCCGCCATCTGCGCGGTGGAGAGCGCAGCGATCTGTGACTCAGCCAGGGCCGAGAAGCTTGTGGTGTTGA
>DAORMO010000002.1:37769-44663 GCA_035440585.1 Terricaulis sp.
GCGTGGCTGTCAGCGCCGCGATCTGCGCGGTGCTGAACTCAGCGATATCGCCGGCCGAAAGTGATTCAATCTGCGTCGCCGTCAGCGCTGCGATGTGGGTGGCCTGGAAGGCCCCGATCTGCGCGGCGTCGAGCGCCGAGAGGTTCGTTTCGCTCAGCGCGCGCACCTGCGCCGTGGAAAGGGCGCCGATCTGCGTCGTCGTCAGCGCGGTCATTTGCGTTTCGGCCATCGCCGCGATGTTCGTGGTCGACACCGCCGCGATCTGGCCCGCGGTCAGCGCCGCGACCTGGCTCTCAGCCATCGCCGCGAAATTATCGCTGCTCAGCGCTTGGATCTGCGTGGTCGTAAGGGCCGCCACTTGCGTTGTGGTGAACTCGGCGATGTCATCGGTTTCGAGCGCCGAAAGCTGCGTGGACGTAAGCGCACGCACCTGGGTGGTGCTCATGGCTTCAATCTGCGAGGCGCCGAGGGCTGCGGCGGCATCAGTCGAGAGGGCGGCGATCTGCGCGGCGCTGAGCGCGGCGGCCTGGGTCTCCGTCATCGCCGCGATGCTGTCGGTTGTCAGCGCGGCGGCTTGGCTAGTGCTCAGCGCGCCGATCTGCGTTGTCGTCAGCGCCCCGAACTGGCCTTCGCTCAGGCTGTTGATGATCGTGGTGGAGAACGCCTGCACCTGGGCCGTGCTGAAGGCCGCGATCTGGGTTTCGGCCAGATCGGTCATGTTGCTGTCGCTAAGCGCGCGCACCTGCGTGACGCTCAGCGCCGCGAGTTGCGTGGTGGAGAGCTCGGCCACGTCGGTTGCGTTCATTGCGCCGATCTGCGTCGACGAAAGTGCGCGGATCTGCGTCGTGCTCATCGCGCCAACTTGGCCTGCTTCCAGCGCGGAGAGAGCTTCATCGCTCAAGCGGCCGATCTGTGACGCGCCCAGCGCCGCCACCTGCGTGGAAGAGAGCTCGGTCATGTCCGTGGCGCTGAGGCCCGCCACTTGCGTGGTGGTCAGCGCGGAAATCTGCGTCGTCGTCATCGCGCCGGTTTGCGCGCCATCGAGCGCCGAAAGCGTCTCGGCGGAGAGCGACTGGATCTGCGAGGTGGTCATCGCCGCGATTTGCGTGGCTGCCAGCGAGGCCATATTGGTGGCGGTCAGCGCGGCAATTTGCGAGCGATTGAGCGACGCAAACTGCGTTTCGCTGAATTCGGCCACATCTTCAGCCGTCAGGGCTTCAAGCTGGGTGGAGGTCAGCCCGCGCAATTGCGTGGTGCTGAGCGCAGCCATTTGCGCTGAATCCAGCGCCGAGAGCGCCTCGGTGGAGAGGCGCGACAATTGCGTCGAGGCCAGCGCCGCGATTTGCGTGGCCGCCAGCTGCGACACGCTGGTTTCGTTCAGCGCTTGAATTTGCGTGGTCACCATCGCGGCCAATTGCGTGGCGGCGAACTCAGCCATATCGCTGGCCGTCAGCGCTTCGATTTGCGTCACCGTAAGGGCGCGGGCTTGCGCCGTCGTCAGCGCGCCAATCTGCGTGGCGTCGAGCGCGACGAGGTTTGTCTCCGAAAGCGCGCGCAATTGCGAGGTTGAAAGCGCCGCGAGCTGGGTCGTGGTCAGCGAGGTGGCCTGTGTTTCGGCGAGGGCCGCAATGTTTGTGGTGGAGAGCGCGGCCACTTGGCCCGCTGTCATCGCCGCAATTTGCGTTTCGGCCATCGCGGCCACGTTGTCTTCGCTCAGCGCGCGCACCTGCGCGGTCGTCAGCGCCGCGATGTGCGTGGCGGTCAGCTCACCGAAATCAGTGGTGCTGAGGTTTGAAATCTGCGTGGTGGTCAGGCCAGCGATCTGCGAGGCCGTGAGCGCTTCCATTTGCGCGCCATCGAGCGCGGCGAAATTGTCATCGCCCATTGCGCGCACCTGCGCGGCCGAAAGGTTGGTGATCTGCGTGGCGGAAAGCGCCGAAACCTGCGTTTCAGTCATGGCCGCGACCTGCGCCGTGCTCGCCGCCGCCATCTGCGTGGTGCTCAGCGCCTGGATTTGGCTTTCGGCCAAGCTGGCGAAGTTCGTGGCGCCGAGTGCGGTGATTTGCGTCGCCGTCAGCGCGCCCACCTGGGTTTCGTTCAACTCGCCGATATCCCCGGCCTGCAGCGCCGCCACCTGCGCGGTGCTGAGCGCGCGCACTTGCGCAGTCGTCAGTGCCTGCATCTGCGCTTCATTGAGCGCGCGCAGGTTCGTGGTGTTGAGCGCGGAGACTTGCGCGGTGGTCAGCGCGCCGATCTGATCTGTCGTCAGCGCTTCCACATTGGTTTGGCTGAGGCCCTGGACCTGGGTGCTGGCCAGGTTGGCGATCTGCGTGGTGGTCAGCGCGGCGATCTGCGTTTCGGTGAAGCCGCGAAGCTGCGTGGTGCTCAGCGCCTGCATTTGCCCGGTGGTGAGCGCAGCGATTTGGGTATCGGCGAGGGCTTCAAGGCTTGTGGCGTTAAGCCCGCGCATCTGCGTGGTGGAGAGCGCGGCGATCTGCGTTTCGGTGATGTCGCCAATATCTGTGGCGTCGAGCCCGGCAAGCTGTGTGTTGGTCAGCGCGCGCACCTGCGTGGTGGAGAGCGCGCCAAACTGCGCGCCATCCATCGCCGAAAGCGCGGTGGTGGAGAACGCGGCGATGCGCGTCGCCGAAAGCGCCGTGAGCTGCGTGGTTGAGAACGCGGCGACGTTTGTATCGGTGAAGCCGGCGAACTGGGCGGTTGAAAGCGCCTCAAGCTGCGTGCTGGTCAGCGCCGCGATTTGGGTGTCGGCCAGCGCAGAGAGCGTGGTGGGCGCGAGCGCCTTGACCTGCGCGGCGGTGAACGCCGCGATCTGCGTATCGGCAAGGTTCTGCATCGACGTGGAGGTGAGCGCGGCGGCCTGCGCCGGTGTCAGACCCGCCAATTGCGTCGTGCTGAACTCAGCCAGATCCTCAGCCGAAAGCGCCGCAAGCTGCGTCGTCGTCAGCGCCCGCAATTGCGTGGTGTTAAGGGCGCCGACTTGCTCTGCGCTCAGCGCAGAGAACGTATCGCTATCGAGCGCGGCGATTTGCCCGCGCACCAGCGCGCCCACTTGCGTGGTCGTCATCGCGCCGATCTGCGTTTCGGCCAGTGCGCCAAGGCTGGTGGCCGTGAGCGCGGCGATCTGCGTGGCGGCCAGCGCTTCAATTTGAGATTCGCCCAGCGCGGCCAGGCCATCGGCGGTCAAACCCTTGATCTGCTGGGTGGTGAGCGCGGCGATCTGCGTCGTCGCCATCGCGCCGATCTGGGTGGCGTCCAGCGCGGCGAATTGCGCGGTGGAAAGCGCTTGAATTTGCGCGGTCGTCAGCGCGGAAACTTGCGCATCGCCGAGCGCCGCCACGTTCGTGGTGGAAAGGCCGCGCAATTGCGTCGTTGTCATCGCCGCGATCTGCGACGTGGAAAACTCAGCCATGTCGCTGGTGTCGAGCGCCGAGAGCTGGTTGGCGCGCAGCGCCGTGATCTGCGTGGTGGACAGCGCCGCCACTTGCGATTCCGCCAGCGCGGAAAGGCTGGTGTCGCTCAATTGCTGCAGCTGTGAGCCGCTGAGCGCGGCCACTTGGGTTTCGCCGAAGGCGGCGATGTTGTCGGCGGTGAGCACGCGCATCTGCGCGGTCGTCAGCGCGCCGATCTGCTGGGTGGTGAGCGCGCCAAGCTGCGTGTCGGCGAGGCCTGAGAGCGCGGTGGTGGAAAGGGCTTGCACTTGCGCGGTGGTGAGCGCGCTGATTTGCGCTTCGGTGAGGCTGCCCATCGCGGTGGCTGTCAGCGCGCGCACTTGCGTGGTGGAAAGCGCCGCCAATTGCCCATTGGTGAATTCGGCCATGTCGGTGGCGTCGAGCCCGGCGATCTGCGCGGCTGTCAGCGAAGCCACCTGGGTCGTGCTCATCGCCGCCACTTGCGTGTCGGTGAAGGCCGAGAACGCGGTGGAGGAAAGCGCCTGCATGTGCGCCGCGGTGAGCGCGGCCACCTGCGTTTCGGCCATCGCGGCGAGGTTTGCTTCGGAAAGCGCGCGCACGTGCGTCGTCGTCAGCGCGTTGATCTGGGTGGTGGTGAATTCGCCCACGTCATCGGTGGTGAGATTCGAGACCTGCGTGGTGGTGAGCCCGCGCAGCTGCGTGATCGTCAGCGCGCCGGCTTGGGCGGCGTCGAGCGCGGAGAAGGCCTCTGTCGTCAGGCGCGAGATCTGCGTCTGGGTGAAGGCGCGGATCTGCGTGGTGGAAAGTTCGCCCATGTCGGTCGCTGTCAGCGCCGCAACTTGGGTGGTCGAAAGATTGGCGATTTGCGCCGTTGTCAGCGCGGCGGCTTGGGAAGCGTCCAGCGCCGAAAGATTGGTGGCGCTGAGCGCCTGAATTTGCGTGGTGGCGAACGCGGAAATCGCCGTGGCGGAAAAATTTCCGATCTGCGTGGTGGTGAAAACGCCGAGCTGCGCCCCGCTCAGCGCAACCAATTGCGCGGCGGAGAAGGTGACGTCGCTCGAGAAATTCGGCACCTGCGAGACCGTGAGGGCCCGCATCTGCGTGGTCGAAAGCGCCGCAACTTGCGTGTTGGAGAGGGCGCCGATGCCTTCAGCGCTGATCGCCGCCACCTGCGCGGTGGACATCTGGGAGATCATAGTGGGCGCCAGCGCCTGGATAGCCGTAGGCGAAAGCGCGCCGATCTGCGCCGGCGAGAGACTCGAAATCGACATCGTATGCCCTTCTGGGGTCTTATCGAGCCGACGTTCGGTCAGCCCACGAACACTCCGAGCGCTTCTGCACCCTGATGCACGCGAGGCCACGTTTACGGTAAATGTCTTTCCGAGGTGTTTCCGAGTTCCGCCTGTTTTGCCAACAAATGCTTAAGCGCGCGCCGGTGTCGGCGCGCGCTGGAAAGCTTTCGTTTACGCTTGAAGCCGCTTCAGCGGATTTCTTCGACTTCTACATCATCTTCCACCGGCCGGGCGTGCAGCTCAGCCTTTGGCGGCGTGAGCACGGCGGTGGGCAAGGCGAGCACGGGGCCAAGCGCGTCGGTGTGCCCGCGCTCCATGCGCGGATGCACCAATTGGCCGCCATCGCCGAACACATAGACCATGCGCGCCCAATCGCTGTCGTCATACAGGAACGCCGGGCCTTCGGGATCGAGGTCTGACCAATCAGGCTCACGCGGGGCGGCGGCCGCTTGCGCGAGCCAAGTGCGCGCCGCGTTCTCATCGCCTTTGCCGCGCGCCACTTGTGCAAACAGGATGCAGATGCGCGAGGAGGGGTTCTCCCGGTACGCATCCTCAAGATCGGCTTGCGCATTGGCCCAATCGGCGCGCTCCATCGCAAGCTCGGCCAGCACGATGCGGCTTTCGCGGTGATCGCGCCGCTTGGCGGCCAGCGCCTGCATACGCACAGCGCGCGCTTCACGCGTCTCGCCGGGGATAAGGTCGCGGTAGGCGTGCGCCAGCGCCGGGTGCGGCCCGTTTTCCCAGGCCTCTTCCAGAATAGACGCCGCGCGCTCGGCCTTGCCTTCGCCCACCAGCAGCCGCGCCGCCATCGCCCCTGCGGGCGCAAAGTTCGGGGCCATGCGGAAAGCTTTTTGCGCCATTTCGGCCGCTTTATCGGGCCGCCGCTCACGCTCCAGCTTTTGCGATTGCGCCGTCATCAGCACGGCGCGGCGGCGCTTGGCCACCTTATCTTCAATCAGCTTGCGCTTATCGCCGAGGTCGAGGGTTTCGATCGCGCTTTCCCAATCGGCGGTCTGCACCGCGAGATCGAATGCGTATTGAAAGGGCCAGGACGCGGTTTTCGAGGCTTTGAACGCCGCATCCGCATGCGCGCGCGCGGCGTTGCGATCGCCGCGCTTGAGTGCGGCGGCCATCAAGCCCTTGCGGCCCAGCACCTCAGTATCTTCGTTCTGCAGCATGCCGGCATAGGCGCGCTCAGCGCCCGCCGTATCCCCGGAAACCTCCGCGGCGCGCGCTTGCAGCAAAAGCGCGAGCCGCGGCTCGTCAATGAGATCCTCAGCTTTATCGGCATGGCGGCGCGCGGCCTCAAACTCGCCCGCCTCGGCGGCGATGAGCCCAAGCGCCAGCGCTTCTTGGCCTTTGCGCACGCGCTGGCGCTGGCTGGCTTTGCCGATGCGGCCTGGCGCATCCATCAAAAACATGGCGAGCCGCAACAGCGGCAGCGCCACCGCAACCACCGCCACCAGCAGCAGCAAGCCAAACAGCGCGCTGGTGGTGATCTGCGTGCCGAACCAATTGATCTCCACGCTGCCCGCATCAGTGGCGAGCACTTGCCAGGAGATGAGAACCGCCGCGACGGCGATGATCAGCAGAAAAGCAAGGCGCAACATTATGTGGCCCCCCGCGAAAGCTCGGTCCGCACCAGGGACATGCGCTGGTCAATCTCAAGCCGCCGCGTGGCGTCGTCGATCCAGCCTTGCGCGGCGCGGCGCGAAGGGCCGTTGAGCCGCGAAAGCTCTTCCACCGCCACGGCCAGATTATCCTGCGCCAGCGCTGCTTCCGCGCGCTCCACCACGCCGGCGGGCGTATCGCCTTCGCCAGCGCGGCGCACCACGATCCATTGCGCCATCGCCGCCTGGATGCGGCCCCAGAAGCCTGCGCCTGCTTGCGCCTGATGCGCGGCGCGCACGATCTCTGTGTCCAGCCGCTCAAAACGATCGCGCAATTCGGTGCGCGTCGGCGCGCCCACGCGCGCCAGCGGCGCCAAAGCGGCGACATTCTCATCGTTCGGCAGCAGCGCCGCGAGCGCGGCTTGCGCCTGCTCGAACGGCCCAGATGAGCGCGAGGCTTCGCTTGCGGCCACCACCGCGTAAGAGGCGCGCGCCGCAACGCCGGCTTGGCGCGCTTCCGCCGCCACGGCCGGCAATTCTTCTTGCAGGCGCCGCACCTCG
>DAORMO010000003.1:0-235 GCA_035440585.1 Terricaulis sp.
CGGCGTCTATTACAGCGCCGAGCTGTTCCCGCGCGCCTTCGCGCCGGTGGCGAACCTGATCGGCTGGGAATATCACGATCTCGACCGCGTGCTGTGGCGCGACGATGTCGAGCGCCGCGAGTCCGAGCCGCCGACGCGCTCCGAGGTCGAGACGCGCCTGCGCGCGCAGCAGGCGGACGGGGCATGCGCGCTGTTCCACGAACTCGTCCACGCCTATCGCGACGCGCTCGGCGTC
>DAORMO010000003.1:402-1627 GCA_035440585.1 Terricaulis sp.
CCCGCCGCTCGCCGAACTCGCGCGGCTCACGCTCGAACAGACGCCGGATCTGACCGCGGCGATGCGCGCCCTGCCGCTGTCGCCGCATCCGCTGATGGCCGATGGCGGGGCGGCGGCGCGCGGCCTTTCACGCTGGGCGCTGGGATGGCCGCGTGCGCGTGGGCTTTATCGAACGCGGCGGCGCGCGGCTGACGCCGATCGAACACTGCCCGGTGCTGACGCCCGCTTTGGAAAAACTTGCGCCGGATTTGGCGCAGCTCGCTAAGCTGGTGCTGCCGCAGCGCGGGGACATCACGCTCTCCTGCATCGAGACAGACGCGGGTGTGGATGTGGCGGTGAAGGGCGCGGGCCGGGCTGATGTGTTGGTGCGTGAGCGGTTTAGCGAACTCGTGGCGCTAGCGGAGCAACTCAATCTCGCGCGTCTGAGCATCGACGGCGAGCCTGTCGTCACCCGCGCCAAGCCGGTGTTGCGCATGGGCCGGGCGCTGGTTTCGCCCCCGCCTGGGGCGTTCCTACAAGCCACCGCGCTTGGCGAAGCAACGCTGGCGCAGCTGACGCTTGAAGCGCTTTCCGGCGCCAAGCGCGTGGTGGATTTGTTTTCCGGCGTCGGCACGTTTGCGCTGCGCCTCGCCGAGCAAGCCGAGGTGCTGGCGGTGGAGGGCGATGATGCGATGTTGGCTGCGCTCAAAGCTGGCGCTGATGGCGCGGGCGGGGCGCTGAAAGAGGTCTCGATCCTGCGGCGCGATTTGCTGCGCACGCCGTTTTCAACGCTTGAAATGAAGAAATTCGACGGCGCGGTGATCGATCCGCCGCGTTCAGGCGCGCGGCTGCAGGCTGAGCAGATCGCCCGCGCGCCGATCCGCAAGCTGGCTTATGTGTCCTGCGATCCGGTCAGTTTCGCGCGCGACGTGCCGGTGCTGATTGAGCATGGCTTTTCGCTCACGCGCGTGACCCCGGTTGACCAATTTCGCTGGAGCCCGCACACCGAATTGGTTGGGGCGTTCGAGCGATGAAAACCATCACCTTGCTGAACAAGCGCGCGCGCAAGCCGGCGCCGCCGCAGGAGATCGCGCCGCGCTTTTGGGAGACCAAAACGCTCAAGGAGATGAATGACGCGGAGTGGGAGGCGCTCTGCGATAATTGCGGCAAGTGCTGCGTGATCACGATCGAGGACGTGGACACCGGCTTCATCGCGGCCGAAGGCGAGGAGCTCCAGGCGCCGCCC
>DAORMO010000003.1:1637-13388 GCA_035440585.1 Terricaulis sp.
TCATCCATCGCACCAATGTGTCCTGCAAATTGTTCGATACCGAAAAGGGCATGTGCGGCGATTACGCCAACCGCAAAAAGATCGTGCCCGATTGCGTAAAGCTCACCACCAAGAACGTGCCCAAGCTCGATTGGCTGCCCGAGACGTGCGCTTACAAGCTGATTGATGAAAAGCTGCCACTGCATTGGTGGCACCCGCTGGTTTCCGGCGATCCAGAAAGCGTGCATGTGGCTGAGGCCTCCGCGCGGGGGCGCACGCGGCCTGAGGGGCGGCTGCAAATGTCGGGGCTGATCCGCCGCATCGTCGCCTGGCCCGAGCCGCTGGAGAAGCCGCCAAAAGGCTACCGCCCCCGCCGCGCCAAAAAGGCGTGAGGGATGACGTTTGCGCGCATGGAAATGCGTGCGCCGCCGCCCTAAGCTCTTTCCCATGAGCCTCAAGCGCGATCTTGGCCGCGCCCGTTACGCCGCCGCCCAGGGCGCGCGCGTGGCGTGGTACATGGGCCAGTATCTGATGGCGCGGCGCATCTCCGGGCCGTTCAATCGCCCCGGTGAGCCGCAATTTCAGCCCCAGGCGCCTGAGGGCGACCAGCAGCGCATCCGCGATGCGTTCCTGGCGCTGTTTGCGCTGGATCGCCTCAATATCGAGATGGGGCTTTACCCCGCGCCGAATGATTTGCGCGTGACGCGCGCGCTTTCGGCGCTGAAAAATTCCTCGCGCTTTTTCCAAGATCTGCCGAACGTCGATCGCCGCCGCGTGCAGCGTGCGGGCGTAGAAGTGCGTGAGGCAGGCCGCGCTGAGGGGCGCTACCCCACCTATTATTTGCAGAATTTCCATTACCAAAGCGGCGGTTGGCTCACGGAAGACAGCGCGCGGCTTTACGATACCCAGGTCGAAATCCTGTTTGGCGGCGCGGCCGATGCGATGCGGCGCATTGCGCTTGGCGCGCTCGCAGCTGCGCTGCGCGGGCAGGATCAGCGCCAAGTGAAGCTGATTGATTTGGCCTGCGGCAATGGGCGTTTCCTGCGCCAGATCATGGCGGCGTTTCCGCGCCTGCCGGCCACCGGACTTGATCTTTCACCCGCCTATTGCGCCGAAGCGCGCACGCGGCTCGCGCCTTGGGCGCAGGTGGAGATCGTCAATGGCGCGGTGGAGCAGGCGCCGTTCGAGGATGGGTGTTTTGACGCCGCTACCTGCGTCTACCTCTTCCACGAATTGCCGCCGCGCGTGCGGCGCGAGGCGGCGCGGGAGATGGCGCGGCTGCTCAAGCCGGGCGGGGTGCTGGTGTTCGCCGATTCAATTCAAACCGGCGATCATGGCGATCTTGATCGGATGCTCGAATATTTCCCGGTCGGCTTCCATGAGCCGTATTACGGCTCATATCTGAAAGAGGATTTGCCGGCCTTGTTTGCCGAAGCGGGGTTTGAGGCGGAGGAAACGACGAACGCTTTCCTCACCAAAATCATCCGCTTTCGTAAAGCCGCTTAGCGCCAGGAGAGCGTCGGCAGCAGCAGATCCAGGCGCGTTTCCGAAGCGGGCTTGAGCCCATCCAGCAGCGACGCCAGCTCCACATTCACCTCAAACTCTTCCGCAAAGCGCGGCGCGCCGAGCAGATCATCGGCGGAAACGCTGGGATCGTGCGCATAGAGCGGCTCTGCCTGCGCGATCTCCTCAAGCGCGGCGTCCTCTGCGTCGCGCGCGATCAGCTCATACGGCGCAGGCGGCGCGGCAAAGCGTGTTTCAGCGGCGGAGGCGGAGGCCACGAGCTCAAACCGCGGCGCTTCATCCACGCCGGGATTCCAATCTGGCCCGCCCGTGATGATGTAGTCGAGCCCGAGCACGCCGCCGAGCGCGATCGCCGCGACGATGCCGCCGCGCCTAAGCTTCCGGCGCACAACAGGTTTTTCCGCGATACGCGTGATTTGCGCAGCAATGTTGCGCAAGCGATCTGAAAACATAACCGGCCCCGATGCGTGCAGCGCCAACGGCGCGACACATGCAATCTACATTGCATGCGCCGGCCGGGCAATGTTTGCGGCGTTTATGGGGCGGTTTGTTGCGGCAATGTATAATGCACGCCCGCATTCGGCCCGAGCGGCAGGTCGATATAGACCCACGCGAATGTCATCACGAGGCCCATTACCAGCAGCCACAAGGAGTAAGGCAGCATCGTTGCTGTCAAACTGCCGAGGCCGAAATCCTTGTTCCAGCGCTGGCAGAATGTCAGCACCAGCGGGAAATAGACCATGAGCGGCGTGATGATGTTGGTGGCGCTGTCGCCGACGCGATAGGCCGCCGTGCTCATTTCGGGCGAGACGCCAAGCAGCATCATCATTGGCACCAGCACCGGCGCCATCAGCGCCCACTTGGCGCTGGCTGAGCCGACGAACAAATTGATCAACGCCGAGAAGGCGACGATCAAAACCAGCAACGCCGGCATAGGCAGGCCGGAATTCTCAATTGCGTCAGCGCCTTGCACTGCGAAGATGAGGCCAAGGTTTGACCAATTGAACAGCGCCACGAAATGCGCAGCGGCAAAGGCGAGCACGAGATAATAGGCAAGATCGCCCATCGCGCCTGACATCATCTTCACGACGTCATGGTGGTTTTTCACCGTGCCCGCCGCTGCGCCATAGGCCCAGCCGGCGGCAAGGAAGAGGATCAAAAAGCCCGCCACCAAGGATTGGTAAAACGGCGTCAGCCGCGCTTCAGGATTGGGCGCTTCCTGGTTCACCAGCGGCGTGCCCGGCATGAACACAAACAACGCCCAAAGCGCGCACACCGCCAGCGCGGCAAGGCCCGCTGCGCCCAGGCCCTTTTTCTGCTCTGGCGTAAGCGGGGCGTCGGCGTCGCCGAGGTTTTGCATCGCCTCGCCATCAGCGGGCGTGAATTTCTTCAAGCGCGGCTCGATGATGACGTCCGTGACAAACCAGATCACCGGCATGAAAAGGAACAGCATCGCGGCGATGAAATACCAATTGCCGGCGATGTTTGGCAGCCAGCCCGGCACGATCTGCTCCGCCGCCGCCTGGGTGATGCCAAACAGCAGCGCATCCAGTTGGCCTGGCAGCAGATTGGCTGAAAAGCCGCCGGAGACGCCAGCGAACGCCGCCGCAATGCCCGCCACCGGGTGGCGCCCCGCCGCCGCGTAAAGCACGCCCGCGAGCGGGATCAGCACTACATAGGCGGCGTCTGCGGCCAGATTGCCCATCATCGCCACGAACGCGACAACCGGCGTTAGCAGGAAGGTGGGCGCCCCGCGCACGCCTTGGCGCATCGCCGCCGCAAACAGCCCCGAGCGCTCGGCCACGCCCGCGCCGAGCATCACCACCAGCACGTAGCCCAGCGGATGAAAGTGCGTGAAGGTTTGCGGCATCTCCACGAGCAAGCGGCGGATATTCTCTGGCGCGATCAGGCTTGCTGCGCTGATCACAACCGGATTGCCCGCTTCATCCACTTGCGTCGGATGCAGCGCTGAGAGGCCGAGCATCGACGCGGCGACGCTGAACAGCACCAAGATCGCCATCAGCCAGAAGAAGATGAACACCGGATCGGGCAATTTATTGCCCGTGCGCTCAATCCAGCCGAGAATACCTTTCGGCCCCGCCGCTGCTTCCGCCATGCACAATCCTCCCGCTCCAGCGCAAGCGCTGGATTTAACCCTTGCCAACGGCATGGCGGCAAAACGGCTCTAAGGCAAGCCAGGGCCGGCCCCCGTGTTGCCAACGCCCATCTCAGCGCCCTAAGCCTAGCCGGTGGGGGCGCGCATATGGGGCAAAATCAATCAGGGCCGATTGCGATCGTGACGGTGCACGGCACGGGCGACACGGCTGCGGCGGACGCAGGCGATAAGTGGTTCCAACAAGGTTCGGTGTTCAGCGAGGCGCTGCGCGCGCGGCTGGCGCAAGAAGGCTTTACCGCCGACATCAAGCCCCATCTCTGGAGCGGCGCCAATAGCGCCTGGGATCGTGAGCAAGCCGCCAACGGCCTCGCGGCGCGCATCCGCAAGCTCTACAAGCACTACGACACCATCCATGTGATCGGCCACAGCCATGGCGGCAATGTCGCCAATGATGCGGCGGTGCTGCTCAAATGGGGCTTGCGCAAAGATGCGAAGAAAGAGCGCTTCGATAGCCTCACCACAGTGGGCACGCCGTTTTTCAATGTGCGCACCGGCTGGCTGCAAATGCTGGCGGGGATTTTGTTTCTGATCATCGCCTGGGGCAGCGCTATTGTTTTCCCGTTCTTGAGCTTGCTTGTTCTGTTTCTCGCGCTGAGCGGTGAGTTCATGGAGGGAAGCTCTCAGACCACCCAGCTGATCGTGTTTGTCGTATATTTTCTCACGGTGGGGCCGGCTGTTTTATTTATGCTGCACATGTCCCGCCAGGGCATACGGCGGATTCTGCGGCCGCGGCGCGGGGCGCACACGAAAACCTCCATCTTCAGCATCTGGCATGAGAACGACGAAGCGATCGCCTTCCTGCAGCGCGTGGAGGAATTGAAGCTCGAGCCGTTTGCGCGCGGGGCGCTGTATCGCGGTTCGCGCGGGGCGGGCGTCGCCATTGGCGTGCTGGCGGTGATCGCGCTCGGGCTGGCGCACCCGGTGCTCTACAGTTTCGGCTTGCTCGATCTGTTTGATTTTAACGCCACCTCGGCTGATGAAGACGTCACAACGAACATCATCGCGGTGGCGATGATGAGCTTGCTGTTTGCGCCGGCAATTTTCGCCGTAGTGTATTTTCTCTATCGCTTCGTGATCGGCGGGCTGCAAGAGATCGCCGCGCGCGGTTCGCTCAATCGCTTCGTGGGCGGGGTGTTGCGCGGCATCGCCATGGGGCGCGATGGCGATCAGGTGCTGTGCAATGTCGGCCCACGCTCGCACACTCATCGCACAGAGGATTTGATTTTGAGCGGCGATTGTGCGGCGCGCATGCAGCAGAACGCCAATGGCGCGGCGGGCGCGCTGATTGATAAATATCGCTGGGCGTTGTTCTCCGTCGGCGGCGATCCCAGCGCCTCGCTCACCTCGCTGACGACCGACGCGATGACCTGGGACAGCCTGATCCACACCACCTATTTCGAGCAGCCCGAAGTGGTGGAGGCGATCGGCGCACACATCGCGGCGCAAGCGCGCACGACCTAGCGCCCGGTTTGCCCGCGATGGCGCAATTTTGCGTCCGCGAGCACGCAGGCCAGCATCGCCTCAGCCACCGGCGCTGCGCGGATGCCGACGCACGGATCGTGGCGGCCCTTGGTGGAGACATCCACGTTCTGGCCGTTTTTATCGACGCTCTGGCGCGGGGTGAGGATCGAGGAGGTGGGCTTCACCGCAAAGCGCGCCACGATGGGCTGCCCAGTGGAAATGCCGCCCAACACGCCGCCCGCGTGGTTGGATGAGAAGTCCGGCTTGCCATCCGCGCCTGCGCGCATCTCGTCGGCGTTCTCAACGCCGGTGAGCGCGGCGGAGGCGAAGCCGGCGCCTATCTCCACGCCCTTCACCGCATTGATGCTCATCAGCGCGCCAGCGATCTCGGCGTCGATCTTGCCATAGATGGGCGCGCCCCAGCCGGCGGGAACGCCAGCGGCTTCCACCTCAAGGATGGCGCCGACGGATGAGCCGGCCTTGCGCGTGTCGTCCAGCAGCTTTTCCCAAAGCGGGGCTGTTTGCGCGTCGGGGCACCAGAACGGGTTGTTCTCCGTCTCGGCCCAGTCCCAGCGGCTGCGCTCAATCTTCACGCCGCCGATCTGGATCAGCGCCGCGCGGATGCTGATCGCATCGCCCAGCACCTTGCGCGCCACAGCGCCCGCGGCCACGCGCGCGGCGGTTTCGCGCGCTGAGCTTCGGCCCCCGCCGCGATAATCGCGCACGCCATATTTGGCGTCGTAAGCGTAGTCGGCGTGGCCGGGGCGGTAGAGGTCGCGGATCTCGCCATAATCCTTGCTGCGCTGATCCACGTTCTCGATCAGCAGCGAAATCGGCGTCCCGGTCGTGACCGGACCGCCGGTGCGATCATCCTCGAACACGCCGGAGAGGATCTTCACTGCATCCGGCTCGCGCCGCTGGGTGACGAAGCGGCTGCCGCCGGGGGCGCGCCGGTCCAGCCAGCGCTGGATTTCTTCGGCGGTGAGGCCAAGCCCAGGAGGGCAGCCGTCCACCACGCAGCCCAGCGCCGGCCCATGGCTCTCACCCCAGGTGGTGACGCGGAAAAGGTGGCCGAACGTGTTGTGGGACATAGGCGGCGTTGTTCGCCTATATCGGGTGCGAGCACAACAGGAGCAGTAAACGTGGCGGGCGACGATCTCATCCCTCCATCCCCGAGCTACGATCCAGCCGGCGAGCCCCCGGCGGACGATGCGGCGCTGTTTGCCGAAAGCGAGCCGTTCGCGCTGTTTGAGCGCTGGCTCACCGAGGCCAAGGCCAAGGAGCCGAACGACCCCAACGCCATGGCGCTGGCCACCGCCGATGCGGATGGGTCTCCCGACGTGCGCATGGTGCTGCTCAAAGGGCTCGATCGCGGCTTTGTGTTTTACTCCAATGCCGAGAGCGCCAAGGGTCGCCAGCTTGCGGCCAACGCCCGCGCGGCCATCGTGCTGCACTGGAAGAGCCTGCGCCGGCAGGTGCGCGCGCGCGGCCTGATCGAGCCGGTGTCCGCTGAGGAGGCGGACGCCTATTTCCAAACCCGCGATCGCGGCGCGCGCATCGGCGCCTGGGCGAGCAGCCAATCGCGCCCGCTCGAAGATCGCCTCGCGCTTGAAAAGCGCATCGCGGAGTTTGCGGCGAAGTTCGGCTTAGGCGCGGTGCCGCGGCCCGCGCATTGGCGCGGTTACAGGCTTGTGCCTCTCTCCATCGAGTTTTGGCGCGATCGCCCGTTCCGCTTGCATGACCGGTTGACCTTCAGCCGCAGCGCACCCGACGCGCGCTGGGCCAAACAGCGGCTCTATCCCTGAGCCGTGCTTGACGCGTGCGGCAAGCCTGCTTCCGGTTTGCCCCGCGCGCCGGCATGCGCTTTAATCGGCCAAAATCAACGGGAGGCGTACTGTCTATGCTCGGACTCATGCAAGATTGGCCGCTCACGGTCGATAAAATTCTCGATCACGCGAAGCTGAATTTTCCACGCCGCGAGGTGGTCACGCGCGCGATCGAGGACGGCTCGATCTCACGCAGCACCTACGGGAATGTCTGGCGCCGCGCCAAGCAAGTGACCAACGCGCTGCAAGAGCGCGGCATCCAACCGGGAGACCGGGTGGCGACGCTTGCGTGGAACACTGAGCGGCACATGGAAGTCTGGTACGGCGCGATGGGCATGGGCGCTGTGCTGCACACGCTGAACCCGCGCCTCTTCCCCGAGCAGATCGCCTGGATCGCCAACCACGCCGAAGATAAAGCGATCTTTTTTGATCTCACCTTCGCGCCGATTATCGCCGGCATCGCGCCGCATCTGCCGAACGTGAAATTCTTCGTGGCGATGACAGATCGCGATCATCTGCCGCAAGGGCAGATTCCCAATCTCATTGCCTATGAGGATTTCATCGAAGGCCATGCGCAGGATGCGGCCTGGGGCGGCTTTGACGAAAACACGGCCGCTGGCCTCTGTTACACCTCCGGGACCACCGGTGATCCCAAGGGCGTGCTGTATTCTCACCGCTCCAACGTCATCCACGCCATGGCGGCGAACCAAACCGATTGCTTCGGCGCGGGCGCAAGCGATGTGGTGCTGCCGGTTGTGCCGATGTTCCACGCCAATGCCTGGGCGATCGCGTTTGTTGCGCCCATGTGCGGGGCCAAGCTTGTCATGCCCGGCGCGCGGCTGGATGGGCAAAGCGTCTATGAGTTGATCGAGCAGGAGAAGGTCACGTTCACCGCGGCTGTGCCGACGGTGTGGCTGATGCTGCTGAATTATCTGCGCGAGAGCAAATCCAAGCTCACCACGCTTAAGCGCGTCGCCATTGGCGGCTCAGCGGTGCCGGAAGCGGTGCTGCGCGCGTTTGAGGATGAGTACGGCGTTGAGGTGATCCACGCCTGGGGCATGACGGAAATGAGCCCGATCGGCACGATCGGCAAGCTCTTGCCCGAGCATTATGCGATGGATCATGAAAGCCAGATCAAGGCCAAGCTGAAGCAGGGGCGGGCGCTGTTCACTGTCGAGATGAAAATCGTCGATGATGAGGGCGTGGAAAAGCCGCATGACGGCAAAGCCTTTGGCCGCCTTCTGGTGAAGGGCCCGGCCGTGGCGCGCGCGTATTTCAAGAACGCCGGCGCCAAGAACGAGAGCGGCGAATGCCTGGAAACGTGCGGCTTCTTCGATACCGGCGATGTCGCCACGCTGGATGAGCTGGGCGTCATGCAAATCACTGACCGCGCCAAGGACGTGATCAAATCGGGCGGCGAGTGGATTAGCTCAATTGACATCGAAAACATCGCCGTCGGCGCCGAAGGCGTCGCCAACGCGGCGGTGATCGGCGTCTATCATCCCAAGTGGGATGAGCGCCCGTTGCTGATCATCGAGCCCAAGCCAGGCGCCAATCCCACGCGCGAGCAGCTTCTTTCCTTCCTCGAAGGCAAGATCGCCAAATGGTGGACGCCCGACGATGTGCAATTCGTCGAGAAAATCCCGCTCGGCGCCACCGGCAAGATCAACAAGCTGGCCCTGCGCGAGATGTTCAAGGAGTACAAACTCCCCAGCACGCAGGCGGCGGAGTAGGCGCAACAAAAAACAGCGCCGGTTTGATCCGGCGCTGTTCCTGTGCCTTGGGTTCCCAATCTTGCGATTGTTCTGCCTTGGCATGGAGACAACGGGCCAGCGCGCGGATCGTTCCGTGATGATCGGAAAAATCTCACACGCTTCCCCGCCAAGAGCCGCACCCGATGCGGCGCGCGAGCGGGGATCCAGAACCGGGCGCGGTTCCTCGGCCCTCGATCCCTGCTCTCCGCCCGGCTTTCGCCGGGCTCTCGGCAGGGAAGCGGTCAACGATTCAGAGTGTAATTGCTGGCGACGGAGGGCGCGCCGTCGCTAACCACGCGCCCGCGTTTCACCAGCCGGATCATGTGCGCCAGCACCGAGTGCGCCGCCGCCGGATGCAGGCGCTTGTCCACCGCGGCATACATCACCGCCACCATGTCCGGGATGCGTGTATCGCCGGCTTCGAGCCGGGCGATGATTTGCGCTTCGCGCTCAAGCCGGTGGGCGATGTAGGCGTCGATGAAGGGGCGCGGCTCAAGAATGGGCGGGCCATGCGTGGGCCAGAGCGTGGTAAAATCGCGTGCGCGGATTTTTTCGAGGCTGGCGAGGTAATCGTCCATATCGCCGTCGGGCGGGGAGATCACGGTGGTGGACCAGCCCATGATGTGATCGCCGCTGAAGAGGGCGTTTTCTTCAAGCAATGCGAAGGCGGTATGGTTGGCGGTATGGCCCGGCGTGGCGATCGCTTCCAGCGTCCAGCCGGGGCCGGAAAAGCGCATGCCATCTTCGGCGAAGGCGTCAGGCTTAAAGCCAAGATCTTCATCGGCCTCCACGCGCAGATCGAGATCACTTTGCGCCACCGCGATGGGTGAAGCGTAGACTTTCGCGCCCGTGCGCGCCGCCAGCGGATGCGCGGCCGGGCTGTGATCGGCATGGCCGTGCGTGACAAGAATATGCGTGACACGTTCGCCCTCGAGCGCGCGCGTCAGCGCGTCCAGATGCGCCGGATCATCCGGGCCAGGATCAATCACCGCCACCTCGCCGCGGCCGATGATGTAAACGCCGGTGCCGTGAAAGGTGAAAGGGCCGGGATTGTTGGCGAGCAGCCGCCGGATCAGCGGGCTCACCTGTTGCGGGGCGCCGTAGCTGAACTCCATCTCGCGCACGAAGGGGATGGGCGCAGCCACGCTCGCGCCTCAGCTCTTTATGAAATCGCGGAACGCGCGTGCGAGAATCCCAGCGGCGACGATCTTATCGGGGAGATTGAGATCAATCGGCGGGCCCATATCGGTTTTGTTGGCGTCCACGATTTGCAGGCTGCCGTCTTTGCGGTCACGCAGAACGTCAACGCCGCCCCATTCGAGGCCGATATCAGTGCAGAACGCCGTGATGCGGGCGAGCTCATCTTCGGAGAACACTTCATCTGGCCGGCGCAGCTGCACGTCGACATTGGTGTTCTGAAAGCGTTTGGCCACAGGCCGCCGCTTGACGAACACAACGATCGGTTTGCCGCCGAGCGTGCAGGTGCGCAGATCTTCGACCATGCTTAGATCAGGCGTGCGGTTATCGATCACACGCTGATACACGCGGCCCGGCGCGGCCGGCTGTGGGCATTTCACGATGCGCCCGTCATGTGCGGCGTTGATCTGCGATTTCTCAACTGCGTCGCCGACGAAGGCGGTCGGGTCGATCGCCAAGCTTGCGCCGAAAGCCGCTTCGCTGGCGGCCGCGACGCGGGATTTGGAAATGTCCCAACAGGCGAAATTGATCAGCTTGGCGCCAGGCTTGGTGTTTTGCGGCGCGCCGTTGGGCGAATAGGTGGCGTCTTCGAACTGCATCACCACGTCGGCTTGCGAGATGTCCTTGGCCAGCACCGCGCCGGCAAGGTGGCTCACCGCGCGGATAAGATACCACGGGCGCGCGCGCTCAGGCGTGAAATAAATGGTGAAGCGTGGGCCGATCGGCTCAGCTGCGCGCCAAGAAAAGAAGAACCGAAACCAGGCCGTCACCTCGCCGATCACTTTCGGCGAATACGGCACACGCGCGCCGGTTTTGCGCACGGTGAGGCCGGTTAAGCCAAATTCAAAATCACGCAGCCACACGCGGCCGGATGTTTGAAAAGCCTCAGGGGCGGGGCTTTGGACGCTCACTGCACCGCTCCGCGGCCCGCTGTTTGCATCGTGTGTGTCATGGCGCGCGCTTTCGACATTCTATTGTTTGCCCTGGAGCGTTTGCGCACAGTGTTAACGGCGCTTGCTCTCATAATTCTAATCAAGCTTGCGTTCGTTACGTTCCTGCCGGCGCCGGCTGGTTAAGCCTTTGGCGCAAGTCCCTCAAGCGCTCCCCGCGCGCCGCTGAGATCGTAGCCTGCCTCTGCCGCCTTGGCGATGATCTCATCTGGCGCCAGCCGCCCTTCCAGCGCCTGCGCCAACGCCCAAGCCGTAACCGAGCGCGTGCCGCTCCGGCAATAGGCCAGAACAGGTTCCGGGGCTTCGGCGAGCACCTCGGCCATGCGTTCAACCACGTTGGGGGGCGGGGGCATGCCGCTGGGCAAGGCGTGGTATTGGAGGCCGTGCGCCGCCGCCGCCGCCGCGATCGCCGCGCCCGGCGTTTGATCAGGGCTTTCGCCTTCGGGGCGATTGTTGATGATCGTCTTAAACCCCGCCGCGGCCGCCAGGGCGACGTCCTCGACGCTGATTTGGGGCGAAACGGCGAAGGCCGGCGTGACGGGTTTGAACGTGCTCATGATCGCCTAAGTTGACACGGTCTTTCCAGGAAGCAAGGTTGCGCGCGCACTGCTTCGCCGCTTCGGCGCCATTGGGACGATGGGATGATTGCTTTAGCCGTTCGGCGTTTGATCGTCGCAATCCCCACGCTGCTCGCCATTATTGTCGCTGCGTTTCTGCTGATGAAGGCCGCCCCGGGCGGGCCGTTCACGCTGGAGCGGCAATTGCCGCCGGAAATCGAACAGCGCCTGCAGGCCAAATTTGGCCTGGATAAGCCGGTGCATGAGCAATTGCTGGGTTATCTCGGCGGGCTGGCGCGCGGGGATTTGGGCCCCTCGATGGTCTAT
>DAORMO010000003.1:13532-14365 GCA_035440585.1 Terricaulis sp.
CAAGGTGCAAGATTTCACCGTCATGGCGATTGCGATCGCGGGGGTGTGTTTGCCGCCCCTTGTGGTGGGCCCCATTCTGCAGCTGCTTTTGGGTATCCAGTTGGAGCTCCTGCCCAGCAAGGGCCTGCACCGGGACGAATTCGGCCTGGTTTATCTGCTGATGCCGGTGTTCACGCTGGCCCTGCCGCTCATCGCCATTGTCTCGCGGCTGATGCGCGCTTCGATGATTGAGGCGTTGCGCTCGAACGCCATCCGCACCGCCCGCGCCAAGGGATTGCCTGAAGCGCAGGTGATCTTGCGCCATGCGCTGCCGATCGCGCTGTTGCCGGTGGTTTCCTATACCGGGCCCGCGCTGGCGGGGGTGATGGCCGGCTCGTTCGTGATCGAGACGGTGTTCCAGCTGCCGGGCATCGGCAAGCAATTCGTGCTCGCCGCCACCCAGCGTGATTACACGCTCGTGATGGGCGTGGTGCTGATTTATTCCTTCCTCATCATCCTGCTGAACCTCGCCGCGGACTTGATGTACCGCTGGCTTGATCCAAGGGCGCGCACGGCATGACCGATGTTTTCTTAGACGACGCCCCGCCGCCGCAGGCGATCAAAGGCCGCTCCCTTTGGGAAGATGCGCGCCGGCGCCTCATGCGCAACCCGGCTGCGGTGGCGAGCCTTTACGTCGTGGCCGTGCTTGTGCTGATCGCGGCGTTTGGCCCGTTCCTCTGGGTGCACAAGGTCGACGAGATTTTCCGCGACAGCGTCGGCATCGCGCCGACCTGGGAAAATTGGCACATCCTCGGCACCGACACTGAAGGCCGCGATATGGTCGCCCGGCTCAT
>DAORMO010000003.1:14384-42379 GCA_035440585.1 Terricaulis sp.
GGCCTTGCGGCCACCGTGGTTGCGATCACCATCGGGGTCACGTTCGGCGCCATCGCAGGCTTCATTGGCGGCTATGTCGATGAAGCGATGATGCGCTTTGTGGATGTGCTTTACGCCATTCCGTTCGTGTTCTTCGTCATCGTGCTGATGACGGTGATCGATACGCCTGATCCGATGGTCAAGCTGCTCTGGATCTTCGCGGCTATCGGCGCTGTTGAGTGGCTGACCATGGCGCGCATCGTGCGCGGGCAGACGATTTCACTGCGCAAGAAAGAATTTGTCGAGGCCGCGCGTGCAGCCGGGGCCAAGCCGCTTGAAATTGTGTTCCGGCATATCGTGCCGAACGTGCTCGGCCCGGTCGTGGTGTTCGCCACGTTGAACATCCCAGTGATCATCCTGGCGGAGAGCTTCCTGTCGTTCATCGGCCTTGGCGTGCAGGAGCCGCTGACGTCGCTCGGCAGCCTGCTTTCGCGCGGCAAGGATCAGATGACGAATGCGCCCTGGATGCTGATCGCGCCCGCCGTCACGATGTTGATCGCGCTCTTGGCGCTCAACTTCCTGGGTGACGGCCTGCGCGACGCGCTCGATCCGAAGGAGAGGTAAGCCATGGCGTTCTGGACTGACCGCCGCTCGCTGCTCAAATCAGCTGCGGGCCTCACGGCCGCAGGCTCGCTCGGCGCTTGCGCCAATGGGCGCATCATCGGCTTTGACAAGCAAAAGCGCTCGCTCGACATCGCCAATTCGTCGGAGCCGCTTTCGCTGGATCCGCACAAGGCCACCGGCACTTGGGAAAACAACATTATTGGCAACATGTTCATCGGCCTCACGACCGAGAACGCGGAATCTGAGCCGATCCCCGGCATGGCCGAGCGTTGGGAGGTCAGTGAAGACAGCCTGACCTGGACCTTCTATCTGCGCCGCGCCAATTGGTCCGACGGCGAGCCGTGCAACGCGCACGATTTCGCGTTCGGCATGCGCCGCATCCTCGATCCAGAGACGCTTTCGCAATACGCCTCCTTCCTGTTTCCATTGAAGAACGCCCAGGCGATCAATGAAGGGCGGATGGATAAGGCCGAGCTTGGCGTGAACGCGATTGATGATCTCACGCTGGAAATCCAGTTGGAGCATCCGGCGCCTTATCTGCCGCAATTGCTCAAGCACTACACCGCCTATCCGGTGCCGCAGCATCTGATTGAGCGCCTGGGCGACGCCTGGACGCACCCGGACAACATGGTCGTCAACGGGCCATACAAGCTGGTGCGCTGGTGGTCGAACTACATCATCCATATCGAGCGCAATCCTGGCTTTTACGACAACGACAATGTCGTGCTCGAGCACCTCTATTTCTATCCGTCCAATGACGTGCAGGCGTCCGCACGCCAGGTGGAGAGCGGGGAGGCGGGCTGGTCCACGCGCTTCCCGTCTAACCAGGTTGAGCGCTTGCGGCGGGATTTGCCGGGCTATGTGCGCGTCGCGCCGTATCTGACGATCAACTATTTTTCGTTCAACATGACGCGCCCGCCGTTCAACGATGTGCGCGTGCGCCAAGCGCTGACGATGGCGTATGATCGCGAATTCGTGGCGAACCAGATTTATCGCACGGGTGAGCAGCCGGCGTTTAAATTCATCCCGCCGGGTGTGTTTGGCTATCCCGGCACAGCGCGCTATCGCTGGGCCGATCAGGCGATCGCGGAGCGCAAGCGCGAGGCTGAGCGCCTGTTGCGCGCTGCCGGGTATGGCCCCAACAACCCGCTCCGCTTTGCCTTCTCCCACCGCAATACGAGCGATAATCCGCGCGTCGCGGTCGTGGTGCAGAACGATTGGAACTCAATCGCGCCCTGGGTGACGGTGGAGCTGCGCGGGGTGGAAAACCAAGTGCACTACTCAAACCTGCGCGCCAAGAATTTCGACGTCGGTGACGGCGGCTGGATCGGCGACTACAACGACGCCAAGAATTTCCTCTATCTCTTTGAGGGGCGCACCGGCGTGCAGAACTATCCGGGCTACGATAACCCGACATACAATCGGCTTGTCGTGGAATCGGATTCAGAAATGAACGCTGAGCGGCGCGGCCTGCTGATGCAGGAGGCCGAGCAGCTGATCCTCGACGAATGCCCGATGTGCTGCAGCGTGTTCATCAACTCGACCAACCTCGTGCACCCCGATCTCACCGGGTACGAGGATAACGTCGAAGACATCCACCGCGCCCGTTGGTTCGGCATCAAGGCCTAATCGCCGAGCTTCTCGCATTGCGCAGAGAGCTGCGTGAGCGGAACGCTGATGCTGTAACCGGCGAATTTTTCCGCTTGAGCGTCGCCAGCGTCCACCAGGTCCGCAAGCCAGCGCGCTTCATCGGTGGGCGAGCAATTCACAGCGCTCGCCTCAGGCGGCGGCTCGCCGTTGACGATGAGCTCAAGCCCCTCCGGCAGCATCCGTTCGCCGCCGCCGGTGAAGGGCGCGCGCCAATGGGTGAGCACAATCGCTTCAAACGATGTGCGCACCACATAGCGCTCGCCCTCACGCGGCGTCGTCAAAACGGCCCGCCTGCTTCTTCCGCGCCGATGGCTTTCACGGCGAACGCGTAATCGTGGGCGACCTCGCGCAGATACTCAAACCGCGCCGCGCTGCCGCCATGGCCTGCGCCCATGTGCATTTTGAGCAGAATGGGCCGGCCGCTGGTTGTGTGCGGGCGGAGCTTGGCCACAAATTTCTGCGGCTCCCAATAGGTCACACGCGGATCGGTGAGCCCGCCGGTGGCGAGCACGGCTGGATAGGCTTTGCTCTCGATATTTGAGTAGGGGCAATAGGAGGCGATGTAGTCATAAGCGGCTTCATCCTCCAGCGGATTGCCCCATTCGGGCCATTCCGGCGGCGTCAGCGGCAGGCTCACATCGCTCATGGTGTTGAGCACGTCCACAAACGGCACCCCTGCGATCACGCCAGCCCACAGATCAGGCCGCATATTGTTGATCGCGCCCATCAGCAGGCCGCCGGCGGAGCGCCCCTCACACACGATATTGCCGGCGCGGCCATAGCCCTTGTCGATCAGCTCTTCGGCGCAGGCGACGAAATCGGTGAAGGTGTTTTTCTTGGTAAAGCGCTTGCCGTCCTCAAACCAGGCCGCTCCCATGTCGGCGCCGCCGCGAATGTGGGCGATGGCGTAGATCCAGCCGCGATCAACCAGGCTGAAGCGGCGGATGGAGAAATTGGCCTCCATGGAAATGCCGTAGGAGCCATAGCCGTAGAGAAAGAGCGGGGCGCTGCCGTCTGTCGGCGTGCCGCGCTTCATCAAGATGGTGATCGGCACGCGCTTGCCGTCGCTCGCGGTGGCCCAGAGCCGGCGCGAGATGTAATCGGCGGCGTTGTGGCCTGAGGGAATTTCCTGAGTTTTACGCAGCGTGCGCGTGCGGGTCGCCATATCGTAGTCAAACCACTGCAGCGGCGTTGTGGGCGAGTCATACACAAAGCGCAGGATGGTGGTGTCGTATTCATAGCCGCCGCCCATGCCGAGCGCGTAGGTTTCTTCGGATTGCGCGATCGTGTGCTCTTGGCCGCTCACGTGGCGCACGACTATGCGCGGCAGCGCGTTCTCTTTTTCCGCGCGCGCCAAGTAATCCTTGGTGGCGTGCAGATTGGTGATGTAGCGGCCCGCTTGATAGGGGATGAAATCGCGCCAATAGGTGCGCGCGGTGCGGCCGGGCTCGCACGTCATCACCTTGAAATCGACAGCGCCGTCGGCGTTGGTCAGCACATACCAGCGCCCGTTCCAATAGGTCGGCTCGTATTTGAGATCGGTTTCGCGCGGATGGAAAACCGTGGGCGCGGCTTCTGGGTTGGCGGCGGGGATGGTCAGCAATTCGGACTGGCTGTTGTTGCCGGCGCTGATGATGATGAACTCATCGCTTTCATTGACGCCCACGCTGATGAAGAAGCCATCGTCTGGCTCGTCATACACCAGCGCATCCTCGCCGCCCGCGACTGGGCGGCGATAAATTTTGGAGGGGCGGCCGTTTTCATCGCGCCAGGTCCAGAAAATGTAACGCCCATCGGGGGACCAGGTGTAATTGCCGGTGCAATTGCTGATCGTGTTGGCGCGCAATTCCCCGCTTTCGAGATCCTTGATGTGGACGGTGTAAATCTCAGAACCTTGCTCATCGACGGCGTACGCATAGAGCCTGTGGTCAGGCGAGTGCTGCGCTGCAGTGAGGCGGAAATAGGTTTTGCCCGCGCCCATCGCATCGGTGTCGAGCAGGATTTGCTCTGGCCCCTCGCTGCCGCGCGGGCGGCGCGCATAGATCGGATATTGGGCGCCCACATTGAAGCGGCGATAATATTCCCAAGGCCCATCGGCGGCGGGCACCGATGAATCATCATCCTTGGTGCGCCCGCGCAGCTCTTGATAGATGCGCTCTTGCAGCTCGCCTGTGCTCTCCATCAGCGCTTCGCGATAGGAATTCTCGGCGTCGAGGTTCTCGCGGATGTCGGCGCGCAGCAGGCTCGGGTCGCGCATTACCGCTTGCCAGTTATCGTCCTTCATCCAGGCGTAATCGTCCGTGCGGGTGCGGCCCAATTGGGTGATGGACTTAGGCTCGCGGCGCGCGATGGGGGGCGTTGGGCTCATGGAGGGCGTATCCGTTGGCGTTGGTGCGGCGGAGGTGGCGCAGGCGGGCAAAAGGCCGAGCACGGGCAAAGCGGCGCTGGCTTGAAGCAGAGTGCGGCGGTTCATGAGCATCCTTCTGATTTGCTGGCGCGATGCTATCGGCCGGGCGTTTCAGGTCAACCTGAGCAAAAGTGCGGTGGCGTCGTCGCTGGGCTTAAAGCGCGGATGTTTGGCGCCGCCAGCGTCCTCCTCCTCGATGGCGCGCAATTCGCGGCCAAGCTCGTGCAGGCCTTTCTCCAGCGCGGCGCGCACAAGGCTTGCGGCGTCATAGGCTCGGTAACGGTCCACCAGCGCTGAGAAGCCATCGGTGCAAAGCAGCACATGCGCCGGGCGCGCGGGCGCCAGCGTCCAAGCGCGCGCATGATCGGCGCATTCCGGCTGCAGGCCGAACACCCAATACCCGCCATCCGTGTTGTGGGCGGCGCGCTTTTGGCGCAGCAGCAACAATGTGCGCTGGTTGCGCAAAGGCGCCGAGCCGCTGCTGCGCTTCAGCGCATCGGCCGCGGCGCGCGCTTCTTCATCGCTGTCGCGCCCGCCGAGCGTGCAGCCGCGCCCGGCGGCGTCGAGGACGAAGCAACGGCAATCGCCGAGGTGGAGCCCTTTCAGCAGGGCGCCGTCAACGTCGGAGACGGCAAGCAAAGACGCCGTGGGCAGCATCCAGCGCTCGGGCGCTGAGGGCTCCTCAAACTCCCAATCGCTTTTGACGCGATCGCTGGCGTTTCTGAAATAGCGGCGAAGTTCATCTTCGTTGCACCCTTGCAGGTCGCCTATCCAGAATTCGTCGTAGAGATAACGGTTTAAGTTACAAGCAAGCCAACTCGCATCGGAGGCGTAGCCGCTGATCGGGGTATCGTGCAGATCGGTCGCCCCGTCGATCACCCACGCAACCGCGCCTTGCGCCCCGCACGCATCATCATTCTGCTTGGCCCGATCGCCCGCGAGCGAGAGGCTTTCAACCAGCGTCAGCATCAGCCGGGATAAAGCAGCGAAACCGTTTCAGCCACGCACGCGGGCCGCTCCTGGCCCTCTAGCTCCAACGTGCATTCGTTGACGACCTGATAGGCGCCGGCGCGCATCTCCACCGATTTCACCGTCAGCCGCATGCGCAGCTTGGCGCCGACGGGCACCATATTGGTGAAGCGCACTTTGTTGGAGCCGTAATTGATGCCCCGGGAAACGCCCTGATAGGTGATGATGTTCTTGGAAAGGAACGGGATCAGCGAGAGCACGAGATAGCCATGGGCGATCGGGCTGCCGATTTCCTTGGTGGCGCGCTCGACATCGATATGGATCCATTGGTGATCGCCCGTCGCGTCCGCGAAGCGATTGACCCGATCCTGGGTGATCTCCAGCCAGTCCGAGACCCCGATTTCCTGGCCCACCAGCCCCGGCAATTCCGCCAATGCGACTTCGCGCATGCCCTATCTCCTTGTTTCCGGCCCTGGGTATAGCCGGGGGCGGGGCTTGTCGAGGCGCCGCCGCGTCGCCCCCGGGCTGGGTATGAGGCCGGATAAGGGCCCGATATGCGCCTTTGGCCCAATTGCCGCTGGGGGCGACACACGCTATCTGCCCCCCATGTCACTAGACCCCTTGGCCCCTGGCACCTTGGCCCTCGCCGAAGAATTCGGCCTCTCCCGCGATGAGTACGATCTTGTGCTCGAGAAGCTGGGCCGCACGCCCAATGTCACCGAACTCGGCGTCTTCTCGGTGATGTGGAGCGAGCATTGCTCCTACAAATCCAGCCGCGTGCATCTGGCGAAATTCCCCACCAAGGCCCCGCACGTCATCTATGGCCCGGGCGAAAACGCCGGCGCCATCGATATCGGCGAGGGGCTGGCCGCCATCTTCAAGATGGAAAGCCACAACCACCCGAGCTTCATCGAGCCGTTCCAGGGCGCGGCAACCGGCGTTGGCGGTATTCTGCGCGACGTGTTCACCATGGGCGCGCGCCCGGTGGCGATCATGAACGCGCTGCGCTTTGGCGAGCCCGATCACCCCAAGACGCGCAAGCTGGTCGATGGCGTGGTTTCCGGCATCAGTTTTTACGGCAATTGCGTCGGCGTGCCGACGGTGGGCGGGGAAACCAATTTCGACGCCCGCTATAACGGCAACATCCTCGTCAACGTGTTTTGCCTTGGCGTTGCCGACAAAGACAAAATCTTCACCGCCGCGGCCAAGGGCGCGAACAATCCGGTGGTTTATGTCGGCGCCAAAACAGGCCGTGACGGCATCCACGGCGCCACAATGGCGAGCGCGGAGTTTGACGATAATTCCGAAGCCCAGCGCCCCACTGTGCAAGTGGGCGATCCCTTCCTTGAAAAGCTCTTGATCGAAGCCTGCCTCGAATTGATGGCGACGGATGCGATCATCGGCATCCAAGATATGGGCGCGGCTGGCCTCACTTCATCGTCAGTCGAAATGGCCTCCAAGGGCGAAGCCGGCATCCTGCTCGATCTCGACGCTGTGCCCGCGCGCGAAGAGGGCATGACGCCGTACGAATTTATGCTCAGCGAAAGCCAGGAGCGCATGCTGATGGTGCTTAAGCCCGGCCGCGAAGCCGAGGCGAAAGCCATCTTCGACAAATGGGGGCTGGACGCCGCCGTGATCGGCCAAACCACCGATAGCGGCAATCTCACCCTGCGCTGGCACGGCGAGATCGTGTGCGACATCCCGCTCGGCCCGCTTGCGGATGAGGCGCCGAAATATGAGCGCCCTTATGTTGAGCCGCTGAAAGCCATCCCGCTTACCGAAGGCGAAACTGCGCGGCTCAACAGCGATTATCCGGGCTTTACCGCTTCGCTCACCGCGCTGCTCGCAACGCCCGATCAAGCCTCCAAGCGCTGGATCTGGGAGCAATATGACCGCCACGTGCAGGGCGACACGCTGGCCGATAGCGGCGCCGATGCGGCGGTGGTCCGCCTTTATGGCTCCAACCGCGCGCTCGCCATGACGTGCGACGTCACGCCCCGCTATGTGGAAGCTGACGCCTACGAAGGCGGCAAGCAGGCGGTGGCCGAAGCTTGGCGCAATCTCACCGTCGTGGGCGCCCGCCCGCTGGCCGTGACGGACAATCTCAATTTCGGCAACCCGCAAAAGCCCGAGATCATGGGGCAGATCGTCTACGCGATCGAAGGCATGGCCGAAGCGTGCCGCGAACTCGCTTTCCCTGTCATCAGCGGCAATGTCTCGCTCTATAACGAAACCAATGGCCAAGCCATTTTGCCCACGCCGGCGATCGGCGGCGTTGGCCTCATCGATCATCTCGACCGGCGCGCCGGCGTTGATCGTTTGCAGCAGGGCGATGTGCTGGTGCTGATCGGCGAAACTGGCGGCCATTTGGGTCAAAGCGTCTATGCGCGCGATCTCTTCAAGCTCGGCGGCGCAGCCCCCAAGATCGATCTGGCGTTGGAAAAGAAGAACGGCGATTTCGTGCGTGAGCTGATCGGCGAGGGCCTTGTGCATGCCGCGCACGATCTTTCCGACGGAGGACTCGGCCTTGCTGCAGCGGAAATGGCGCTCTCGTCAGATATAGGCGTCGGCCTGGGCTACCAAGGCGAGCTTACGGACGCCGCGTTCCTCTTTGGCGAAGATCAGGCGCGTTATCTTGTGGCCGTGCCGCAAGCCAAGCTCGGCGCGCTCGATAGCCGCGCGCGCGCAGCGGGCGTGGCTTACCTCGTGGTGGGCGAAGCCGGAGGGCGGGATCTTTCGTTCCTCGGCCAAAGCGGTGAGCGTGAAAGTGTCGCGCTCGACGCGCTGCGCCAGGCTCACGAAGGCTGGCTGCCTGCCTATATGAAAAAGGCGCATTAGGCGCGCCGGAGGGCCCATGCCCACATACGATTACGATCTCTTTGTCATTGGCGCAGGCTCAGGCGGGGTGCGCGCCGCGCGGCTCGCGGGCGCGCTGGGCAAGCGCGTGGCGGTGGCTGAGCAAGTACAAGTTGGCGGCACATGCGTGCTGCGCGGCTGCGTGCCGAAAAAGCTGTTCGTTTATTCCAGCGCGTTCTCACAGGAATTCCGCGACGCCAAGAATTTCGGCTGGAGCGTGGATTGGGCGCGCTTCGATTGGCCCACGCTGCGCGACAATGTGCAGAATGAGGTGAACCGGCTCTCCGGCCTCTACCTGCAAAACCTCGAAAAATCACACGTTGAGATCATCGATGATCGCGCCATCGTGCAGGATGCGCACACGGTGCGGCTCACGCGCGAGGGGCGCTCTGTCACCGCCGAGAAGATCCTGATCGCCGTGGGCGGGCACACCTATCGCCCCAGCGAGACGAAAGGCTACGAATACGGCATCACCTCAACCGATGCGTTCCTGCTCGAAGAATTGCCGGCCTCGATCCTGATCGCGGGCGGGGGCTATATCGCGCTCGAATTCGCCACGGTGTTTGCTGGGCTTGGGGTTGAAACCACGATCGTCTATCGCGGCGAGCGCGTGTTGCGCGGCTTTGATCATGACATCCGCGCCCATGTGCAGAATGATATGCTGCGCCAGGGCGCGAAGATCATTTGCGGCTCGGTGATCGATGAGATCGCCCCGCTGGCCAATGGCAAGAAGCTCGCGAAGCTCTCCAATTCCATGCAGGTCGAGGCTGACCAGGTGATGTGGGCGGTGGGCCGCACGCCCAACACCAATGGCCTTGGCCTCGAAAACGCCGGTGTTGCGCTCACAGAGCGCGGCGCGGTGAAGGTGGATGCGTATTCGCGCACCAACGTGCCCTCGATCTTCGCTGTGGGCGACGTGACCGACCGCGTGAACCTCACGCCCGTCGCCATCCGCGAGGCGGTGGCGTTCGTGAACACCGAATATCGCGATCAACCCACCGCAACCGATCATACCGATATCGCCTCGGCCGTGTTCTGCAGCCCGCCCGTGGGCGCTGTTGGGCTCACCGAGGAGGAGGCGCGGGCGCAGGGGCATAAGCTCAAAATTTTCCGCACCAATTTTCGCTCAATGAAGCACGTGTTCGCCGGCAATGAGCAGCGCAGCCTGATGAAGCTGGTGGTCGACGCCAAAACCGATGTCGTGCTCGGCGTGCACATCGCCGGGCCTGACGCCCCCGAAATGATTCAGCTCGCCAGCATCACTGTAAAAGCGCGGCTTACCAAAGCGCAATGGGACGCCACCTGCGCGGTGCATCCCACTGCGGCCGAAGAGCTTGTTTTGATGGGCGAACCCGTCAGCCACGATAACGAAGCGCCGGCTTAATCCCCAGCCGCCCTGCGCGCCGCGCTTGACCGGCGTTCACCAAAAACTAACCCTCCGCAGCCGAGCTACACCTTCCTGATTTGCTGTTTTTTGAGGGGGCGAAGAACATGCCCGCACGCATCGTTTCGGTGATCAACATGAAGGGCGGCGTGGGCAAATCCACGACGACCGTTTCGCTTGCCGAAACATTGGCGCATCACCAGCGCCGCCGTGTGCTGGTGATCGATCTCGATCCGCAAACCAACGCCTCGATCATGGTCGCCGGCCCCGAACGCTGGAACGCGATGCGCGAGGCCGAGCGCACGCTCGATTTTTATTTCGAGAGCTACATCGTTCAGCAGAAGGCCAAGCCCTTCAAAAGCCTGATCGATACGAAAGTCAGCGATCTTAAGGGCAAGCCGGATGTGGCGCTCTGCGCCTCCGCGCCCGAATTCCGCATCGTTGAGCGGGATATGATCGAAAGCTTCGTCAAGCGCGGCTTTCAGATCGATCAGATCCAGAAATGGATCCTTGAGCGCTTCGCCAATGGCCTCAAAAACGTGGTCAACGACTACGATTACATCCTGATCGATTGCCCGCCCGGGATTTCGCTGTTCGCAGAAGCTGCGCTGATCGCGGCCGATTGCATCCTGGCGCCTTCGATCCCTGATTACGTCTCGCGGCTTGGCCTCATCTCATTCCGCAAGCGCGCGCTGCGTCTCATCAATGAGCGCAGGGGCGGGCCCTCCCAGCTTTTTGTGCTTGCCACCAAGTATGATGACGGCTTCTCGCTGCACCGTTCAGAAGCGCAGCTTTTGAAGGATAATCTCGGCGAGGCGATGTTTGACGTGCGCATCCCGCAGCATGTCGATATCGCCAAGGCGGCCGAATGGTCCGAAACGCCGCGCACGTTTGAACAGAAATACGGGGCGATGGCCCCAATCGTGAAAAAGCTTGGCGAAGAATTCCAAGCCAAGGTGGAGCTCGCGCCCGCTCTATGAGCCTCAACAAAACGCTCGATCGCCTGTTCGATGAAATTCGCCGTGAGGCGAAGCGAAATCCTGCGTTCGCCGATCGGCTCGACGCCGTGTTGCGCGGCCATGAAAGCCGCCGCGATGTGAGCGATGAGACTATTGCGGAAGTTGCGCAGCAATCCTCCCCCGCGCGCGGGGGAGGTCCCGAGCGGAGCGAGGGGGAGCGGGCAGTCGCAAATACCAAGCGCCGCAACGCCCCCCTCAGTCAGTCTGCTGCGCGGCCTGACAGCTCCCCCGCAAGCGGGGGAGCATCAACAGCGCCCGCGCTTAATCCGGCGGGCCTCTTCAAGCGCGAGGGCGAGGATGCGCTGACTGAGGCGCTGGCCTCGCTCAATGTTGGCGCGCTCCAGGCGCTGGTGGGCGAGCATAATCTCGATCCCTCCGGCGTCACCGGCGCCATGGATGGGGCGGAACTGATCGCCCATATCGTCGCCCAGGCGAAAAAGCGCGCCGAGCGCGACGAGAAGATGTTCGACTATTGAGCAGGCGCGCCAGCGCGCGGCGTTTTTACCGGTCAAACGTCCTGATTACCCCGTTGCGCGCGGGTGGGAATGGCTCATAAAACCCGGGCCATGTTTGATAAAATCCTGATCGCCAATCGCGGCGAGGTCGCCGTCCGCATCATCCGCACCGCCCGCCGCATGGGCATCAAAACGGTCGTGGTGTTCTCCGAAGCCGATCGCGACAGCCTCGCGGTCGATATGGCCGACGAGACCGTGTTCATCGGGCCGGCGCCTGCATCAGAGAGCTATCTCGTCATCGATAAGATCGTGGCCGCCGCGCGCGAGACGGGCGCGCAAGCGATCCATCCCGGCTTTGGCTTTCTCTCCGAAAAAGCCGAATTCGCGGATCGGCTGCTTAAGGAGAAGATCACGTTCATCGGCCCCAATCCCGGCGCCATCCGCGCCATGGGCGATAAGATCGAATCTAAGAAGGCGGCGCAGGCGGCGGGCGTCTCCTGCGTGCCGGGCTTTATCGGCGAGATTGAGGGCGTTGAACATGCGGTGCAGATCTCCGAGGAGATCGGCTATCCAGTGATGATCAAGGCAAGCGCCGGCGGCGGCGGCAAAGGCATCCGCGTTGCGTTCAATCGCAAGGACGTGGAAGAGGCCTTTCCCGCCGTGCGCGCCGAAGCCAAAGGCGCCTTCGGCGATGACCGCATCTTCATCGAAAAATTCGTCACCGCCCCGCGCCACATCGAAATCCAGGTGATGGGCGATAAGCACGGCAATGTCGTGCATCTGTTTGAGCGTGAGTGCTCGATCCAGCGCCGCAATCAGAAAGTAATTGAAGAGGCGCCGTCCCCGCTGCTGGACGAGAAAACCCGCAACGCCATGGGCGAGCAGGCGGTGGCGCTGGCGAAAGCCGTTGCCTACGACAGCGCCGGCACGGTCGAGTTCGTGGCCTCCGGCGCGGATAAGAGCTTCTACTTCCTCGAGATGAACACCCGCCTTCAAGTCGAGCATCCGGTGACTGAAGAGATCACCGGGCTTGATCTGGTCGAGCAGATGATCCGCTCCGCCGCCGGCGAAAAGCTCAGCTTCAAGCAGAAGGATCTCAAGATCAAAGGTTGGGCGATCGAAAGCCGCATCTATGCGGAAGATCCCTATCGCAACTTCCTGCCTTCGATCGGCCGGCTGCGCGCCTACCGGCCGCCCGCCGAGGGCGAGTTTGGCGACATCACCATCCGCAACGAAACCGGCGTGCGCGAAGGCGATGAGATCTCGATGTTCTACGATCCCATGATCGCCAAGCTTGTCACGCACGGGCCCGATCGCTTGAGCGCGATCGATGCGCAGGCGGCCGCGCTCGATCAATTCCTGATCGATGGCATCGCCGACAACATCCCGTTCCTCGGCGCGGTGATGGAAGAGAAAGATTTCCGCAAAGGCGGATTCACCACCGCCTACATCAAGGAAAAATTCCCCGAAGGCTTCGCCGGCGTTGCGCCTACGGAAGCGCAAAAGAAGCTCCTCATTGCAGTGGCCGGCTTTGCCCGCGCCTTCACCGCCAAGCGCGCCGCGCAAACCAGCGGGCAAATGGCCCAAAGCGGCGATCGCCGCGACTGGGTGGTGATCCTCGATAAGAGCCATCACAACGTCGAGATCGATCTCGACGAAAAGGGCGCAGCCGTCCTGATCGATTTCAAAAAGCATCGCCTCGATACGCTGGCGCGCCCCGGCGCGCGCGTGATCGAAGGCAAGTTCGACGGCGTTCCGTTTGCGGTGAAGATCAAGAGCGCGGCCGAAGGCTACACACTGCGCCATCGCGGCGTTTCGGCGGTGGCCACGGTGGCGAGCCCTCGCGCGGCTGAGCTTTATAAAAAAATCCCCGAAAAGCAGAAGGCCGACACCTCCAAGTTGATCGTCTCGCCCATGCCGGGGCTCGTGATCTCGATCGACGCCAAGCCCGGCCAGGAGGTCAAATCCGGCGAGGGCGTGGCCGTGGTCGAAGCCATGAAGATGCAAAACATCATCCGGGCCGAGCGTGATGGGGTTATCGCCAAGGTCAATGTCGCCGCCGGGGCGAGTGTGGCGGCCGACGAAGTGATGATTGAGCTCGCCTAAGGGCAATTGGCGCCCAGCCGAAACAAAAAATAGGCCGCTGCCCGCCGTGTGTGCGCGAATAATCTTGCGCGTGCGCAAAGGCGTGCTCTCATGAGGTAACCCCCGGTGCGGGGGGATTCCTCGGGGGAGGCTCTGAATGATTGTACGTTGGTTGATTGCCGGCTTTGTGCTCTGGCTGGCGGTGACGCTCGCATTCCGCTTTGTTGGTCACAGCGTGTTCACGCCGGGCCCGGATGGCGTGTCCTGGCTGTTTATGATCCTGCCGATCATTTTCCTGGGCGTCACCTATGGGCTCTTGAAGCTGCTGAAGGTCGCGCCGAGCGATCGATCCGAAGCCGCTTCGATCTTTGCGGTGCCTGGGCTTTTGATCGGCATCTATCAGATCAATTCCTACAACGTGATTTTTCCTAATCTCGATGCGTCGCTGGCGCCGCAATTTGCGTCACTGATGTTCGCTTGCTACGCGGCGGTGATCATCGCAGGCATCGTCACGTCGCATTTGAGAAGCATCTAAAGTGTTCGGCGGGCGCGCATTCATGTCCATGCGGGCGCGCCCGCCGAATAGCGCCAACCAAAACTTGCAGGCCATGCTGCGGGTCTGGACGCTGCAGACAGCGGTTCTCGCCTCTGCGGCGCTTCTTGTGTTTTGGGGCTTTTATGCGCTCGACTTTCTGGCCTTGCCGGAAGCTGTGCGTTCAGGCGCGGGCCCTATTGGCGAGTATTTCGCCTACGACCCTGATGGGCTGAGCGATGCAATCGCTTCGCTCGCGGCGGTGAACGCCGCCATTTTCGGCATCGTCATCACCGTTGTGTCGATCATCGTGCAGCTTTCGTCCGAGCGGTATACGGGCGTTGCGCGCATGTTTTTGCGTGATCGCATCAATCTGCAGGTGGCGGCGTATTATGTGGTGGCGTGTGTCGTGAGCGTGTGGCTCTCCACCACGCTGCGCTCGGCCTACGTGCCGGAGGCGACGCTCACGGCCCTGCTCTCGGTCACGACAGGCGGCATCGTCGTCATGGCCCCGTATTTTGGCTATGTGTTCTGGTTTCTTGAGCCGCAAAACATCATCGCCCGCATCCGCCGCGAAGCGGTGCACGCCGCAGAGCATGGCGCGGCGGGCGAGGGGGATGCGGCCTGCGCGACCGCGCAGGGCGAAGCCTTGTTCGCCCTCAAGGAATTGACCGACATCGCCAACAATTCGATCTCGGGCCGCGATAAAATCATCGCCAGCGCCGCTGTCGATGCGCTTAAAGATGTGGCCCTTGGCTGTATCGCGCTGAAGCCGCAGGCGAGCCCGCACTGGTTTAAGATCGGCGCAAAAATTCGGCTCAATCCGGATTTCGTGGCGATGGATCCAGAATCGCTCGCCGATCTGGAGACGCGCGGCACGTGGCTCGAATGGCAGGTCATGCGCCAGTTTCTAGGCGTTTATAATGACGCGCTGGGCTCCATGCGCGACATCTGCAACCTGATCGCGATCGATACGCGCTATATCGGTGAAGCCGCCGTGAAAGCCGGCGATGATGAGCTGATCACGCTCGTGTTGCGCTACATGAATTCCTATTTGCGCTCGACGTTGAACGCCAAGGACGTGCGCACCGCCTATAATGTGCTCAACCAATATCGCAAATTGGTGGAAGCGCTGCTGGCGGAAGGGCGCCACAGCGCCGCGCTGGAAGCGGTCAAGCACATCAAATATTACGGCCTGATCGGCTATGACATGCACCTCAATTTCGTCACCGAGACGGTCGCGTTTGATCTCGCGGCGATCGCGCAATTGGCCAATGAGGTGTCATCGCCGGTCGAAAGCCTGATGCTGCAGGAGTTCTTGGAGCTCGATCGGCCAACCAATAGCCGGGCCCGCGAAAAGGCGCTTGTCGGCGCGCGCAAGGCGCAGGTGAAACTCGCCGTCTATTATCTCAGCGCCGGGCAAGAGGCGCGCGCCCGCGCGATTGCCGCCGATATGCGCGAAGAGCCGGCCGATCGCATTGAGAGCATCCGCACGCAGCTGGAATCGGTCGAGAGCAAGGATTTCTGGGAGATTATCGATCGCGGCCGCAATCTGGAATACATGCCGCCAGAGCAGCGCGCGCTGCTGCCGCGCTTCTTCGCGCTGCTGGATGCGCCCAACGCGCGCTAGAACGGGCAATAGACCCGCTGGTTCACGCAGCGTTCGCACGCGATATTCTCCGGCGCCGGCTCATTCAGCAGCGCGGTAAACCAGGTGCGGAACGGAGCGCCTCCGCTGCGCTCAGAGTAAAACAGCGGCGAACGCAAAATCGTGTGCGTGCTGCCGGCGGCGAGATAAGAGCGGAAGTTCGGCGCAGCTTCCTGCCGGCGCGTCAGATCATGCGCCATTTTTTGCGTCCAGGCGCGGCAGGCGTTGTGCGCGCCCATCAGCGCATAAAAGCTCGATTGGGTGATGTCGTGGGCCGTGGTGTATTGGGCGAAGCGGTCGCGCGGATAGTGCGCGGCCAAGATCGCCACCACGTCATCATCGGCGGTGTGATCGGCGCCTGCGCCAAACACTTGCACGGGCAATTGAAAGTTCCAATTGGCGTTGCGCTGCTCGGCGTATTCAGGGGCGGTGACGCCCTGGCCGGCGTCGCCCAGCATCACCGCGCGGCCGTTGGGAAATGCTTCGCGGATCGCCGCATAGTGCGTCGCCGCGCCGTAAGCGCCGGCGCTTGAGCCTGTCACCAGCAATGTCTCTGGATCGCTGAAATTCTGGCGCATCCAGGCAAGGATCACGGCGAAATTGTCCGCCCCGCGATGCTGGATCGTGTAGGGCTTGCCGTCATCGGGATCGATGTAATGGGCGGTGTTTGAGCCCGAATGGATGTCGCCCGTGCAATAGGGCACGAACACGATGCTCCAATCGCGCAGCGGGTTGCGCGCATCGTTGAGATTAAACATGCCGGCGCTGCGCGCGGGCGTGTCGCCCGGCAGCAATTCAGCCTTGTAGAAGCCATCGCCTTCGCGCGTGTTGGCCGCAAGCCGCGGCACAGAGCAGGTCACATCATCCCAGCAGGCGCCGCCGCCATCAAAGAACACAGCGAGTCGATTGCTTTGCCCGCGCCGCGCCCAGAAGCGAAACGCAGGATCAGCGCCCGGCGCGCCCGAACATGTCGGCGTCACAAGCGCGCCATCGATCATGGTAGGCTCTGCGGTGATCTCCACCCATTCGCTCGGCGTGGCTGGGAGCTGCGCGCGAGGTTCAGGTTCCTTGCCCGCAGCGGAACAGCCCGCCAGCGCCAATATCGCAATCACCAACCAATGCTTCATCGCGGCCTCTCTGGCGCGATCTAACGCCATGGGCTTGGCGTCATCATGGCGAGCGCAAAAAAAGCCCCTCCCTTGCGGGAGGGGATGGGGCCGTCGCCTTTATGCGGCGATGCGTCTTTTCTGCGCCCCGTAATCGACGATGGCCAGCGCCAGGAAGGCAAAGCCAACAGAGCCGAGGATGATCAGCGGTGCAAACATGCCGCCATCAAAGGGCGGGGCTTCGCAAGCGATCACAGCGCCTGTCACGCCCGCGCCGAGGGCCAGCAGGATAACGCCCTTGCCAAGGCTGGAGCGCGCGCGATCGCCTTCACTCACCATCTGCTCGCTCAATTTCTCCACCAGCGTGGGATCAAGCGCTTCCCCGCGCGCCATGGCTTGGGAAAGCAATTGGTGGGCGGAGCGCTTGGTGCGCTCCTTCAGCATGATCGGCCCGATGATCACCGCGGCCAAAAAGCTGAAGAACACCAGCGGCACAAGCACGGAACTATCCATTGAGCACTCCATCGTCCTTCGCGGGCCCTCGCCCTGTTGCAGCTAGGGATGCGGCGTTGCGCGGCTTTGGACGCAAGGCTGCGCCACTATTTCGCCGGGTTGCTGGAACCGGGGCCGGGCTTGGGATAAAGGCGGCGCATGCGAATGCTGATTTCAACTGCGGTTGCGCTTGTAGTGCTCGCGCTCGCCTCGCCTGCGGCGGCGCAGGATGGCCGCCGCGCCCAGGCCGTTTACGAGACCCAATGCGCCGCCTGCCATCCGCGCGCCGCTCAAGCGCCCGTGGGCGATCTCGCCAGGCGTACGCCGCGCGATTACGCCGCCTTTGCGCGCATGGTGCGCAGCGGCGAGGGGCCCACCGGGGAAATGCCGGCGTTTACGCAAGATATGCTCAGCGAGGCGGATCTGCGCGCGCTGCACGCTTACATCCTGCGCCGCAGCGGCCAGCGTTAAAGCGGGGGGGCTGCGTTTTCGGTTGCGCCGAAAACCTCTTCAAACGCCGCGCGCAGCGCCGCATCCGCATCCGCCATCGTCACTGGCAAGCCAAGATCGACAAGGCTTGTCACGCCAAATTCCGGCGCGGAGATGCCGCACGGCGTGATCCCGGAAAAATGCTCAAGCTCGGGCTCCACGTTTAGCGCGATGCCGTGGAAGCTCACCCATTTGCGTAAGCGCACGCCAATGGCGGCGATCTTATCTTCGCGCGCCCAGCCAGGGCCCTTGCGCGCCACCCAAACGCCGACGCGGCCCGCGCGCACCTCGCCCTTCACATTGAAGCGCTCCAGCGCGGCGATGATCCAGCGCTCAAGCTCGGCGACAAAGCGGGTGACGTCGCGCCCGCGCGTGCGCAGGTCGAGCATGAGGTAGGCCACACGCTGGCCCGGCCCGTGATAGGTGAATTGCCCGCCGCGGCCGGTCTTGAACACGGGAAAGCGCCCGGGGGCCAAAAGGTCGCCCTCCTTGGCCGATACCCCGGCGGTGTAGAGCGGCGGGTGCTCCAGCAGCCAGACAAGCTCGCCCGCTTCGCCTGCCGCGATCGCCGCCGCCCGCGCCTCCATGGCCGCTACAGCCGCCTCGTAAGCGGTGTGCCCGGGCGAGACGGCCCAGCCGATCGATTGATGCGCGTTCACGCCCTCGCAACCCTTTCCGGTTCGACTAGAGCAGAATCAGATGGGGCCGTCAGGTGTCGAATAAAAGCCAAGTTCAGCGGGTCAGTGTCGAGCTCTCCGTGCTTTTGGGGCGCAGCCAGATGCCGATGCAGCAATTGCTGCGCATGGGCCGGGGGGCCGTCATCCCGCTCGACACCAAAGAGGGCGATCAGCTGTGGATTTTGGCCGCCGGCCACCCCGTCGCGCGGGGGGAGATCACCATCCAGGGCGACCGCCTCTGCATCACGGTAACAGAGGCCGCTGACGTGCACGAATTCCACGCCGCAGCCTAAGCCGCAAACCAAGGCTTGTTCGTAGCTTTGCGGTCTGCTACGGCCACGCCCCACGCGCTCGTGGCGGAACTGGTAGACGCACTACCTTGAGGTGGTAGCGAGTAACATCGTGGAGGTTCGAGTCCTCTCGAGCGCACCATGGCCTTCTCAATGGCCATGGCTTTTCTGGGCCTGATTTGATCCGGTGCGCCGCCAGTCCGCCGTTTCGCAGGCCAAGCCGTTTGTTCGATTTCAGCCGCGGAAGGCGAAGGCGGGGGCCCCGCGCACGCCTGCGGCCACCTCAAACAGCGACCCGGCCAGGGGCTCGCCCTCGCGCCCGATGGCGGCGCTGGTCACGAACATCCGATCCAAGCTAGGCCCTGCGAACACGCAGGAGGTGATTTGCGATGCGGGCAGGGCGATGGCGCGGTCCAGCCGGCCGCGCTGGTCGAACCGGCTAATGCGCGCGCCGCCCCAATGGGCGATCCAGAGCCCGCCTTCGGCGTCCATCGTCATGCCATCGGGCGCGCCCCAATCTGGCGCTTCAAAGCGGATGAACACGCGCTTGTTGGAAATGGCGCCGTCGTCGCTGAGATCGAATGCGTAAACCGTGCGGGCGCCGCTGTCGGTATGATACAGCGTGGCGCCGTCATGGCTGAATGTCGGGCCGTTGGCGACGGCGTAGCCGTCATCCATGCGCTGGCAGGCGCGATTCTGATCGAGCCGATAAAGCGCGCCGGAGATCTGCGTCTCGGCGTCATCCATGGAGCCGGCCCAGATGCGGCCAAAGCGATCGGCTTTGGCGTCGTTGAGCCGATTGCTGCTGCGTTCGGGCTCAGGCGCGAGGATATGCGTGATCGTGAGCGGATCGAGCGTGAGCTCAGCAAACCCACTTTTGAACCCCGCGATAAAGCCGGGCTGATGCGCGCGCGGGATCAGCCAGCAGATCGGCTCAGGCATCGCCCAGCTTTGCTGTGCGCCATCATTGAGCCGGTAGCGGTGCAGCAGCTGGCCTTTGATATCGACAAAATAAATGCAGCCGTCGCGCGCGTCCCACACGGGGCCTTCACCGAGCAGCGCGCGCGGCTGCGAGACGGGGATCGGGTCAAAAGACATCAAAGCCGGCCCAAGCGCGCTAAAACACAAAGGCTGGCGCGCGCGTGCGCTCGCCCAGCATGAAGGCGTCCGCCACATGGCGTAGCGGCGCAAGATCAACGCCCGATGCGCGCGCCGAAATCAGATCGCGGAATTCGTTATACACCCCGACATACTCAGCGTGCAGCGGATCAACATCCGCAGCCGGGGCGATCACCGCGCCATTGATGTGAAGCTCTGCGCCGCCGTGTTTTAATGTGAGCTGCTCGCCATCCCGTGTGGTGATGCGGATCTCCCAAGTTTGTGGCCCGGTTTGCAGAAAATCGAACGAGGCGCGGATCGGCGCGCCGCCCTCATCCGCAAACACAAGATCAGCCGCGATCGGCGCTTGGCGGTTTTCTGGGAAGGCGAGCTTCCCCGATTGCAACGCAAACGGCAGCGGCAGAATGTGCGTGAGGATCGAGAGCGCGTTGATCCCAGGATCAAACACCCCAAGCCCGCCCGGCGCGAAAATCCAATCTTGGCCCGGATGCCAGTGGCGCACATCCTCGCGCCAGTCGATTTCGACAGAGGCGAGGCGCTTGTTCGCAAGCCAAACCTTGGCCTGCGCCACGCCCGGCGCATGGCGCGAATGCCAGGAGGTGTTGAGCGTCACGCCCTTGGCGGACGCAAGCGCCGCGAGCGCCGCGACCTCGCTCAACGTGGCGCCCGGCGGCTTTTCCAGCAGCACATGCTTGCCTTGATCAAGCGCAAGCCGCGCATCCGCGGCGCGCGCGGCGGGCGGGGTGCACAGCGCAATCGCCTCCACCTCAGGCGCGCCCTCGAGCATCTCGGCCAGCGAGCTGAAATTGCGCACGCCCTCGGCCGGCGCGCCCCGGTTCGCCGCTGCGATGAGAGTGAAATCGGTGCGCGCAGCCAAAACCGGCAGATGCTGCGCCCGTGCAATCACGCCAACGCCAACCAGCCCGAGCTTAATCGCCATCAAAACACCCGCACCTGAGCATAAGTTGCATGATGCGCATGGCCCGTTAGCCGCTGTCACGCGCTTTATTGGTTCGCCGCCCGCATTTGGCGCTGATTCTGCCCTCTTGGGTTGACGCGGCGCACGACGCAGCGTTTGAGGGGGCGTCCCTTGAGCCAAAGCATCCGCCGATGACCACAGAACCCGAAGCGGCGGCCGAAGCCCAGCACGCGGCGCCCTCTGAAAACCCGGCCTTCATCGCCAGCGTGATCGGCGCTGCGGGCGATCATGATGCGCCGCTGCTGCGCCGGCTGCTGGCCAAGCTCAACGCGCCCGATCTGGCCGATGTGATCGAGCATGTGCCGCTGGAGACGGCGCTCACCATCGCGCGCCTGATCGGGCGCGATCTGCCGGCCGAGATGCTGCCGGAGCTCTCCTGGGAGCGCCGCGAGCCGGTGCTGGCCGAGCTGCCGGCGGATGTCGTCGGCCGGGCGCTGGGCGAACTCGACACCGATGACGCCGCCGCCGTCGCCGCCGATCTTGATGAAGAACAGCTCGAAGAGGTGCTCGCCGCCGCCGATGAGGACACGCGCCTCGCGGTCGAGGACGCGCTCTCTTACGATGAAGAAACCGCCGGCCGCCTCATGCAGCGCGAATACGTCGCTGCGCCTGAGGGGGCGACGGTGGGCGCGGTGATCGATCGGCTCCGCGCCGAGGCCGCCGAGCTGCCGGATGAGTTTTTTGAGATCTACGTTGTGGACGCAGCGATGCGGCCCGTGGCGGCGGTGCGCGTCTCGCAATTACTGCGCTCACACCGCGCGACGCCGCTTGCCGATATCGCGCGCAGCCCGCTCATTCTCATCCATACCGAGATGGATCAGGAAGAGGTGGCGCAAACCTTCCAGAAATATCACATGGCCTCAGCGCCGGTGGTCGATGAAAGCGGGCGCCTTACCGGCATGGTGACGGTGGACGACATCGTCGACATCATCAGCGAAGAGAGCGAAGAGGATTTGCTCAAGCTCGCCGGCGTGTCCGAAGCTGCGCAAACCGATACGGTGGCGCGCTCGGTGCGCGCGCGCGCGCCGTGGCTGCTGGTCAATCTCGGCACGGCGGTGCTCGCCTCCACCGTGATCGGCGCATTCGAGGGCTCGATCGATCAATTGGTGGCGCTCGCTATTCTGATGCCGATCGTCGCCTCGCTCGGCGGCAACGCCGCCACCCAGGCGCTCACCGTGGCCGTGCGCGCCATCGCCTCGCGCGAACTCACCCAATCAAGCGCGCCGCGCTATATTCTGCGTGAAACGCTGACGGCGTTGGCCAATGGCGTCATCTTCGCGCTCGTGCTCGCCATCGTGGTGCAGCTTTGGTTTCAGAACCCGCTGCTCTCGTTCTCGATCGGCCTCGCCATTTTGATCACTTTCGCCAGCGCGGGGCTTGCGGGCATTCTTGTGCCGCTCACGCTGCGCCGCTTTGGCGCCGACCCTGCGGTGTCGTCCTCGGTGTTTGTCACCTTCGTGACCGACATCGTGGGCTTCCTGGCGTTCCTTGGCCTCGCCACCGTGATCCTGCTCAGCTGAAAGCCTTAACGGCGCTTTCACTTTCCACGCGCGCGCTTGGCGCCGGACTTGCCTCATTGGCGAAAGTCCGCGCACGCCATGGCTCAGAATGGCGCGCCCGGCTGTGAAAAAGAGCCGAAAAGGGCGTCAAAGCCATGAATGAAGCAGTCTCCGCCACTGGCCTCGATCTCATTAAGGAGCACGAAGGCTTCCGCGCCGAGCCGATTCAATTGCCGAACGGTGCTTGGTTGGTCGGTTATGGCCATGTGCGCACGGGCGAAGCCGGCGCCGCGGTGAGCGAGGCCGAGGCTGAAGCGCTTTTGGCGGCCGATGTCGGCGCCGTTGCGGCGATGGTGAACGAAAGCTTGCTGGTTTCCGTGTCACAAGGCCAGTTTGACGCGCTTGTTTCCTTCGCAATGTCGGTCGGGCTTGAGGCCTTCGGCCAAAGCCAAGTGCTGCGCCGCGTGAATGCGGGCGATCATTTCGCGGCGGCCTGCGCCATGGACGCCTGGCGCAAATGCGAGATCGAGGGCCAGCCCGAGGTGATCGACGCGCTGGTGCGCCGCCGCGCACTGGAGAAGGCGCTTTATCTCAAGGATGCATCCTTCAAGTCAGCGCCGTCCGCGTTTATGCGGGCTGAGCTTGATTTCGCCGCTTCTGTGCTTGGCGCGCCCGTCGTGTACGCGCCCGCGCCGGATCTGGAGCATGCGCGCCCTGCTGCGCCAGCTCCCGAGCCCACGCAGCGGCTTACCGAAATTTTGATGTCTGAACCTGCTACCGAAGCGCTGCTCCTGACTCAAATCGTTCCAGATGCTGACGCGGAAGCCGACGAAATCGTCACGGCGCACGCAAAGCCTGTGGCGCGCCAGGAGACGGCGCTTGTGCCTGCAGGGCGGGGCTTGCGCGAAATCCAGCTTGTGCGTTTGCCCAAGAACCCGCCGCAGGAGGGCCTTTGGACGCGCCTTGTCGATCATTTCAATCTTCCGCCTGCTTTGTTTGTGACGGGGCCTGTTGCGCTCGTGCTGGTTGGGCTGGCGGCGATGCTTGTGGGCGTGTCGCTGCTGCTCGATGACGCGAAAGGCTTTTTGCAGATCGCTGGCGCGCTGGCGCTTCTCGGGCCTGGCGCGGCCTCTGCGGTGTTTGGCGCGCGCGCCTTTGAAGAGGCGCGCCGCGCGCCCGCACACGCTTAAGTCTATCTCTTACGCTGGTCAGCGTTCGGGGGCGGGAGCAATCCCGCCCTCATTTTTTGCGCGAGCAAATCAAAAGGGCCGCGCCGGTTGCCCGGTGCGGCCCTTCCATTGTCCCCTAGAGCGGACGATGAGGCTTAGATCTCAGCCGCGCGTGCGCCCGAGGTGGTCCAAGCCTGAAACGTCGCCCCACAAGAGTGACAATGAGACATGGATCACCTCCTTTCCTACAAAGCCGGCAACACCGCCGGAAGCATCTAACATAGGCGCCTTCGCCGCTTTCGCAAAGCGGCATGGCTAACGCCGCTGCTATTCACGCTCTGGCGTGTGCGAGCCAAGGAAGGTCACGTTGGTTCCGGCAAGCGCCAAGCAGGCGTTGCTTTCGCCGCCATCGGGATAGCAAAACAGCGGCCCTTGCGCGCCGCGCGCGGCTGCATATTGGCCGCGCGTGACGGCAGGCTGGAAGAAAGGCGGGCGCGCGGCGCGTGCGGGCCACGCCGGCAATTCGCTCGCGCGCTGGGTTTCGGAGGTGTTGACGATCCAGTTCTCCAGATCGCTGCGCATGCCGGTGGCGTCGTTATTGGGATTGAACGCCAGGGAGATTTCAGCGGCGCGATATTCGCGCGTGAACAGCATCTGCCCGTCGCGCGATTCAATGCGCAGCACCACCACAGCGTCCGCGCAGGTCTCGCCCCGCGCATCAGCCTCAAGCACATAATATTGGCTGCCCACCGCCGACCAATCGCGCGAGGCTTGCACGTTGCAGCCCGCACTCGGCGCAGGAATGTTTGCTTGCGCAGCTTGCTTGCTTTGCTCCTCCGCCGCCGGTTGGCACGCCGCGAGCGCCAGGGCCAAAAGGATCGCGCTTGCTCGCCTCATGGAGTTTGACCTTCCTCGTTGCTTTCAAGATCGAGTAATTGGCCCGCGCCCCCGGCTGCGGGTTCCCAGAACACGCACAATTGCCGCCCCGTGCCGGCGTAGTGGCAGAGCATCGGCAGATCGCGCGCGCGAATGTCTTCATAGGTGAGCTGGTCGAGCCCGGTTTGTCCAGCGCTGAGCTGCGTCCAAGCGGGGGCGGCGCTAGTGCGCGAAAGCTCGGCTTGCGCCCAGCGCTCTAAAAAGGCGTTCATGGCCTCTTCTTCAGGTTCGGCGAAACCTTCGCCAAAGGCGCGCGCCAGCGGCGCGGCGTAGACCCAAACAGGATCGCCCTCATGAGTGGTGATGGTGAGCACGCCGAACGCCTGCGCGCAATATTCCCCAAGGGTTTGCGCCGCAATCACGTCCGGCGCTGCGCTTTCGGTGAAAGCGATCTCGCGGCTGATGCGCGCTTCGCAATGGGGCGTTTGCTGCGGCGCGCACGCGGCGCAAAGCGCAAGGCCCGCCAAGATCAAGAGGCGCATCATGGCTGATATCCGAGGATAGGCGCGATCTCTGCGCCGTCGATGACAACACATTCCACAGCATCCACGCCGGCGGAAAGGCAAAGCGTCGGCAGCGCCCGCGCGCGCAGGGCTTCGTAGGCGTCGCGCCCAAGTGTGGCGCGGTAGGGCAGCGCGCTATCAGCTTCGCCGGGATGTTCTGCGCCTGCGCGCCAGGCGGGCAGTTGCGCCGATGTCATGCGCGTGGCGTCAGTCCAACTCGCCAGGAACGCATCAACCGTCGCGGGCGCGACGGGGGCTTCGTGCGGCGATGGCGCGCCGCCGGCTGTCATGGCGTGATATGTTGAGGCCAAGCTGTGCGTTGCGCCGCCGCTCGCAATCTCGAGCGTCACCGCAGCGTTCAGGCAAGTCTCGCCGCTGGCGCGCGCGATGAGCGTGGCGCGTGTCTCAGATCCCTCCCAGCTCAGCTCGCGCGTGGTTGTGCGCGCGCAATCGGCCGTCGCCGCCTCTTGCTGAGGCCCGCACGCGCTGAGCGCGAGCGCCGCGAAAATGATGATGGAGAAGCGTTTGGAACCCACGATTCGCGGACCATAGCGGCGATGGCCGCGGGCGTCAGCCTATTCTGCTGCTTCAAGCGGCAGCGCCGAGGCGCTGTGGCGCGTCTCGGCTGAAGCTTGGAATAGGCCATGCGGATGCTGCAGTGCGGCGACGGCGGCCTCGTAGCCGGCGGTCACCGATTCATCAAACCGCTTCCAGTCGCGCAGATCGATATCGGCCATGCTCGGGGTGATGAGCAGGTCCGCGTCTTGCCGGCCATGCAGCGGATCGATCGCCATGGTGGCGGCGCGCATCAAAAGCGAGGCGATCGGCGGCGCCGATTGAAACCCGTGCGCGGCCACCCAGCCCATGAAGCCGGGCGGATCGCGGAAATCTTCCGGGTCAATGCCCTCGCGCACCGCCACATCCACGCCCACGATCGGGCCGCGATGCATATCTTTCATGATGTCGACGGGGAAATTTTTCACCACCGCGCCGTCCACCAGCAGGCTGTGATTGCCCTCCAGCACAGGCGGAAGGATGCCCGGCAGCGAGATGGTGGCGCGCAGCGCGTGCCGCAGCAGCCCGGCGCGATGCACGCGCGCCGCGCCAGCGACGAGATCGGTTGAAACACAAAAAAACGGCGCGCCGAGATCTTCGATCAGCGTATCGGCGAAATGTTCGGCCAGCCGATCCTCCACGCGCCGTCCGCGCACGAGGCCCACAACCGGCAGCACGTAATCGCCGAGCGGGTTGCTCTCCACGAACGCTTTGCGGATGCGGCGCTCGATTTCGTCATCATCCCAGCCCATCGCCACGCATGCAGCGATGATTGCGCCCATTGATGTGCCGCCCACAGTGTCAAACGGCAGCCCCGCTTCGCGCAGCGCGCGCACCACGCCAATATGCGCATAAGCGCGCGCGCCCCCGCCTGACAGCACAAGCCCGATCGAGCGCCCGGCGATCACACGCGCCAGCCGCGCACAATCGGCGTCCTCAAGCCCGCGCCAATGGAAGAGGCGCGCCGCGTCGCAGGCGATGCGCCATTCATCGGTGGTGGCCGCTTTGCGATCCATGCCGTGATGCAGCAGCACCACGTCGATCAGCCTGAATTGCCGCGCCGGTGAGGGCTCCTCCGGCGGCAAGAGCGGCAGCGAGGGGCGCGCATCGGCGCGCGCGAAAAACCAGATGCGATCGGCTTGCCGCAGGCAGGTGCGAAACCATTGTGTGTCAGCGATGGGCGAGACCAGAAACACCGCATCGTTGCGCTCTTCCAGCGCATCGAACCAGGCGCTGTTCATGCCCTCGCTGCTGAGCGCGGCTTCATCAGCCTCAGTGATGATCGCCACGCGCGCGCCCAGCCGCTTGAGCCCCGCTTGCAGTGTGCGCGCGCGCAAGTTGATGTCGATCGTCGGCGAGGTGGAGATCAGCGCATACACTTTAGGCTCAGCGCGCGGGCTGCGCGCATCGGCGCGTGCGCGGGTGAGCATCAGCCGCGCAATGCGCCGCATCAGATCAGGGTGCGCCTGCACCAATGTGTCGAAGGCTTCCGGCGAGAGCTTCAAAAGCTCGCTGTCGCGCATCGCAAAAACGGAAGAGCGGTGCGGCTCGCGCGCGATCAGCGCCATTTCTCCGATCGGCTCGCCGCGACGGATATAGCCGAGCAGCTTGGCTGCGCCGCGCTCATCGGGTTTGAACGCCGCCACAGAGCCTGAGAGCAGGAACCAAACACCGTCCGGCGGCTCGCCCGCTTCCAGGATGGGCCAGCCGGCGGGCGCCGAGAACCACTCGGTCTGCTCATCCATCGCCGCCAGCACGGCGGGATCGGCGTCGGCCAGGAGGGGGATTTCGGCGAGGCTGGGTTTCATGAAGGGCTCGTGAGATTCAAGATAATCCCCAAGCGTTAAGGCGCAATGAGAGTGTTGCGGCGCCGGCTCGGCTCCCCAACCGGGCCCGGCATGCTAAGAGGCCGGCATGACCGTCTTTGTCGCACACGCCCCCGCCGATTCTGAGGCCGCCGAGGCGCTGGAAGGCTTCCTGGAGCGCCGGGGCCAGTTTGTGGAGCTGGATGACGGCGAAACCGCGCTTCGGCCGATCACCCCGCATGACGTGATGGTGCTCTTGGTTTCAAACAATCTTTTGTTCGCGCCCATGCGTTTGCGGCTCGAGCAGCGGGCGCTGGACGCCTGGGCCGATGGACGGCTGATCGTCATCAAACTGGACCACGGCATCGCCCCGGTGGGCTTGCGCGATCTGCCCTTTATCGACGCCAGCTTTGAAGCGCAGCGCGAGTTCAAATGGCAGGAGGCCGCCAACACCGTGCGGGAGAAGCTGCGCGCGCCGCAGGGGGCGACGGCCGCAGAAGGGCGTGCGCCGCCGGCGCGCAAGTCTGGCTGGCGTGGGGCTGTGGTCTTGGCGCTGCTCACCTTGCCCGGCTTGGCCGCGTTGGCGCTTGGCGGGGCGATTTGGCTCGCCAACCGTATTGGCCCCACGCCTAGCTCCTTTGCCGATCTTATCGCCGGGCTCGACGCCTTCGGCGCGCGGGCGGGCTTGCCGCCGGGGGTGACGCCAGGGCTCTGCGCCGGTGCAATCGTGCTGATGGCGGGCGTGCTGATCTTCAGCCTAGCGCGCAG
>DAORMO010000003.1:42400-43533 GCA_035440585.1 Terricaulis sp.
CCGCAGCAAGCGCCGGCAGAAGCAGAGGCCGCCCCCGCGCCGGAGCCGCTGGCGGAGGCCCAAGACAGCGGCGTTTTTGTCTCCTATGCGCGCGCCAATCAGGCATTGGTGCTGCCGGTGATCGAAGGCGCCAAGCACGCGGGGCGCAAATTTTGGCTCGATCAGCAGGGGCTCAAACTCGGCGATGGCTGGGCCGGGGAGATCGTGCGCGCGATCCGCGGCGCCAAGGGCGTCATCGTCATGTGTTCGCAAGCGGCGTTCGAGAGCGATCAGGTTAAGCGCGAGGTGTATCTCGCTGATCGCTACCGGCGTAGGCTGATCCCGGTCTTCATCGAAGATGCGGCCCCGCCGGAGGACTTTGAATATTTCTTCGCCGGCGTGCAGCATCTCAATCTGTTCGACACGCCCGAGGATGAGCGCCCCCAAGCGCTCGCCGCCGCCCTTGGAGAAGCTGCATGAGCCTTGCGCCCGATCCCGCCATTTTGGACGTCTCGCCCGATGGCGTGGCTGTCATCACGCTCAATCGCCCAGCCAAGCGCAACGCCTTCGATGAGGCGCTGATCACCAATCTCAGTGAGCTGTTCGAGACGCTGAAGGGCGCTGATCATGTGCGCGTGGTGTTTCTGCGCGGCGCGGGCGAAAGCTTTTGCGCGGGCGCGGACATCGATTGGATGCGCCGCAGCGGCGAAGCCAGCGAGGACGCCAATTACGAGGACGCCCTCAATCTCGCGCGCATGCTGCGGCATTTGCATGAGCTGCCGCAACTCACGGTGGCGCTTGTCCATGGCGCGGCCATGGGCGGGGGCGCGGGGCTTGTGGCGGCGTGCGATGTCGCGGTGGCGGTAAGAGACGCCAAGTTCCGCTTCTCCGAAGTGCGGCTTGGCCTCACCCCCGCCACCATTGCCCCTTATGTGCTCCAAGCGATCGGCCCGCGCTGGGCCAAAGCCTTGTTCGCCACCGGTGAAGGTTTCGACGGCGAATACGCCGAAAAAATCGGGCTCGTTCAATATTGCGTCGAAGATCAGGAGGGCCTGATTGCGATGATGAAGCATCTCACTGGCCTTGCCTTCGCGGCGGCCCCAGGCGCTGTGGCGGATTCCAAAGCGCTCGTGCGCTATCTCGTTGATGACGCA
>DAORMO010000003.1:43640-43909 GCA_035440585.1 Terricaulis sp.
CGCCGAAGGCAAGGAGGGCCTCGCCGCCCACCTCGAAAAGCGCAAGCCGGAGTGGAATTCTTGAAATTAAAGCGCGGGACCAGCCGCTTGTGGGCGTTTTTATTCCGCACGCGCATCGTGCGCGCGCGGATGCCGTTTTGGCGGGTGGTGGTTGAGGCGCGCGTGGATCGCCGCGCCGGGCGCTGGCCCGAAGACGTGCACGCGGTGGTGACCCCGCTCTATGTTTGGGCCCGCACCATTGAAGAGGCCGAAGCGCTCGCCGCGCTCCC
>DAORMO010000004.1:0-17952 GCA_035440585.1 Terricaulis sp.
CGCGGCGGCGCGCATCGGCGCACGCGTGCGCCGCCTCAAGCGGCGCCTCATCGCGCCACACGGCGGCCAGGCGCGCGCCCAGCGCCCAGGCGTCATGGATGCCGCAATTCATGTTCATGCCGCCGCGCGTATTTGTGATGTGCGCCGCATCGCCGACAAGAAACACGCGGCCATTGTGGTAGGCGCCGGCAACGCGCTTACCCACGGAAAACACATCCGCCTCGATCGGCTCCAGCGCCTCAAGCGGGCTCGCGAAAAACAGCGGCAGCATTTTGCCCCACCAATCGCGGGAGAGCACGACCTCGTCGCTCAATTCCGCCGGCGCGCGCAAAATAATGCGCCAGCAATCGCTCATTTTCAGGAAGCTGCAGGATTCGCGGCCAGCGAAGAGATAGGTGAGCGGCGCAGCGCCCGGGCGCAATTCATCAAGCGACGCTTTTGTCATCAAACGCAAAACCCGCGTCGGATAATCGGCCCCTTCAAACGGCGCGCCAATCCAGCCGCGCACCGCGCTGCGCGCGCCATCGGCGCCGATGACGCACGAGGCCGTCTCCACCGCGCCGCTAGCCAATTCCACCCGCACGCCATCCGCCGTTTGCGTAATGGCCGAAACTTCGGCGCCAAAACGCACCTCGGCCAACGGATGTTGCTCCAGCGCGGCGAGCAAAATCGGCGTCAAAACCGCTTGTTCGAGGTGCAGCCGGAAAGGAAAGCGGGTTTGATCCGCGATCGCCGCGAGATCAAACTCAGCCGCCACCCCCGCCTCGCTATCGCGATACTGCGCGCGCGACACCACCTGCCCCTGCCGCGCGCTCTCATCCCACACGCCAAGGGCGCTCAGGATTTCGAGCGTGGGCGGATGAAAGGTGGACGCCTTCGAGGCCTTGCTGAGCCCCGCGCGCTTTTCCAGCACCAGCACCGCCGCGCCGCTTTGCGCGATGCGCAAGGCCAGGCAAAGCCCCACCGGCCCCGCCCCGACAACAACAATCGGCGCCTGCGCCATGATCAGCCCAGGCCGATCTTGCGCAGGGCGAGCTTCTCGATCGGGATCGTGGTGGTTTTTTCTTCGGTGTAGAATTCAAGCGCGCCAATGGCGCTATCGCGGCCGATGCCGCTTTCCTTGAAGCCGCCAAACGGCGCGCGCACTTCGCGCACCAGCGGGCTGTTCACCCAGACGGTGCCGGTGCGCATGCCTTGGCTGACGCGCATCGCGGTGTCGATGTTCTGCGTCCAGATATAGCCGACGAGCCCAAACTTGGTGTCATTAGCGATGCGGATGGCGTCTTCCACCTCATCGAAGATCAGGAAGGTGGCGAACGGCCCAAAGATTTCCTCCTGGCACACGCGCAGATCATTGCTCGGCGCAAGCACGGCGGTCGGCGAAAAATAATTGCCCTTCTCAAAGCCCGGCGCGCGCGCGCCGCCCACCAGCAGCTTGGCGCCCTGGCCCACGGCGATATCGACGTAAGAAAGCACGCGCTCATAGTGCTGTTTGAACGCCAGTGGGCCGACCTCGGTTTTCGGATCCAGCGGATCGCCCACGCGGATTTTCTTCACCCGCTCAACAAAGCGAGCGATGAAATCCTCCGCGATTGACCGCTGCACGAGAATACGCGAGCCTGCGAGGCATTGCTGGCCGTTATTGGAGTAAATCCCAAGCAGCGCGCCATTGAGCGCATCTTCGGGATCAGCGTCGGCAAAGATGATGTTGGCGGATTTGCCGCCCAGCTCAAGACCGACCTTCTTCAAGCCCTTGGCTGCGCTGGCCATGATCGAGCGCCCGGTTTCGGTGCCGCCGATGAATTTCACCAGATCAACGCCGGGATGCTCCACCAGCGCCGCGCCGGTGACAGGCCCGCGGCCATTCACAAGATTGATCACGCCGGCCGGGATGCCGCCCTCGATCAGCAGCTCCACAAGGCGATACAGCGAAACCGGCGTCTGCTCCGAAGGCTTCACCACCACGGTGTTGCCGAACGCCAGCGCTGGCGCGATTTGCATGCTCGCCAGCGACATCGGCGAATTCCACGGCGCAAGGATCGCGGCCACGCCAACAGGCTCGTGCGTGACGTAGGTGATGTATTTCGGGTTTTGCTGGAAGGTCTGCCCCGCAGCGGTGCTGGCGACTTCGAGGAAGAACTCAAAGTTCTCTAAAACGCGGCTGATCTTGCGGCCGCGAATATCCCAGAGCGGCACGCCGGTATCGAGGCAATCGAGAAACGCCAGCTCATCGGCGTAGCCGCGCACATGCTCCAGCGCGCGGCGGATGATGGCTTTCCGCTCACCCAGCTCCAGCTTCGGCCAATCGGACGTGTCGAACGCGGCGCGCGCGGCGCGCACGGCGGCATCGACCTCCTCGGCGCCGTCTTCGCGCAGCGTGGCGATTTGCGCCTCGGTCGCCGGATTGATCACCGGGATTTCAAAGCCCCCGGTCAGCCCGCCAATGCGCGCCCCCACAATGCTGGAAATGCGCGATGGCGGCGTGAAAACGGCGGCGGGAGACGAACGATCAGACAAGACGGGCCCTCTTGGAGGCTAAACGGATTTGCGCGATGGTGTTATGTTGTCATATTAACATGCCCTCTTGTCCAGGCAAGACGCGGAAGAGCGGCTAAAAACAAACTTGTGCACAGGCTGATGCGCCCTATACAGACTAAAACGCGATTCAAACGCAGCCCAAGGGAGCGCCTCGTGCCCGCAGACAGCGCTGAACCTGGGATCCGGCCGCTCCGCTACCATCAGGTCTATTCGGTCATCCGCGGCTGGATTTTTGACGGCGTGTACGCCCCGGGAAGCCGCCTGCCCGCCGAAGGCGAATTGTGCGAGCGCTTTAACGTTTCCCGCATCACCTCGCGCAAAGCGATTGATCTTCTGGTCGCCGAGGGGCTTCTCTCGCGCGTCCAGGGCAAAGGCACCTACGTCTCCGAAGATATCGGCGCGGCGCCCAATATCGGCGACATGGATCAGCTGATCCGCAAGACCTCACGCCTCGCCAAGAAAAGCCGCGTCACCAGCGTACGCATCCGCGAGGTGGTCGGCGATGACGAAACCTGCCGCGATCTTCAAATCCGCAAGGGCTCGAAGGTGCGTGAGACGTCATTCGTGCGCATGGTCGATTCCAAGCCCACCGGCTGCCGCATTTCCTACACGCCGCTCGATGTCGCCCCGGCCATCTCCGCCGAGGAGATCAAGGGCGAAACCATGCTGCAATTGTTTGAGAAGCACGGGGTCTCCGTCTCCGGCGCACGCCAGCTGATTGGCGCCTGCCTCGCCGACCCAAGCCTGGCGACGCAACTCGAAACCACAGTCGGCGCGCCGCTGGTGCGCATCCGCCTCATCGTGCTCGACGATGAAAATCGCGCGATTGAGCGCAGCACGGCGTATTACCTCGCCGATCGCTATGAGCATCACGTCTATCTGACGCGCAATTCGATCCGCAACACGCCGCTAAACTCGCCGTTTTAGCGGGGTTTGCCGCGATCAATGATCGCGCAGCAGAACGCCGAAATCGTCGCACTGATCGCGGATGCCAAGATCACGGATGGTGCGCCAGTACACAACGGTGTTGCAGGCCAGCACGGGCACGCCCAACCAGCGCTCCGCCAGCGCCGCGAGTTTGGATGTCGCCAAATTCGTGCCCGGCTGGATAATGGCGTCAACCTTCTCAGCCGCGAGCTCTTTCAGCGCATCGATCACCACGCGCTCCGGCGTCGCCGCGATCGCAAGCGGGCCTGGGCATTTGAGCCCGATCAGGCGCGTGATCGAATAGCCGGCATCCTCGAAGAAGGAGAGCACCTGCTCATCGCCGGGCGGGAAGTATGGCGTCAGCGCAGCGATCTTCGGCCCCGCGCCGATCGCTTTCAGCGCCGAGACAAACGCCTCTGACGGCAACACCACCGGAACGCCATTGGCGTGCGCGGTCAAATCCTCGCCCAAGGCGCGCGCGCCAGCCTGCCCGCCGCGAAACGTATCGATCGAATGCCCGAGCACGATGATGTTGGGCTCGCACGGGACAACCTGATCAATTGCCTGCTTGATGTGCTCGGGGCCGCGTTCGAGGCTTTTGCGATAGGCGTCTAAATCGCCGATCACCTTGCCGCGGTCAGACGGCGCCATGCGCGCAGCATGATTGGTGACGCCGAGCGGCCGCATGGCTTCATATTCCGGCTGGGCGATGGTGTTGGTGGCGGGCACGAGCACGCCAACCTTCCCGCGCGGGCCCAGACCATCATCGTTGCGTGTCGCACCGCCCATCAGCCAATCCTTGACTATTTACATGTCATCATGCTGTTATGATGTTTTAGCGACTTAGGCAAACTCGAAAATAGGGCCGGCGCGCGCCGGGCTGGAGGGCGCATGTTTTTCGACACCAGCGGACGATCGGACGCCCTCGGCTCGCGCGCCAAGATCGGCGTCATCGCGCCCACGACCAACACCATCGTGCAGCCGGAATTTGAGGCGCTGCGCCCGCGCGGCGTGACCAATCACCATGCCCGCATTGAGCCCTCCTCCGACGGGATCAAGCCGGGCGATGTCGAGACCTACGCCAAGCGCCTCGCGCGCGGCTCAGGCCCGATCCTAAAGGGCATCGATGACCTCGTGCCGTGCGTACCTGACATCATCGTGCTGGCCCATTCGATCAACTCGTTCCGCGGCGGCCTCGATGGCGCGCGGAATCTGAAAGCCGAGCTTGAGGCGCATGCGGGCGGCATCCCGGTGATCTTGCCTTCTCTCGCGTTTTTGCGCGGGCTCGAGGCGCTGGGCGCGCGCAAGCGCATCTCCGCGCTCACCCCGTTCTGGCCGCCAGGCGATGTGCAGGTGCGCGAATTTTTCGAGAGCGCCGGCTATGAGATTTGCGAGATCAAAGGCCTTGCCTGCCCCGGCCCGCTCTCAATCGCCTCGGTGCGTGAAGATGATATCGCCAGCTTGCTCGATGCGCTCGCCGCCGCCAAGCCGGACGCGATCATCCAGCCCGGCACGAACATGGCGTCCAGCAACGCCGCCACCGCCGCATCGCAGCGCCTCGGCATTCCCGTTCTCTCCTGCAACACGACAACCTATTGGCACGCACTGCGCACGCTCGACATCAATGACCAGATCGAGGGCTTTGGCGCGCTGATGGCGAAATATTGAGGCCGCGCCGCGAATGGACAACACGATCATCGTCATCGGCGCAGGCCCGGTCGGCCTGACAGCGGCGCTGCGCATGGCCTCGCTCGGCATCAAGGTGCAGCTGTTTGAGAAACGCCCGTTTCCAAACCGCGCTTCTAAAGCCGGGTGCTTCCACCCGCCCACGCTCGAAATCTTCGATGAATTTGGCATTATGGATGACATCCTGGCCATCGGCCAGAAAGTGGACTTCATCCAATACCGCGACGATCAGGACAACGAGCTTGCCCTGTTCGATTGCGCTGAACTGGCGGATGAAACCAAATACCCGTTCCGCATCCACCTTGAGCAAGCCGCCGTAATGTCGATGCTGCTCGAGAAAGTGAATGCGCGCGGCGATATCGACATCCGCTTCAACACCACCGTCACAGAAGTCCGCACCGAAAACGGGCGGGCGATGGTGAAAACCCAATCGGCCGAGGGCATGCAAGAACACCGCGCCCGCGCCGCGTTCGTCTGCGACGGGGCCAACAGCTCGATCCGCGAGTCACTCGGGGTCGCCTTTGAAGGCTCCACCTACGCCGAGCGCGTGCTGCGGGTGATGACGCGCATGGATCTCTCGGAAATTCTGCCCGGCATCCGTCCGCTGTCCTACATCTTCGTGGGCGGGCGCTCGCTGGCGTTTCTGAAGATGCCCGATTGCTGGCGCATCGTAACGCGCGCCGAGGTGGGCGTCGAAGATTCCGTTGCGTTGAGCCCAGACTATTACAACAGCCGCATTCGCCCCTTCCTGGGCGACAAGGTGGAGAAAATCCGCGAGCCAAGCTCGGACATCTTCTCCATCGGCAAGCGCGCCGCCGAGGTCTACCAGGTCGGCGCGGCCTTCCTGATGGGCGATTCGGCGCACATTTCATCGACGCGCGGCGGCATGAACATGAATTGCGGCGTGCACGACGCCAACGCTTACGCCTACGCGGCGGCAAAAGCGCTGGAGAGCAATACACTCAAGCCGCTTGAAGATTGCGCGGTGCAGCGCCGCTTTGTCGCCGTCGATTATTTGCTCGGCCGCGCCGATCAGGCCGTATCCAAAGGCGCAGATTGGTTGGCTTATATCCAAGACTGCGTGCGTGACCGCGATGCGCGCCGCGCGTTCCTGCGCTCGGGCCTTATGCTCGATATGCTGTAAACGCGCGCGGCTAGCTGATGGCGGCGGCGCGCTCAAGCGAGGCAAGCATCGAGCTGCGGAAAAGATAATCGCGCATCACATCATCGCTCGCCGTCAATCTCTGGAATTCCTTCCAGATCTCTACGCGCTTGGCCGGGTCTTTTTCGCGGTGACGGCGATAATTGCGATCAGATTGCGCCTGCACCTCATCGACCGCGATGGTGCGCCGGCGGCGATCATAAAGATCAAGCAAATCGGGGTCGCCGCCATTGAGCACAGCGGCGAGTTGCACGGCCAATTCATGCGCGTCGTGCACGCCGCTATTCATGCCCATGCCGCCGGCGGGGCTGTTCAAATGCGCCGCATCGCCCGCAAACAGAATGCGCCCATGATTGAACTTATCGATCACGCGGCGATGCACCGAATACCAGCCGATGTGCACAAGCCGATAATCCTCATCGCGCGGGAAGAGCGCTTTGAGCCGCGCGTTTACGCCCTCTTCGCTCACGGCGTCTTCCACGCTTTGTCCCGCCTGCGGCGAGAAGCCCACGCGCCAATGATCGCGCACGCGCATCAGGCTGAAATGATCGTCCGCCGTCCAAACATAATTGACGAACAAAACGCCATCAAAGCGCGCGCTGAAATCGTGATCCACCACCACGGTGATTGATGTTTTGGGATAGGTCTCGCCTTCAAACGGCAAGTTGAGCGTCTTGCGCGCCGTGCTGCGCCCGCCATCGGCGGCCACAACATAAGAGCCGCGTAAAGATTGGCCGTCGGCCAGCTCAACCCATGCGCCAGAATCATCCTGGCCGACCGCACTCACTTGCGCGTTGAACGCAATCTCAAAAAGATCATTGCCCGCTAGCGTTTCCAAGATCTGCCGCGTGAGCCGAAACTGCTCGCACTGCAGGCGGAACGGATGGCGCGTGAGCCCCTCGAGCACGCCGAGATTGAAGACGACGCGATCGCCGGTCTCGAAATTGAGATATTGCCACTTATCGGCGCGATGCCCCTGGCCGATGAGCGCATCGGCAATGCCGCTCGGCGCAAGCAGATCGAGCGTCGCCGGATGGAAGGTCGAAGCGCGCATATCCTCGCAAAGCGAGGGCTCGGCTTCGAGCACGAGCACTCTGACGCCGCGTTCCACCAAAAACATCGCCGCCGCCAAGCCAACCGGCCCTGCGCCAACAATTAAAACGCGATCGTTTTGCATTAGGCCGAAGGCTCCAGCACGCGCGGCGAGCGTGCGAAATGGCAAGCCACGCCATGCCCATCCACAACCTCAAACACCGGCTCACGCGCGCGGCATGGCGGCGCCTCCTGCGGGCACCGGGTGCGGAAAACGCAGCCTGACGGCGGATCGATTGGCGATGGCATGTCCCCAACAATGCGGACGCGCTCCTTCGCTGCCTCACGTCGCGGATCAGGGATCGGCGCCGCTGAAATCAGCGCTTTTGTGTAAGGATGCAGCGGCTGATCGAAAATATCACCGCGCCCGCCAATCTCGGCCACGTGCCCGAGATACATCACCATCACCCGCTCGCAGAGCCGGCGCACCACCGAAAGATCGTGGCTGATAAACAGAATGGCGACGCCAAACTCTTTGCGCAGCCAGCGTAGCAGATTGATGATCTGCGCCTGCGTCGAGACATCGAGCGCGCTCACCGGCTCATCACACACAACCAGTTTGGGCTTGAGGATCATGGCGCGCGCGATGCTGACGCGCTGGCATTGCCCGCCGGAGAGCTCGTGCGGATAGCGGCCGATCAGCTCCTGATTGAGGCCGACCTTTCCCATGATTTCGCGCACTTCAGCGGTGCGCTTGGCTTCATCCCAGTCAGGAAAAAAGACTTCGAGCGGCTCGGCGATGATCCGGCCGATGGTCATGCGCGGATTGTGGCTTGAAAGCGGATCTTGGAAAATGATCTGAAGATCGCGGCGCAGCGGGCGCATTTCCTCACGAGAAAATTGCGCGATGTCCTTGCCCTGCCAAATCACGCTGCCGGCTGTCGGCTTGATCAAATTGATGATGGCGCGGCCAAGAGTGGACTTGCCGCAGCCGGATTCGCCCACGACGCCGAGCGCCTCGCCCGGCGCGATCGTGAAGCTAACGCCATCCACCGCCTTGAGCACTTGCGCATTCTTGCCGCGCTCTCGCCCGACAGGGAAATGCACTTTGAGGCCGTCAACCTGCAACAAAGGCGCGCTCATGGGGTGACCTCCAGATGGCACGCGCCAAAGTGCTGCGGCTTTCGTTCAAGCAAAGGCGGCAGATCCTGCGCGCAAGCCGCCATCGCGTTTTCGCAACGCGGGCGGAAATGGCATCCCTTCGGCAGATTCAGCAAATTTGGCGGCTGCCCGCCGATAACTTGCGCATCCGCATTCGGATCATCGGTGATGCTTGGGATCGAGCGCAGCAGACCGCGCGTGTAAGGATGCTGCGGATCGTAGAAGACGCCCTCCGCCGCGCCCCGCTCGACAATCCGCCCAGCATACATCACAGCCACGGAATCGCAGATCGAGGCGATGACGCCGAGATCGTGCGTCACCATCACGATCGCGGTGTTGGTGTGCTTCTTCAGTCCGGCGAAAATATCGAGAATCTCAGCCTGCACGGTGACATCCAGCGCCGTTGTGGGTTCATCGGCGATCAACAGCGCCGGCTTGCACAACAGCGCCTGCGCGATCATCACCCGTTGGCGCATGCCGCCAGAAAGCTCGTGCGGGAATTGGCCGAACCGGCGTTTGGCGGCCGGGATGCGCACCATCTCCAGCACCTCCAGCACACGATTGCGCGCATCAGCGCGCGAAATCTTGGAATGCTCAATCAGCGTTTCGCACATCTGATCGCCGATCCGGAGAAACGGCGTCAGCGAACTCATCGGATCTTGGAAAATGAAAGACATCTCAACGCCGCGAATGGCGTTGAGCGTTTTGCGCGGCGCGTTGAGGATCTCGCGCCCATTCAACTTCACGCTGCCGCTGGCGCGGCCGTTTTCGGCAAGCAAGCCCATAACAGCCATGAAGGCCTGGCTCTTGCCGGAGCCGGATTCGCCGACAACGCCGAAGCACTCGCCCGCGCGCACGGTGAGATCAACGCCGTTGACGGCGAAAACCTCCCCGCTATCGCCGGCGAAGCGCACCGCGAGATCGCGGCACTCCAGCACCGGCGGATCATCTGTCCTTGGGGTCGAGTGCATCGCGCAGTCCATCGCCAATAAAGTTGAACGCAAACAGCGTTACAGTGAGAAACAGCGCGGGGAAGAACAGCAGCCAGGGCGCGTTCTCCATTTCCACGCTGCCTTGCGAAATGAGCAGACCCCAGCTTGTCAGCGGCTCCTGCACGCCAAGGCCGAGGAAGCTGAGATAGCTTTCAATCAGAATGTTCACCGGGATCAGCAGCGTCACGTAGACGATCACGGCGCTTGTCACGTTGGGCACGATGTAGCGCGCGAGAATTTTCGATGTCGGCAGGCCAATCGCCTTGGCCGCCTCCACATATTCCTTCTGCTTCACCGAGAGCGTTTGCCCGCGCACGATCCGCGCCATGGTGAGCCATTCCACCGCGCCGATGCACATAAACACAATGAAGATGTTTTTGGCCCCCAGCACCGTGACCAGGATGATGATGAAAAACAGCGTCGGCAGCGCGTAGAGCACGTCGCACACGCGCATCATGAATGAATCGAGCGCGCCGCCGAAATAGCCGGAGATCGACCCATAGATCACGCCGATCATGAACGCGATCGCCGTCGCCAACAGGCCGATGGCGAGAGATATGCGCCCCGCATAGAACGTGCGGACAAACAAATCCCGCCCATTCACGTCCGTGCCGAACCAATAGCCCGTCTCGAACGACGGCGGGCTCAGCACATATTCCCAGCTGACGGTCTGAATATCTTTGGGGCTCAGAATAGGCACAAAGATCGAAGTCACCGTCATCAGCGCGATGATGATGAGCCCCGCAACCGCGCTCTTATTGCGCATGAAGCGATCAAACGCTCGCCGCGCCGGTGAGCGGGAATCGCCGCCTGCACCGGGCTTGGCGTCAACCGCCGCTTTATCGTTATCGATCCCTGCGACGGTCATTTCGACATCTCCACGCGCGGGTCGAGCAGCCTGTAGCTCAGATCAACGATAAGGTTCATGATGATAATCAGCGTCGCATAAAGGATGGTGATGCCCATCACGACCGGATAGTCGCGGTTCACCGCACCCTCAACGAAGCTGCGCCCAATGCCAGGCAGCCCGAAAATCTGCTCGATGACGACAGAGCCCGTCATCACGCCCGCAATCGCCGGGCCAAGATAGCTGACAACAGGGGTCAGCCCCGCGCGCAGCGTGTGCCGCCAAATCACAATGCTCTCGCGCAAGCCCTTCGAGCGCGCGGTGCGCACGTAATTGGCGCGCAGCACCTCAAGCATGCCCCCGCGCGTGATGCGCGCGATCACGCCGATCTTCGGCAGCGCCAGCGCCGCAATCGGCAGGATCATGTTCGCCAGCGCGCCCCCGCCCCATCCGGAAATCGGCAGCAGGCCGAGATAAAGGCCAAACACCAGCGCCATCGTCGGCGCGGTGACGAAGGTCGGCACCGCGATGCCTGTCATCGCCACGGTCATGACGCCATAATCAACAAGGCTGTTCTTGCGCAGCGCAGCGATGATGCCGAGAGCAATGCCGCCGAACGCGCCAATGAAAATCGCCCAAAGCCCGATCTGCGCGCTGACCGGAAAGCCCTGAATGATAATGTCCGCGACCGAGCGATCCCGGAACACAAAGGATTGGCCGAAATCCCCTTGCAGCAAATTGGTGAAATAGCGCCAAAACTGCTCCCAGATCGGCCGATCCAGGTAGTAGGCCCTCTCCAAATTGGCGAGAATTTCTGGGTCGATCTCCGCTTCCGCATCAAACGGCCCGCCAGGGGCCATTTTGATAATGAGAAACGACAGCACAATGATAATGAAAACCGTCGGGATCGCGACCATGAGCCGACGCGCAATAAGCTTCAACATGACGCGTCCCGCATCCCCGCACTTAAGATCAAACAGCGCATTACTCGAAGCCGCGCCGCATTTCGCCGCCATGAAACACAAGCGGCGCATGAGGTGAAAGCACCGCCGCTGCTTTCACCTCCCAAATGTGCAGCAAGTGATCCCCCGCTTCGGTGACGCTCCACGGCGCGCAGCGCATAAAGGCCACACCGCCCTCAATCACCGGCGCATCGCCGGCTGCTTTGCGTAGCGGCACGCCATCAAACTTGTCCTGGTGGGGGCGCGCGAAGCGCCGGGCCAGCTCAGCCTGATCATGCGCGAGGATTGTGATCGCGCCCTGCGTTGCGGAGTTGAAAAACGCGCGATTGGGCGATCTGCTGCTCAAGCTCCACAGCACCAGCGGCGGATCAAGCGATACAGATATGAATGAATTGATCGTGAGCCCGCAGCGCCGCTGCTCCCCGTCCGAAGCGGTCACAATCGCCACGCCGGTCGGATATGTCGCGCACACGCGCCGCAACAGCGCGGGATCAGCGATAGAATCGGGGTCCTCAAGGACAAGGGCGCTCGACATAGGCCCTTATAACACGTCATGTGTTCATGACAATATGCACTTTCGCTTTTCCCGCCGGGGTCTTTTATGTCGCACGATCTGAACCGCGCGCTCGCGCACGCAAAGGACTTATTGCGTCAGCGCGCGGCCGATGACGCAATCGCTGTGCTGGCGCCGCTCGCCGCGCGCCACCCCGATCACGCTGAATGCCACCTTTTGCTCGGCGCAGCCTATCGCTTCGCCGCACGCTGGCCCGCGTGCGAGGCCGCTTATCGGCGCGCAATCGCGCTCGCACCCGCAGATGCGCGCGCGCACAACAACCTCGCAGACGCTCTGCGCGCCCAAGGCGATTTCGGCGCCGCACTGCCGCTGGCGCGGCAGGCGCTCGCGCTCGACCCGGATAATTTAGAGGCGCTCCGCAATTTGATCGCGATCGAGCACGGACGCGGCGATTTTACCGCCGCCGCCGACGCCGCGCGCGCCGCGCAAAAGCGCGCGCCGGATGATCATCGCCTCGACTTGACGTTGGCGCGCATCGAGCACGACGCGGGCCATCTCAAGGAAGCCTCGGCCAGCTATCAGCGCTTCCTCCACGCCGAGCCCACCCATGTGGGCGCCCTCACCGACCTTGGGATGATTTTCATCCAGCTAAACAAGGACGAGGATGCGCTGAACGCCTTTAAAACCGCACTTTCCATCGACCCCAAACACGCCCCGGCGCAATTCGGGCAGGCGCAAGCGCGCGCCAATCTGATACCACCATGGCACATCCCGATGATGAACGAGCCCAAGCGCAACGAGGCCTATCGCGACGCGATCCGGCGCGTGGTCAAGCCTGGCGATCTTGTGTTGGATGTGGGCGCGGGCGCAGGCCTGCTCTCCATGCTCGCGGCCGAAGCAGGCGCTGGTCAGGTGATCGGCTGCGAGATGGTGCGGGAGGTCGCCGAGGAGGCGGAAGCGATCGTTGCGCGCAACGGCTTTGCCGAACGCATCAGCATCGTGCACGCCCATTCGCGCGGCCTCCGCATCGGGGAGCACTTGCCGCGCCGCGCTGACGTGTTGGTGTCGGAAATTCTTGCGGACGATTTCGTCGGCGAGGGCGCGTTGCCGAGCTTGATCGACGTGATAGAGCGTCTCGTCGCGCCAGGGGCGCGCATTATTCCAGAACGCGGCAAAGCAATGAGCCTGCTCGTTGGCGGCGAGCACATCGCCTATCTGCTTGGACTAAACACCGCATGCGGCTTTGACGTGAGCTCGTTCGCAAAACTCAAACCATGGCAGCAAGCCATACCGGGGAAGATCGCCTATGAGGCATTTTCCGATGAGTTCGCGCTCGTTGATTACGACTTTAATGACATCTCAACCCTGCAGCCGGCCGACACGACCATTGACGTGCCCATTGTCGCGCCAGGGCTTTGTTATGGCGTTTTACAGTGGCTTCGACTCGATCTCGCCCCCGGCGTCAGCTACGAGAACCATCCGACGGACACCGTATCCGTTTGGAATAAAAGGCTTTACGCCTTCCCGTCTCCCATCGAAGTCGCTTCCGGCGACGTGCTCAAACTGCGGGTGTGGCAAGATCAACACTACCTGTTCGTGACCAATGCGTAGGCGCCGATAAAGTTAAAACACCCCGAAAGCTTGTCTTGTCCTCATCTTCTTATGACAACATACTCACGGCGTGGATGGCGGATCGCCATTCGCGGGAGGGTTAAGCCATGAAGAAAACGACGGCGCTGCTTGCTGTGCTCGGCGCCTACTTAGCAACTCCGATCGACCTCGCTGCCGCTCAAGCGGCGGCGACAGCTGAATCGGATGATCAGACCTTTGATACGATCGTTGTGACCGCGCGCTCGCGCACGGAAACGGTGCTTGAGGCGCCGATCTCGATTACCGCCATCACAGGCGAGCAGTTGGAGCAGCGGCAGATCACATCGATGAGTGACCTGGCGGCCATGACGCCGGGCCTGCAATTTCAGCAAGCCGCAAGCGCGACATCGTCACGTCCGCTCATCCGCGGCATGACCCAACTCGGCCGCTCATCGGGTGATGTGGCCAATGTGGGCGTGTTCGTCGATGGCGTTTATTCGCCGGGCATGAGCGGCATCGACATGAGCTTTGTCGGCCTTGAGCGCGTCGAAGTCGTGCGCGGCCCGCAGAGCGCGGCTTACGGGCGCAACACCTTCGCGGGCGCGATCAACTACATCACCCGCCGCCCCAGCAATGACGTGGAATACGGCGGCTCGGTGACTGTCGGCGAAAACCTGATGGGCGGCATCACGCTTTATGGGTCGGCGCCTTTGGTTGAAGATGTGCTCGCCGTGCGCCTCGATGCGGCGCTCAATGACAGCGGCGGCTATTTCACCAACCAAGTGAACGGCGAACGCCTCAACCGCAATGTCGGCAGCATAGTTCGCCTGGGCGTGAACTTCACGCCTACGCAAAATATCAGCATGTACGGCTCGTTGAGCTGGTCGCAAGACGAGGCCTCGCCCTCGCCGCTGATCGTCATCCCCGATAGCAGCCCGCGGCGCGTGGGCAAGCCGGCGGGCACGGCGCGCACCCCGAACCAAATTGGCCGCCGCGTCGCTGGCGAAATCACCGATTATTCGGAGACGTTCTCTTTCGATGATCTCGCGCACAGTGAGCGTGAATCGACGCGCGCCATGCTGGTGACGGATCTCGACATCGGCGCGTTCACGCTGAGCGCCCGCACCGGTTACGAGCAGCGCGAAGTCTCCACCCTTGTTGACCTCGACCAAACGCCGAACGGCACGCTTCTCTCTGGCGTGTGGCGGCAAACCGCGAGCGGCGACATCGAAGATCGCTGGGAGTTCAGCCAGGATTTCCGGCTGCAGCCGCGCAATTCCGGCGACTTTAACTGGGTCGTTGGCGCGTACTACAGCTACGAAAACAACGATCGCGCCGATGTGCGCTTTGCGAGCCCCGCATTCGGCACCACCGCGCCCGCGCCAGTGAATGGCCGCGCCCTGGTGGATTACGGCGAATTGATCCGCAATGAATTCTACTCGGCCTACGCCTCAGTGGATTACCATTTTGCGGAATATTTCACGATCACCGCCGAGGGCCGCTACACTTGGGAGCGCAAGCGCGCCACCGTGCTTGAAAACAATTACGGCTCCGACGCCGGCACGCTGGGCGACTACACCAATAACTTTGAGTACTTCTCACCGCGCGTGATCCTGGAATACCAACCTTCGTCGACTTTGAATTTCTATCTCTCTGCCGCGCAGGGCACAAAGTCAGGCGGGGCAAACCCCGAGGCGAGCCTGGCGTCTGAGCAAGAATATGATCCAGAGTCCAACTGGACATACGAACTCGGCGCCAAAGCGAGCTTCCTGAACAACACGCTCCAGGTCGCCGCGTCGCTCTACCATATTGATTGGACCGATCAGCAGATTCTGGTGTTCGCCACCGGCGTGACCCCAGCGACCTCGATCACCGGCAATATCGGCGAATCCAAAGTCGACGGCTTCGAGATCGGCGCGCGCTGGCGCCCGCTGAGCTGGCTCGCGATCGATGCATCGTACAATTACAACGATGCACGCTACGAAAACGCCGTCACCAGCAGCTTCGCCGGTTTCGTCGATTGCGCGGACTTGCCGCGGCTCGAATGTATCGGCGGCGTCACCACCGGCCGGCTCGACGGCAACGCGATGCAATTCACACCGGAGCATCAAGGCACGCTGGGCATTGAGCTCACCGTCCCTGCTTTCACAGGCTGGGAATGGTATGCGCGCACGGACGTGACGGCCGATAGCCGCCGTTATGTTGACGCGGGCAATGTCGGCTGGGTGCCAGGCAGCGAACAGGTTCGCCTGCGCTTCGGCATCCAATCCGATACGCTGCGTTTCATGGGCTTCTGCAACAACCTGTTTGAAGACACGACGCCCGTCACCGCGTTTGAATCACGCGATTTCCTTGGCACGCCGCACTATTACGTCCGCGCCCGCGAGGGCCGGATGTGCGGCGTCACAGTGGGCGCAAGCTTCTAACATTGAGCCGCAAGAGAAAACGCCGGGCGCAAGCCCGGCGTTTTTTTGCGGCTTGCCCAAAGAAAAACGCGCTCTGCCGAAAGGCGGAGCGCGCTTGTTTAGGTGTTTAGCGGCGCGCTACGTTTAGCCCTGCCAGTAATTTGTCCAGCGCATCTTATCTTTCAGATATTCGGCGGCGTCGCGCTTTGTTTCCGGCACGCGCTCGAGCCAAAGATTGGGATCGTGCCGTTCGCGGTACGCCTCAAACACATGCTTGTAGAGGAAGTAGTGCACATCCGGGATGCGATGGCGCTTGCGGAAGTCCGCAATATCAAACACCGCGCGGCGCTTGGTTTCAAAGATGCCGGCCTCATTGAGCACCACGCCCTTAGGCCCGAAGATGGCTGAGCGGCCGACCCAATTGTTCTTCGGCGCCTGCTCGACGAAATAGTTTTCGTTGCTTCGCTCAACATCGATCGAGTTGTTCACGATCGTGACGAACACGTCGTTATGATAAGCGGTGAGCCGCATATCATCCCATTCGCAGCCGCCCGTTGCAGTGCGCAGGATGATCTCAGCCCCCTTCATGGCCATGCAGCGGAACAATTCCGGCTCAAATTGCACCGCCGACATGGAGATATTGCCGATATCCGTGCGCTCAACCGGGATCACCGCGTCGAGGCCGTACATTTCGACATAACGGTCATAGACGTCATAAATCGTGGTGGTGAACTGCTCCACGCCCGGCCACATGCCGCGCATATTGCGCTGCTTCCAATGGCGCGCGCGCAGCTTCCCATCGGGGCCGATGAGCAATTGCGTGTTCATAGTGTGCCCGGCCCAATCGTCATCGAGCATCTGGCAGCCCATGGCGATGTAGCAATTATATTGCTTGGCCTTGGCCCCGATGGCGGCGATCTCCGGCCCATCCGGATGGCGCGAAACGCGCAGATATTGCTTCAAATCCCACGGCGCAAAGCCGTGCAGCGGAAACTCGTGGAAACACAAGAGATCGCAGCGGCCGCCGGTGAGCTGCGCCTTATCAATCGCATTAAGCAGGTATTTCAGGTTTTCCTGGATGCCCGGCTCGGGATTATCGCCATCCACGGCGCGCACCGGCGTTTGCACCACGCCAACCGCGATCTGCTCCTTCCGCAGCGGCGCGGTTTCATACGTACCGTCGTGACGCACAAACGCCTTGCTACTCTCTTCGGCCACCGACACCCTCCTTGAAGCTCAACGCGCCGGTTCGACGCGGAGAAAACCATTTGCGGCAAGCTGGAATGTTATTATAATAATATGACGTGTGCAAACAGAGTTAGAGACTTCCGCCCATGCTGATGAACAATTGGTACGTCGCGGCTGAATCCAAGGACGTCGTCGTTGGCCAGCCGCTCGGCGTGCGTATGCTGGGCTTTGATTATGTTCTCTACCGGCTGCCGGACGGCAAGGTCGTCTGCATGTCGGATGTGTGCGTGCATCGCGGCGCCTCGCTCTCGCGCGGCAAGTGCGTGGGTGAGACGGTCGCCTGCCCGTTCCATGGCTGGCAGTTTGATCCCTCGGGCAATTGCACCAAAATCCCATCGATCGGCGAAGACGCCCCGATCCCGAAGCGGGCCAAGATTGATTCTTACCCCACCGAGGAAATCTATGATTGGGTGTGGGTGTTCCTGGGCGATCTGCCGGAAGATAAGCGCCCCGCCCCGCCCCGCCTGCTGCCGGAGTTCGAGCAAACCGATGCCTGGCGCACCACGCGCATGGTGATTGAGGCGCCCGCGAACTGGCAGAAATTCGAGGAAAACTCGCTCGACACCGCGCACCTGGCGTTTGTGCACGCCACCTTCGGCTCGCGGCTTGATCCCAAGGCCGTTTCCGTGCCGATCGTGCGCACGCCCTATGGCGCGCGCCTCAAGCGCGAGAAAACCGCGCCCAAAGCTTCGCAAAAATCCGGCGTCCTCGGTGAGCTTCTGAAGGAAGAGCGCGAGAAAACCACGGTTGAGCTTGAGTTCTCGGTGCTCGGCGTCTGCCACCGCATCAACCCCACCTTCCGCCCTGGCATTTCGCAGGTGACGTTCTCGGCCACCACGCCAGTGGACGCCAAAACCAGCCGCCAATTTGGCCTGCAGGCGCGCACTT
>DAORMO010000004.1:18020-29547 GCA_035440585.1 Terricaulis sp.
GACATCGCCGTGATCAGCTTCGTGCGCCCCGCGCTTGGCCCCACCTCGTTCCGCGACGAGGTGCTGGTCCGCGCCGATGAGATGGAATCCACCTTCCGTCACCTCGTGTTCCGCATGATCGACGCCGGCTGGGAGATCGATCATGAAAAGGTGCAGCGCGAATGGGATCGCAAAGTCTATGTGATCCCGTCCCCCGCGCGCCGGCTCGATCCCACCGGCTGGGCGCATGAAGCCTGCCCCACCACCAAACCGCGCACGGATGACGGCTGGGACGCCCTCCTGCGCGACGCCAACACCTCCTCAGGAGTCGCCGCCGAATGAGCACGCCCCGCCCCCTCCCGCACGCTATGTCGCCGATGCCGAATTTCGAGGAGCAGGCGCTGCTTGATTTCGCCATTGCGCTCAAAGGCCATCTGCGCGGCCCGCTGCGCTCGGCGCTGCCGGAGGTGTACGAGCACCGCGCCGCGCCCGCTTGGCAGGAAAAAACCGGCCGCCGCCCGCAAAGCTGGACTGAAGTGGGCGATGCGCTGGGCGAGGATAAAGCCTATCGCTGGTGGAGCGCGCTCGGCCGCGCGCAGCAGGAATTTTACCTCGACATCACCTCCGCCGTTTGCGAGCGCGAGCTGCCCAGCTTGATCGAACGCTATCGCACCATCACCGGCGGAGATGTGAAAGGCTCGATCAAGCTCGATCCCAGCATCACCCTGCCGCCCTATCAGAGCGAAGTGGATATCCACTGCGTGCCAGGCTCCTATTTCCTTGAGCGCACGGAAGATGACGTGTGGGCCGGCGCGCGCAGCGATCTGGGCTCCTTCATCTTCTCGATGGGCAAGCATGGCGCGCTGAATGAGGATAAAGGCCTTGCCGGCGCGGCTTATGTGAAAGCCAATTTCCCAGATTTAAAGGTCAAGCGCGTGCTTGACCTGGGCTGCACTGTGGGCCTTTCCACGCTGCCCTATTGCGAAGCCTTCCCTGAAGCGGAGGTTTATGGCCTCGATCTCTCAGCCCCCTCGCTGCGCTACGCTTTCGCGCGCGCCGAAGCGCTCGGCAAAAAAGTGCATTGGGTGCAAGGCAACGCCGAGCAAACCAAGTTCGCCGATGGCGAATTCGATCTGATCGTCTCGCACATCCTGCTGCACGAAACTTCCTACGATGCGCTCTATAACATCGTGGCCGAGTGCCATCGCCTGCTGCGGCCGGGCGGCCTCATGTTGCACATCGAGGTGCCGGTGCGCCGCACCGATGCCGTCGATCAATTCATCACCAATTGGGACGCAACCCATAACGCCGAGCCGTTCTGGTCCACGCTCGCCGAAATGGATCTCATCGCCCCCGCGGTAAAAGCCGGCTTTGCCAAAGAAAACGTGTTTGAGGCCGTGGCCCCCACGTTCAACGGCAAGCAAGGCGGCTGGCTCGCCTATGGCGCGCGCAAGAGCGAGGGCTGAGCCGATGAGCACTATTCCTCCGCTTCCGAAAGCATCGCGCGGCGGCCGCCCCGGCTCGCTGGAAGATCACGACTCAGAACGCTTGCTCAGCATGATCGTGGCGCTGGCCGCTGAGGTCAGCATGCTGAACGATAAGCTCGACAATCTCACGCAGGTCGCCGCCAAGGGCGCGTTTACGCCGGCGGATGTCGAGAATTTCGTGCCGGATGCGGCGCTGGCGGCCGAACGCACGCGCAAGCGCAACGCCTTCGTGCAACGCGTCATGCGCCTTGTGACCGCCGATTTCGAGCGCGCCTCAAAGCCCGCCGGCATGGATTATAACGAGATCCTCGATCTCGTCGCCGGCCCACAAGGCACGCCGCACCCGAAGGTGGACGTCTCCTAAGTGGAGATCAGGACGAGCGCGCCGCCAGGAAAACGTGGTGGACGTAGCGATCGGCGCGATAATGCGCGAGCAACAGCTCCACCGGCTGGCTATTCACCGCAAGCACGAGCAGCCGCACCTGCACGACCGGCGCGCCGACAGGAATTGAAAGCCGCGAGGCGATCTTCGCATCCGCCAGCGTCGCGCCCAGCAATTGGTGCGCGCCCAAAATCTCGATGCCTTTGCGCTCAAGCAGCGTGGGCGCGGTTTCCTTGAAATCCTGCACCGTGAGCGTCACCCCCAAGCTTTTGGGCACGTAAATATCAGCGACGCCGATCGGCTCGCCATCGCGCAGGCGCATGTAAGAGCAATGCACCACGGTTTCGCCAGGCTTCAATTGCAGATCGCGGGCGATCCCATCATCTGCGATTTCATCCTGCACCAGGACGTCTTTGGGCGTGGAGCGCGCATCAAGCTGGCGCACCCGGCGCACAAGCTCCGAAAGATCGCCGCGGCTGGGCACGTCCTTCAGATCTGAGCGCACAAAAGTGCCGCGCCCCTGGATGCGCTGCACCAAGCCTTCCTTTTCCAGCATCTCGACCGCCGAACGGACAGTGATGCGCGAAACGTCAAACGAGGCGCACAGCTCACTCTCCGATGGCATGCGATGCCCGGGCGCATAAACGCCCTGCAGCACCCAATCGCGCAGCACGGCATACACTTGCGCATAACGCGGCGCGCGGAGCGTGAGATTGACCTGCTCCTCTGGGCGCGGCGCGCGCTGGGCAGCCACTTTATCAATCGACATGTTTTCCTGCCCTCTTCGCCAAACGCGCATTTCCGCACGCCCATGAAACAAGAGCTGCTTTCCCGCTCATCTCATGCTATCATTATGACGTCATAGAACTTGTAATAGGAGTCTCGGCATTGCGCAAGCTAGAAGCGGTGGCGCATGCGGCGGCGGCCTCATCCGGCCCGCGCCCGCATTTCCTGGAAAGCGCCGATTGTGACCGCCTGCTCTCGATGCTTTTGGCGGTCGCCTCCCAGCTCTCCGCCGTCAATGAGCGCCTGGATACGCTTGAAAAGGTTCTCGAAAACAACGGCTTACTCGGCCGCGATGCGCTCGCCGCGTATCAGCCGGACGACGCCGTTCAGGCCGAGCGGCTGGAATGGGATCAAGCCTTCGTCACCCGCATGTTCCGCGTCCTCTCTTACGAACTCGACGCGTTGAAAGCGTCGGATCAGCAGCAGAGCTAAAGCGCTTGCCCCATCGCCTGTATTGTTATTATATCATTATAACAGATAGGAAGTGCGCCCATGGCTGACGCGGCTGGTTCACATCAATTCGCTGTGCGCAATCCGCGGACGGGCGCGGTGGATTATGCCTTCACCGCCGACACGCCCGCGGCCATCGCCGACATCGCAAAGGCGCTGCGCAAGAACCAAACGAAATGGCGCGCACTTGGCGTTGCTGAACGCGCCAACGCGCTCAGCGCCTGGGCCGACGCCATCGAAGCGCGCCGCGCGGCGCTGATCGCCGCGCTCGCGCATGATACCGGCCGCTGGCATCTCTCCGAAGGCGAGGTCGATGGCGCGATCCGCAACATCCGCCGCTGGGCCAAGCTCGCGCCCGAAGCGCTCGGCGCGGAGATGCGCGGCGAGGAGCGCGCCTCGGCGCTCATCCCCACTGTGCGCTATCAAAATCAGTACGTGGCCTATCCGCTCGCGGGCTTTATCTCGCCGTGGAATTTCCCGGTGACGCTGAGCCTGATCGACGCTGTGCCCGCGCTCGCCGCCGGCTGCGCCGCGATCATCAAGCCTTCGGAAATCACGCCGCGCTTTGTTGAGCCGCTGCGCGAGGCGCTGGAGGATGTGCCCGCGCTCAAAGAGGTGCTCGCTTTCGTGCTTGGCGGCGCCGAAGCCGGCCAAACGCTGATCGAAGAGGTTGATCTCATCTGCTTCACCGGCTCGGTGCAAACCGGCCGCAAGGTGGCCGAAGCCGCCGCCCGCCGTTTCATACCCGCTTCGCTGGAGCTGGGGGGCAAAGATCCGGTGATCGTGCTGCCTTCGGCTGACATTGATCGCGCCGTTGAATCGGTTGCGCGGGGCGGGCTCGCCAACGCCGGCCAAGCGTGCCTCTCGATCGAGCGCATCTACGTGCATCGCTCAATCCATGATGCGTTTGTCGAAAAGCTCGCCGCAAAAGCCGCCGCGCTTGAGATCAATTGGCCGAGCATCCACCAAGGCCATATCGGCCCTGTGATTCACGCCCCACAAGCCAAGATCATCGCCGAGCATCTCGCTGACGCCGTGGCGAAAGGCGCCAAAGTGCGCGCCGGCGGCGAGGTGCTGGAGCGCGACGGCGGCCTCTGGTGCCCCGCCACGGTGCTTGAAAACGTCACGCACGACATGGCGATCATGACCGAAGAAACCTTCGGCGCGGTGCTGCCGGTGATGGCGTTCGACACGGTGGAAGAAGCCATCGCGCTCGCCAACGACACCTCCTTCGGCCTCTCCGCCGCCGTGATCGGCGCCACCACCGATGAAGCCCGCGTGATCGCCGAAGAGATCAACGCAGGCGGGCTGTCGGTGAACGATTGCGGCCTCACCATCATGACTTACGAGCCGGAAAAGAACTCGTTCGGCTTTTCCGGCATGGGCGGCTCCCGCATGGGCCCCGCCTCCATCCAGCGCTTCATCCGCAAGAAGGCGCTGATCATCCAGACCGGAAACCCGGTCAGCATCGACGCCATGGAGGAATCCAAGGCGCCTTCACGCCCCGCCGCTTAAACCAAAGGATCAATGGCCATGACGAAGCTTTCTCTAGAGGAATTCACCCAGGCGCTGCACGATGCGCGCAAGCCGCGCGGTTCGGGCAAGCACCCCTTCAGCGCCACCTGGTCCGCCGGGCAATTCACGCGCCAGCAGCTCGGCGAATGGGCGGTGCAGCACTATTACTATATCGTGGCCATTCCCCCGCAATTTGCCGCGCTTTACGCCCGCATGCCCGATGATGACGGCCGCGAGCTGATCATGGAAAACCTCGCCGGCGAAGTGCCGCCCGAGCAGCCGGATAAAGCCCACCCGGCGCTGCTGCTGAAATTCGCGCGCGCCTGCGGCCTCTCTGACGATTACATCAAGAACGCCGAGCGCGAAGGCCGCATCCTGCCCTCCACGCGCGCGATGCGTGCCTGGATTTGGGAGCTCTCGCAAATCCGCCCGATGCACGAATCCTGCGCCGGCATCATGGTGGCGCTCGAAGGCCAGCTGCCGACGCTCTATCCCGCCTACATCTCCGCGATGGAGAAGATGGGCTTCAGCGACGATGAGCTGGAATTCTTCCATGTCCACGTCGAGAATGACGATGAGCACGCCGCCATCGGCATGGAGCTGTGCGATCGCTACGCCGACACGCCCGAGAAGCAGCAAATGGCGATCCAAGCCGTCGCTGGCTCGGCGGCGCTGCGCTACAACATGCTCTCGGAAATTCTCGCTTCGCTCAACGTGAAGGAAGCGGCGTGAGCGTTGCGCTGCTCAAGGCTGAAGGTCGCGTCCTCTTTTTGAGCGGCGCGACCGGCGGCATTGGGCGCGCTATTCAAGATCAATACCTCGCCGCAGGCGGGCGCGTGGCGTCTTTTGACCTTACGCCCTCGCCCGCGCGCGAGGGCGTTTTCAGCATCACCGGCAACGCCGCCGATGAAAGCGACGCCAAACGCGCCGTCGCCGAAGCGCTCGCGCATTTTGGCCGCATCGACGGCTTCGTACACGCCGCCGGCATTGTCGGCCCCGGCGCGGTTGCGGAGATCAGCACCCAAGGCTGGCGCGATGTGGTGGATGCAAACCTCACCTCCGCCTTCCTGCTCGCCCAGGCGCTTGAGCCGCAGCTCAAGCAAAACAGCGGCGCAGCAGTGTTCTTCGGCTCGGTGAACGGCAGCCATGGCGGCTCTGCCGTATCGGGCCCCGCTTACGCTGTCGCCAAAGCGGGCCTCGCCAATTTCGGGCGCTATCTTTCCAAGGAATGGGCGCCGCTCGTGCGGGTGAACACCATCATCGCCGGCCCTGTGCGCACGCCGATGCTGGATCGGCTTTCGCCCGAAACGCTGCAGGCGGCGAAAAACGCCATGCTCACGCGCGAACTGATCGAGCCAGCCGAGGCCGCCGCCACCGCCGCCTTCTTGCTTTCTGAACACGCGCGCTCAATTACAGGCGCATCGATCAATCTCAGCGGCGGCCTGGTGCTGGACTAAACGGGAGACGTTCCATGAAACGCAACGAACCGCACGCCATGCTCGCCCGGCAAACGCCGGAAGAAATGGCCCAGCAGCGTTTCGTGCTGGCGCTGAAGCGCCACGTCATGGGCCCGCTGCGCGGGGCTGTGCCCGCCGTGGTCAAGCATGAGGCCGAGCCCGCCTTCCTCGCCGCGCACGGGCGCGCGCCGGCCGATTGGCAAGAAGCGGAAGTCGATCTCGATAAGACCACCCATTATCGCTTCACCAAAGCAATTGACCGCACCGCCCAAGAGATGATGTGGCAATCGATCGGCGAAACCGTGTTCCGCGAAAAGGAGCGGATGGAAGATACCGCCCAAGCGCTGATGGGGGCCTCAACGCGGCTTGGCTCACTCACGCTTGATCCGGATTTCGCAGCGCCCGCCGTGTACGACGAAGTGCACATCCACTTGCAGCCCGAAGGCTATTGCAACGATGCGGATGAGCGCTCGGTCACCGTTGGCGCGCTCTATGAAAGCGGCGGGCGGCTCTATTCGATGGGCCGCGGCATGGGCAAGGAGGATTCCAAAGCCGGCGCCGTGATCGCGCACCTTGCAAAGCTGCACCCCGAGTTCCGCCCGCGCCGCATCCTCGATATGGGCTGCTCCGCCGGCGGCGCTTCAACTTTTTACGGCTCACATTTCAAAGACGCTGAGGTGCACGCGATTGACCTTGGCGCCTCGATGCTGCGCTACGCGCATGCACGCGCCGAAGCGATGGGATCGCGCGTGCATTTCCATCAGATGTCCGCCGCCGCGACGACATTCCCAGACGGGCATTTCGATCTGATCGTCTCGCACAATCTGCTGCACGAAATTTCCGGCGATGATCGCCGCGCCGTGGCGCGCGAAAGCCTACGCCTGCTCGCGCCTGGCGGCATTGTCGTGCATCAGGATGTTGATCTCTTGTTCCGCGGCAAAAGCCCGTGGGAGCAAGCCGAGCGCGCCTATGATCTGCGCTACAATAACGAGCCCTTCTGGGTCGAATATTGCAGCTGCGATTTTGGCGCGGAGCTGCAAGATGCAGGTTTCGCCAGCGTCGAAGAAGCCAAGGTGCCGCGCACCGCCGGCCCCGGCTTCTGGCACGCCTGGATCGCAAAGCCCGCCGCTTAACCGGCGCCGATTTTCTCGATCGGGAAATCGCTGCGCGGGATGGTGATGGTTTTCTCGCGCGTATAAAGCGCCTCGCACGCCGCGCCGCCTTCTGCGCCGATGCCTGATTGCTTCACCCCGCCAAAGGGCGCGCGCAATTCGCGCGTGACCGGCGTATTGATCCACACCACGCCCGATGCCAAACGCTCCTGCGCGCGCATGGATTGCGCAAGATCCCGCGTCCACACGTAAGAAACCAAGCCATAGCGCGTGCCGTTGGCGATGGAATAGGCGTCATCTTCGGTATCAAAGCGAATGATGGTGGCGAACGGGCCGAAGATTTCTTCTTGGCACGCCTTCAGCGCATTGCTCGGCGCCTCAACCGCGATTGGCTCGACATAAAAGCCGCGCTCAAAGCCCGGCGCGCGTTTGCCGCCGGCAAGCGGCCGCGCGCCCTCTTCGATCGCTTCCGCATAGGCGCTAAGCACCTTATCGCGCTGCAAAGCGGAGGCGACAGGCCCAAGCTCCGTCGCCGGATCGTGCGGGTGGCCGATGCGGATCGCGCGCGTGCGCGCAGCAAACGCTTCGATAAATCGATCCGCGATCGAGGCTTGCACCAGGATGCGCGAGCCGGCGAGGCATTGCTGGCCATTATTGGCGAACACGCCAAGCAGCGCCGCATCCAGCGCGCGATCGAAATCCGCAGATTCAAAGATGATATTGGCGGATTTCCCGCCCAATTCCATCGTCACCGGCTTCATGCCATCGCCAGCCGCAGCGGCGATGCGGCGGCCGGTTTCGGTGCCGCCGGTAAAAGAAATCGCGGCCACATCGGGATGCGAAACAAGCGCCGCGCCCGTGATATGCCCGCGCCCATTGATCACCTGCACCACGCCTGCAGGCAAAATCTCCGCCAGGATCTCCCCCAAGCGGATCACCGCCAGCGGCGCCTGCTCGGAAGGTTTGATCACGCAGGTATTGCCGAACGCGATCGCCGCCGCGATCTTCATCGAGCCAAGCGCCAGAGGCAAATTCCAGGGCGCGATCAGCCCCGCCACACCAATCGGCTCACGCCGCACGCTGGTGATGTAGGCTGGGTTCTGATCAAACACGCGCCCCGCCGTCTGGCCGATATATTCAGCGAAGAACTCAAAATTCCGCGCCGTGCGGGCCGCGTACCGCGCGCGCGCATCCTTCAGCAGAATGCCGGTGTTGAGCGTTTCGAGCGTGGCGAGCTCTTCAACGTGATCGCCAATCGCCTTGGCCGCATCGCGCAGCGCGCGCTGGCGGGCTTCAACCGAAGCGCTGCGCCAGCCGCCGTCAAACGCCGCCCGCGCCTTTTTCACCGCGGCGTCCACTGCGGCCGCATCATCCTCCGCGATGCGGGCGACGATTTCCTCGCTCGCCGGATCGATGATGTCGAGCTTCACCTCAGCGCCCATAGGCTTCATCCAGCCGCTTGCGCCAGCCCAGCGGCTCAAGCCCCAGCGCATCAAGCGCATCCTTCTTGCCGGCCAGATCCAGCGCGCGCGCCGCAACACACAGATTGGAGGAAATAACCGGCGGCAAGCCGTGTGAATCCACCGCAGCCAGCGTCGGCATGCCAGTTCCGCTCACCAGGATCGCATCGAGCCCAGTTTTCGGCATCCGCTCCAGCGCCGCGCGCGCATCAGCCACGCCAGTGAGATAGATGCTGCGGGTATCTGTGGTTTTCGTCACCACGCGCTCAAGCGCGGCGATGTGAATGCCGCGCGATTCCAAATAATCGTGCCCCGCCTTGATAAGATCAGCCGGATACGGCGCAATCACCGCGATGTTTTTCGCATTCAGCTTCTCCAGCGCCCACACGATGGAATCCGCGGCCAGCGCAATCGGATAGCCGAAGTGCTGCGCGCAGGCTTCCGCGATCTTCGCCTCCTCCTCAGCGCCGACGAGATAGGATGACCCGGTGCACGCGAACGCGAACGCCTCAAGCTTGAGCCCGTCATAGGCGCTGAGATAGCCCGGCAGATCGGTGAGATACGCGCGCAGACGATCAAGCGGATTTTCCGCCACGCTCGTCAGCCTCGTGACGTGCAGCGAAGCCGTGCGCGGCAATAGAATGCCAAATTCAGCCTCCACCGTCGGGTTCGATTGCGGCACGCCAACACCGAAGCGCCCCAAGCTTGCATAAGCTTCCGTCATTGTATCGCCGCCGCCCGTTCCAAACCGATAATCATAGAGCTTTGCAGCAGCCGCGCCCGCGCGCGTTCCGGATCGCCCGCAATGCGCTGCTGCTCAGCCAGCAGCTCTTCGCGCCGATCCTGATCCCGCTCCTGCATGCGGGCGCGGTTCTTATGCGCTTGGCCGAGAATTTCCTCTTCAGCCACCGGGCGGCGCTGGCGCGTGTAAAGATCCAGCAGATCGAGCGAGGCGCCGTTCCAGATTTGCAGCAGCTTTTCTGAAAGATTGAAGGCGTCGTGCACGCCGCCATTCATGCCCATGCCGCCCGAGGGGCTGTTGATGTGCGCCGCATCGCCCGCCAATACCATGCGGCCAAGGCTGTATTCTTCGACGATGCGCATATGCACGCGGTAAGGCCGCAGATCGATCACATCATAGGGTGTGTCTTTCGGCACGATTCGTTGCAGGTGCTTCTCGATCACTTCGGGCTGCAGCATGCCTTCGATGGTTTCGTCAGGATCCGGATAGAGGCTGCAGCGCCACTTATCGCGCAGCCGCAAGAGGCTATAGGTGCCGCCCGCGCGCCAAACATAATTGACGTTGGAAAGCCCTTCGAGGTGATCCTCGAAGCGGAACGGCGTCGTCGCCAGCACCGTGGTCTCTGGATAGGTTTCGCCTTCCAGATGAAAATCCATGCTGCGGCGAACGATCGAATGAGCCCCATCCGCGCCGACCAGAATAAGCCCGCGCGCGCTGAAGGCGGCGCCATCAGGGCCAACGCCGCGCACCGTCACGCCGCGATCATCCTGCGTGGCGGCCTCAACGCGGTAACCACGCCGGATCTCGGCGACGCCGCTCGACGCGAGCCGCTCTTCGAGCAGGCGCACAAGCCGAAATTGCTCGCACTGCAGACGGTAAGGGTGGCGGGTTTTATCGGCGATCACGCTGAGATCGAACACCGCGCGCGCGCCGGTTTCGTGCATGCGGATTTGCCAGGTGGGCGCTGGCAAGCCCTGCTCCAGCAGCGGCGCGGCCAGCCCGTATTCATCGAGCATGTCCAGCGTCGGCGGATGAAAGGTCGAGGCGCGGAGATCGTCCGGCGCGGCCGGGTTCTCATCCAGCACCAGGCACGGCACGCCGAATATATGCAGCCGGTACGCCAGGGTGAGGCCCACCGGCCCCGCCCCCACGATCACGATCCGCGCGTCATCCTGTGACAATAGCCTGCCCCCTTTGATTGACCTGTTATTATATTGTTATAATATGTTCCGCAAGCCGGAGGGGCCGTATGCGCGCAGATCCAACGCTCTATGATTATTGGCCGTATGAGAACCGGCCGAAGCTGGTTTGGCCCGAAGGCAAAAAGCTCGCCTTCTGGATCGCGCCGAACATCGAATATTACGAGTACGATCCGCCCAAGAACCCATCACGTCCCGGCTGGCCAAAGCCCGCGCCTGACGTGGTTGGCTATTCGCAGCGCGATTGGGGTAATCGCATCGGGCATTGGCGGCTGATGGAGCTGATGGATAAGTACGGGCTGCGCGGCTCGATTTCGCTTTCCGTCGGCCTCATCGATCACCATCCGGAGATCATCGAAGCATGCGCGGCGCGGCGTTGGGAGTTCTTCTCCCACGGCATCTACAACACGCGCTATTCCTACAACATGACCGAAGCGCAAGAGCGCGCATTGATTGTGGACTCGATCAAAAGCGTCGAGCGCGCCACCGGCCAACGCATTCGCGGCTATCTCGCCCCCGCGCTGACGCACACCGAGCGCACCTTCGAGCTCTTGGGCGAGCATGATTTCTGGTACACTTGCGATCTCTTCCAAGACGATCAACCGCAGCCGCTGAAAACCCAGCAGGGCAAACTGATCTCGATGCCCTATTCGCTCGAGGTCAATGACGTCATCACCTATGGCCAACTGGCGATGTCGCCGCAGCGTTATACTGACGTCCTCAAGCGGCATTTCGATCAATTGCTGGCCGAGGGCGAAAAGAGCGGCACGGTGATGTGCATTCCGCTGCATGCTTATCTTGTCAGCCAGCCTCACCGGCTGCGCGCGTTTGAAGATGCGCTCAAGCACATCACCTCGCACGGGCGCGACGTCTGGTTCACCACCGCCGCCGAAATCGCCGGCTATTACCGCGAAAAATACTGGGACACGGCGCTAAACGACATCAAACGCCGCGGCTT
>DAORMO010000004.1:29557-37976 GCA_035440585.1 Terricaulis sp.
CTGAAAAGGGTTTTGGCCATGGCGCTTGATGATGATTATCTGAACTATCCGCACCGTTCTTACGGCATGGATCAAGAGCGCTACGCGTGGCGCAAGCCGGAAGCGCGCAAGCGCTGCGCGTGGCCAGGCGAGGCAACGGTTGCGGCGATGATCGTTGTGCCGCTTGAGTTTCACATGCTCAACCCGGCGGGCAAGCCGTTTAAACACCCCGGCGCCATGGTGACGCCTTACCCCGATCTGCGGCATTACACGACGCGCGACTATGGCAATCGCGTCGGCGTATTCCGCATCCTCGATGCGCTGCGCGACGCCAAACTCAAAGCCGTCTTCCCGATCAACGCCAACATGCTCGAGCGCGTTGAGCCGCTAGTGGATCGCATCGTCAATGACGGGCACGAGATCGCCGCCTATGGCCTGGCCACCGATAAAATCCACTGGGGTGGGCTTGAGCCCGACGAAGAGAAAAGCTGGATCAGCCAAACCCGCGCGGCGTTCGACGCCTTCGGCCTCAAGCCGCGCACGTGGATGAGCCCGGCGCGCCAGCAATCGTTTCAAACGCTCGATCTCATTGCGGAAGCGGGCTTTGATGTTTGCCTCGATTGGGAGCACGACAACGTGCCGATCGACATGCAAACAAAGCACGGCATCGTCCGCGCTGTTCCGCTGTTTAACGAACTCGACGATCGCATCCTCTTGATCGATCGGCGCCAGAGTGAAGATGAGTGGGCGGCGCAAATCCTTGCCGCGCGCGATCTTCTGGTTGAGGAAGCGCCCCGCTTTGGCGGGCAAGTGCTGAGCTTTTCGCTCACGCCTTACGTCTCGGGCCAGCCTTTCCGCACCGCGCCCATGCGCGCCGTGCTGAGCGCGCTCGGCGCCGATCCGAACATCTGGAGCGCCGGCGCGAGTGAGATCGCCGACGCCGCCGGGCAAGGCTGAGCGCCATGCCGCAAATACTCATCACCGGCGCCAATCGCGGTCTCGGCCTTGCCTTGGCCGAGGAATACGCTGGGCGCGGCTGGCGCGTGCGCGCCACCTGCCGCAACCCGGCGCAAGCCGAAGCGCTGCACGCGCTGGCGCAAACGCACCCAGAGATCAGCGTGCACGCCCTTGACGTCAGTGCGCACGAAACCATCGATCAGCTTGCCGCCGCGCTCGATGGCGAAGCTATCGATGTCCTCTGCAACAATGCCGGCATTGGCGGCGGCGGCAAAGGGCTTGGCGCGCTCGATTACGCGCATTGGAGCGAGGTGCTCGCCGTCAATTTGCTTGGCGCGGTGAAGGTCTCGGAGAGCTTTCTGCCGCACGTGCAGCGCAGCGCGGAGAAGAAGATCGTCGCCATCGCCAGCTCGCTGGGCTCGATCTCGACCACACGCGGCGGCAACTACGCCTATCGCACCAGCAAAGCCGCGCTCAACATGGCGATGCGCTCGCTCGCGATGGATTTGAAGGAAAGCGGCGTCATCGTCGCCCCGCTCAGCCCCGGCATTGTCGATACCGATTTCACGCGCGGGGCGCGCATGCCGAAAATCTCCGCCGCCGAAAGCGCGCGCGGGCTTGCCGACACGATCGCGCGCCTCACGCTCGAAGAGGCTGGCGCCTTCATCCGCTATAACGGCGAAACCGTGCCCTGGTAGGCAGGGAATTATGAGGCCACGTGCTGCGTGCTGCTGCCTGCCGCGCGCTTGAATTGCGCGGCGTCTGCGGCGCAATGTTTGGCGATGAAATCATGATGGCCGGGCATGTAATCCACTGAAGCGGCCATGGTGGCGCGGATGCTGGCAAGGCGCTTGCGCAGCTCATCGGCGCTCATGCTATCGGCCATCGGATCATGCGCGCGCGGGTAAAGCCCCTGGCCCATCATCACGGCGAACCAGCTTGTATCGTTGAACAGCTCTTCATTCTCGCGGAAAATACGCCCGTGCGCCTTGAAGAGCTCGATCTTCTCCGCCAGCGTGTCTGGGATCGGCATGGTGCGCACATAGTCCCAGTAGGGCGTATCGTTCCGCTCAGTCGTGTTATAGTGCAGCACGAGGAAATCGCGGATACGCTCATACTCATATTGCATCACACGGTTATAGCGATCCACCTCCGGCGGGGCGTGCACGCGCGTGGGAAACATCGCCATCAGCCGCGAAATGCCCATTTGAATGAGATAAATGCTCTGCGATTCCAGCGGCTCCATAAAACCCGCCGAAAGCCCGATGGCGCAGCAATTTTTGCTCCATGATTTCTTGCGCCGCCCCGCACTGAAGCGCAGCAGCCAAGGATCCGCTAAGGGCTCTCCATCGAGATTGGAAAGCAGCGTGCGCGCCGCGTCCTCATCGCTCACATGCGCGCTGGAATACACATAGCCATTGCCGATGCGATATTGCAGCGGGATGCGCCATTGCCAGCCGGCCGGCCGCGCTGTGGCGCGCGTCACCGCATTTTCGGCCCCGCCCTTGGCGCACGGCACAGCCACGGCGCGATCGTTCGGCAGCCAATGGCTCCAATCTTCATAGCCGGCCTTCAGCGTCTGCTCAATCAGCAGCCCGCGAAAGCCGCTGCAATCGACAAAGAAATCGGCTTCGATCTTCTCCCCGCTTTCAAGCGTCAGGCTTTCGATAAAGCCATCTTCCCCGCGCAGGCCGACATCGACGATCTTGCCCTCCTTGCGCACCACGCCGCGCGCTTCGGCGAAATCGCGTAGGAAGCGCGCGTAGAGGAACGCGTCGAAATGAAAGGCGTAGGCGATGTGCGTCAGCGGCGAATTGCCGGTTTTGGTGCCGCGCATGAACTTGGCTTTGCGCGCGGCCAGCGCCTGCAAAGAATAGTCGTCAAGCGGGGCCGCCTCGCCCATGCCGTTGAGGCGCAGCCAATAGGCGTGAAACGAAACCCCCTCCATATCGAGCCCGTAAGGCCCGAACGGGTGATAATAGAGATCGCCAATCTTGCGCCAGTTCACAAACTCGATGGCGAGCTTGAACGTCGCCTGCGTGCGGCGCACGAAATCATCTTCATCGAGCCCGAGCATGCGATTGAAAATCGCGATCTGCGGAATGGTGGATTCGCCCACGCCCACCGTGCCGATCGCATCTGATTCAATCACGGTGATCTTGGTGTAGCCATCGACCAGAAAGCGCGAGAGCGCGGCGGCCGTCATCCAGCCGGCGGTGCCGCCGCCAACGATGACGAGGTGGCGCAGGCGATTGTCTTCTGTCACGGGCGCGCTCCGGCGGGATAGAGGCTGTTGAGGAAATCGCGGTGCGCAGGCATCGCATCCGCCGCTTGTGCAAACGCTGCGCGGATGCGTTCAAACTTGCGCTTCACCGCGTCGAGATCGACGTTATCGACAAGCGGATCATAGCCTTCAGGCACGATGTTCTGGCCTAAGAACACCGCGATCCAGTTGGCGTCGGCGAACAATTCATCTTCCCAGCGGAACAGCCGCCCACGCGCGCGGAAGAGCTCAATCTTGGTGCGCAGCGTTTCGGGGATATCCATGGTGCGGCATTGATTCCAGAACTCAGTGTCGTTCCGCTCTGTCGCGTAATAGTGCAGGATCAGGAAATCGCGGATGCGTTCGTACTGGCTTGTCATCAGCCGGTTGTATTCATCCGCTTCAAAGCGGCTAAAGGACTGATCGGGAAACAGCGCCAAAAGCCGCGTGATGCCCGCCTGAATGAGATGGATGCTGGTGGATTCCAGCGGCTCCATGAAGCCGCCCGCAAGCCCGATCGCCAGCACGTTCTTATCCCAGAACTTGCGCCGCCGCCCGGCCTTGAAGCGCAGCAGCCAAGGATCAGCCAGCGGCGGCCCATCGAGATTAGAAAGCAATGTCGCCGTGGCTTCATCATCGCTGATATGCGCGCTTGAGAACACATAGCCCGTGCCGATGCGATGCTGCAGCGGAATGCGCCATTGCCAGCCCGCTTCACGCGCCGTTGCGCGCGTGAACGGCGTCAGCGCGCCCTCGCCGCTTTCGCATTGCGTCGCCACCGCTTTATCGCATGGCAGCCAGCGCGCATAATCCTCAAAGCCGGCCTTCAGCGTTTGCTCGATCAAGATGCCGCGAAAGCCGCTGCAATCGATGAAGAACTCGCCTTCAATGCGCTGGCCATCCTCAAGCACCAGCGCTTCGATGAAGCCATCCGCGCCGCGCTGAATAACGCGCGCCACCTTGCTCTCAACACGCACAACGCCGCGCGCTTCGGCGTAGCGGCGCAGATAGCGCGCATAGAGCGCAGCATCGAAATGGAAGGCGTATTTCATCGCCGCGAGCGGTGAGCGAGGATCTGCGCTCGGGCGCGCAAACCGCCCCTGGCCCGCCGCCACGCCTGCGAGGCAATACGCCACGATCGGCGCGGCCTCGCCCTTCAGATCGAGTTTGCGCCAGAATTGGTGGAATTTCACCGCTTCGATATCAAAGCCAAACTGGCCGAACGGATGGAAATAGCGATGGCCAAGGCGTGTCCAGTTCACGAACTCGATGGCGAGTTTGATTGAGCCTTTGGTCTCGCGCAGGAATTCGTCTTCATCGATGCCGAGCATCGTGTTGAACGTGGTGATCGGCGGGATGGTGGCTTCGCCAACGCCGACGCGGCCGATCTCATCGGATTCCACCAGCGTCACGCGCACGGCGGCGCGCGCATCTTGGGTGCGCGCGAGGGCGGCGGCTGTCATCCAGCCGGCGGTGCCGCCGCCGAGAATGACGATATTGCGCACCGGCGCGCCTATGCCCATTGCAGCGCCTCCCCGCGCGTTGCCTGCGCCAACGTGTTCGCCGTGCGCGCTGCGAGCTAAGCCTTGGGCCAAAGCCGGCGCAAGAGCGCGCGACTGATTGTTAGCCTAACATTCAGCCCACGCTCACTCAGCGCGCGAACTCGGCGCGCAGATCGGTACGCGCGTGCGAAGCCGAACGACTCGCGCCCGAGCAAGCGGAAAGCACGTGCCGACGCGAGAGGATATCGATGCGCACCGCCCAGGCGCGGGGGTTGATCAGAGCGCTCGGCCACGCAGGGTGCGCGCACGCAGCCACCGTTGGGATAGGTGATAACAAGCCCCGCTGTACTGTACATTAATACCGCAAAACGCGCCCGGTGCAAGCGGCGTTGACGATGACGCTTGCGGCGCAGGCGCGGCTTCAGCCTTATAGGGATGCGCAAACCTGGGCGGGCCTTGAACTGATGACAAATCCATACGCTGAACGCGAAGCGATGGCGCTGTTTGAGGATTGGCTGAGCATCCCCGAGGGAGAGCGCGACGCCTGGCTCGCCGCCGCCACTCAGGGCCGACCCGATCTGCTGCAGCGGCTTAACGCGCTCATCACCGCCGATACGGCGACAACGCTGCGCACCGGCGGGGCCATGGCCGTGCTGGAGGATGAAGCCGCGCCATTTCGCATCGGCGCCTATCGCATCACGGGGCGCATCGGCCGCGGCGGCATGGGCTCTGTCTATCGCGGCGAGCGCGACGCGGGCGACTTTGAGCGCAGCGTGGCGATCAAGGTTATCAAGCCGGGCCTGTTCTCGCCCGAGCTGGTCGCGCGCTTTCAGCGCGAGCGGCAGACGCTGGCGCAGCTCAACCATCCCAACATCGCCCGGCTTTACGATGGCGGGCAGACCGAGGACGGCTCGCCCTATTTCGTGATGGAGCTGGTTGAAGGCCTGCCGCTTTTGCTTTGGGCGGCGGAGAAAGAGCTCTCGCGCGCCGAGCGCATCCGCCTCTTCCGCGACATCTGCGCCGCCGTCTCCTTCGCGCACAGCCAACTCATCGTGCACCGGGATTTGACGCCCAACAACGTGATGGTCACGCATGAGGGCGTGGTGAAGCTGATCGATTTCGGCATCGCCAAGCCGGCCGATCAGCACGCGCCGCCAAGCGGGGTTTCGCCCTCGATCGGCCAGCTGAGCCTCACGCCCGGCTATGCTGCGCCTGAGCGGCTCACCAGCGCGCAGGTGACGACCGCGGCCGATATCTATTCGCTTGGCCGGCTGCTGCAGGATCTCATCGTCCCTGGCGAAAACGATGACGAGCTGCGCGCGATCATCGCGCGCGCCACCGCAGAAGAGCCCAAAGACCGCTATCCCAGCGCCGATGCGCTGCTTTCGGAAATCGACGCCTGGCGCGATGGCTATCCGGTTGCGGCGATCGCTGGCGGGGCGCGCTATCATTTGCGCAAGTTCGTGACACGCCGGCGCACGCCGGTGCTGATCGGGGCCGGCGTGTTCGCGCTGCTGCTGGTTGCGCTTGTCGCCACCCTCGCCGCCAATGTGCGCGCCGAGCAGGCGCGCCAAGAAGCGGAGAACCGCTTTGAGCAAACCCGCGCCATCGCCAAGACGATGCTGTTTGACGTGTACGACGAAGTGAGCCGTACAGCGGGCTCCACCCAGGCGCGCGAGATGCTGGCGCGCACCGGGCTTGACTATATCGACGCGCTCGCCGCCGATGCGGATGCGCCGGCGGACGTGCGGCTTGAGGCCGCGCGCGGCTATCTGCGGCTTTCGCAAGTGACAGGCGGGGATCAGGCCGGCGAATTGGCGCGCCACCAGGATGGCGAGGCGCTGCTGACGCGCGCCGAAGAGATCATCGCCCCGCTCTATGCGCAAAATCCAGGCGACATCGAAGTGGCGCGCACGATGGCTTCGGTGCTGCTCGATAAAGCCGGCTCCAATATCTACACCCACAATCAAATCGATCTCGCGCGCGAGCAAGCCCAGCGCACGCAGGCCATCATTGAGCCGTTCGCGCCCAGCGACGCCGATACCGCGCGCATCTATGCGGTGGCGATCCAGGCCGAGGGCGACACCCATGGCTGGAGCGATGATTATCCCAGCGCTGTGCCGCATTTTGAGCGCGCGCTGACCTTCCTTGACGGGCTGCCGGAAAGCATGCGCGAAGAGATCGCGCTGCTGCGCGTGCGCGGGGCGCTGCTGCGGCTGACGGGCGAGGCGTATCACAATCTTGGCCGCACCGAAGAAGCGCGCGTCACGCTGGATGCGACGGTTGAGAACAACCGCGCCGTGCTTGAGCGCACGCCGGACAACCCCAATGCGCTGCGCAGCTACGCCATCGCCAATTGGTATCGCGCCGTGGTGCATCGCACCAATGAACGCAACGCCGCCGCGCGCGCCTCGATCGAGGAAGCGCATCGCACCGCGCAAACCATGCGCGCGCGCGATCCCAATGATGCGGGCGCGGTGCGCATGGTGGCGATCACCGGCGAGGTTTACGCCCAAGTGCTCGCCGATCTTGGCCGCTTTGCGGAGAGCTATCGGCTGAGCGATGAGGTGATCGCCGCCCATCGCAGCCTGGTTGAACGCTCGCAAGGCTCGCAAGGCGCGCGACGCAGCCTTGCGGCGGCGCTGGCGACGACGGGCGGTAATTATCACAATGGCCGCCAATATGCGCGCGCGTGCGAGTTCTGGCGCGAGGCGCACGACATCTATGTGAGCTTTGACCGCGCCGGCACGCTGTCTGATTGGGATCGCGCCAACGCCCTGGCCGAGATGCAGACCTTCCTCCGCGAAGGCTGCAACCCGCCTCGCCGCTTCGCTTCGGGGGAAGCCCCCTAGTGGAAGCGGCGCCGCCCAAAGGCGACGCCGCTCGCGCCATCGGGCGCTGCATTGAGGGATGAATGCACGCCTTAGAGCGTCCGGGCGGCCAGCCGCCGCCACGCCAAGAAGGCGCAACCGGAGGTGAAAACGGCTCATTTCAGGGCAGCTTTTGGGGCTGTTCCCGGTAAAAACCGCCCCGCGCGCCTGGCGCGGCGATTGCATCCGCGGCTAAGGCAATTAAAGATTCACAGGCGAATCCCGATGTTTGCCGGATCAGGCGGGGCTAGGGCCATCGACCAGGACGATCAAACCGAAGCTGATCAGCAAGGCCTCGTCGCCGCCCATTACGACGAGTTCCGCCGCGTTGCGCGCGGGGTGCTGCATGGCGATGGCGCGGCGCTGCAAATCCAGCCGACTGATCTTGCCCATGCGGCCGCCATCAAGATGTTCAAGCTGAACAGCATCAATGTGCAGAGCCGCACGCATTTCCTTTCGCTGTCCGCCCGCATCATGCGCCAGATCCTGATGGACGAGGTGCGCCGCATGCGCGCGGCCAAGCGCCAGGCCCCGCAGGTGGCGACGCAATGGCCGGGCGAGGCCAATACATCGCTCGATCTCGAAGCGCTGGATGCGGCGCTCTCGCGGCTTGAGCAGATCGATCCTGAACGTGCGCGGCTGGTGGAAAAGCGCTTTTTCGCTGGCCTCACGATTGAGGAAATCGCGGCCGAAGAAAACATCTCCCCCAGCACGGTGAAGCGCCAATGGCGCGCCGCGCGCGCCTGGCTCGCGGCGGAATTGCAGCGCGGCTGAACACGCAAACAGGCGCCCTCGCGCGCCAGAGGCGCGGAGGCGGAAGCGCAGCGTGCGCGCGCGGTTTGTGTGCA
>DAORMO010000005.1:0-2254 GCA_035440585.1 Terricaulis sp.
CGCCGCCAAGCCCCCCCGCAACCCAAGCGCCGCCACCCCCGACCGCAACTCAAACACCACCCGTCACAACACCGGCGCCGCCAGCAGCGGCTCGGCAGCGCGCGTCGCTTGATTTTGTCTATCCATTGATGATCGACGACCGCTATCTCGGCGACATCCCGGTGCGGTCCGAGGCCAATGGCGAGGTCAGCTTTGAGCTTGAACGGCTGATCGCGTTGATCGAGGGGCAATTCGACCAAGTCGTTATCGCGTCCTTGCGCCAGCGCGCCGTTGATGGACGCTTGCGGCCGTTTGAGGATCCCTCAGGGTTCGTTTTGCATTTTGACGATGCGCTTCAGGAATTACAGGTGCGCGCGCCAGGGTCGCTGCGCGTTGTCGAGACAATTTCGATCGTCAGCGGATCGCAATCAAACGCGCAAGCGCGCCTCAGCCGCGCCGCGCCGCTCTCGGCTTATGTCACCTTCGACGTGACGCAGAGCTGGGATCACAGCGCCGAAGACGAACGCGACCCCATGCAAGGCTTCGTGGAAACCGGAATCCGGTTGTTTGGCGATCGCGGCATATTCTTTGAAGGACGCGCCCTTTACGAAGAGAATTCCGAGGAAGAATTTCGCCGCGGCGATACGCGTCTGGTATATGATCACGTCGACAGCATGATCAGCGCATCGCTCGGCGATGTGCGCTATGGCGCTTCGGCGTTTCAATCGGCGCCGCCCATGGGCGGCATCGTGATAGAGCGCCTATTCAGCCTGCAACCAACGCGCAGCTATCGCCCTGCGGGCCGGCGCGCCATCGTGCTGGACCGGCGTACATCAGTAGATGTGATCGTCAATGGCGTGGAAATGCGCCGGCTTGACCTCATGCCTGGCCGCTATGATCTCCGGGACTTTCCGTTTGTTGATGGGGCGAACGATGTTGTGTTGGCGTTGGTCGATGAGCTTGGGCAGCGCGAGTTGATTGACATGCGCGGCTATTTCGATGCTGACTTGCTGGGACCGGGCGTTTCTGAGTTTAGCTACGCCTATGGCGCGCTCGCCTCCAGTGAAGCCGAAGGCATCCGATACGATACGGACACCACGCTCTATTCGATGTTTCACCGCATTGGCGTCACGTCGACACTGACGCTCGGGGTCAACGCACAGGGGCGCAATGGCGCCAATCTCTATGGCGCCGAGATGCTGTGGGCCTCCCCCATCGGCACGATCGGCATTGATTACGCCTCAAGCGATAACCCCGCGATCGGCCGCGGCGAGGCAGCGCTTGTGCGCTACGAATACCAGCCGCAATTGCAGCCTGGCGGCGCCACCTGGAGCTTTGGCCTTTCCTCACAATGGCAGGACGAGCGCTTTGCCGCGATCGACGCGGTGCAGGCTGTTGGCGATTATATCACGCAGAACGACGCCACCTTGCGCCTCTATCATCCCGACTGGGGTACCGGCACATTTGGCATTGGCTACGACAAGCCACGCGACGCTGCTTTGCCTGAGCGCTACGAGGCGAGCTTCACCTACGCGCGGCGGGTTTGGGGCAACCTGTTTGGCTCCTTCCAGATCCGCCATCGCGAAGAGGGCGATGAGCGCGAAACTGCAGGCGCAATCAGCCTCGCCTTACGCTTTGATCGGCGTAACCAGGTCACGCTGCGGCACGACACGCGAGCGCAGACATCGGAATTGGATTGGTATCGCTCCGGCTCTTATGGCGTGGGCGGCGCGTCGACAAATCTGCGGCTGGGCCACAATGACGCCACTGGTGAATCCTATGGCAGCGGCTCTCTTGCTTATTTCGGCAACCGCTTTGAAGCCACGCTGAGCAACGATTCACGCACTATTGGCCTGCAGAATGAGGAGCTCGCTTCACGCACCACGGCGCGCTTTGGCGCGAGCGTGGCCTATGCCGGCTCACAGGTGGCGGTCGGCAGGCCGGTGCGCGGCGCGTTCGCGATCGTGAACGGACATGAATCTCTTGAGGGGCGCCAAGTTTTCCTCGGCGGCGGCGGCGATAGCCGGCCGCGGGCGCAATCGGGTTGGTTTGGGCCCGCGCTCGTGCCGAACCTCAATCCGTATTCGGTGGAATCGGTCTCCGTCGATGTCGATGATCTGCCGCCCGGCTATGATCTCGGCGCCGGTCAGATTGATTTCCGTGCGTATCGCGGCGCCGGCTTTGACATCCGCGTCGGCTCTGAGGCCAACCTCACCGTGCTTGCGCAAATCGTCGATCCAAGTGGCGCGCCCGTCGCCCTGGCGGGCGGAGAATT
>DAORMO010000005.1:2264-8049 GCA_035440585.1 Terricaulis sp.
GACGATGACACGCGCGAGCCGATCCAGGCCTTCACCAACCGCAATGGCCGCTTCGTGGCCGCCGGTGTTTCGCCGGGCCGATATCAGCTCGTGCTCTTCACCGATCCCCCGCTTGAGACCGAGATCAGCATCGACCCCGCCGCCGCTGGCATGGTGCAGATCGGCCAAATTCAAATGCGAGAATCACCATGATCCGCTTCTTCACGCTGCTTGCAGCGCTGTGGTTTGCCGGCGCGGCAGGCGCAGCCGCGCATGGCGATGGCGCCGATGAGCAATGCAGCGCAAGACTTGCGCCGCCTGGGCGGGTCAGCCTCGATCTAGCCGATCCGCTTTCGGGGGCCGCGAGCGCCGAAGCTTTTGAGCTTGAGCTGCGCAATATCTCCGACGAGGGCTGTCGATTCACGTTGGCGGTTGAGGAAGGCCGGCGCGGTGGCGGCCTGCGGCGGCGCTCTGGCGCTGAACTCGCGTTTCGCATCGCCCGCGACGCGGCGGGCGCGGAGGTTCTGTTCGACTCGCGCCAGCCAAGCGCAGGCCCGCGCGCGGCATTCCGCTCCCCACGGCGCAACCTACGACTCTTCTTGATCGTGCACCCCGGTGATGCCCCGCGCGCAGGCGCATACAGCGCTGATGTGCGCGTCACGCTACGCAATGCACAAAACGACCTAGTCGATCAGGCTTCACTTGAGCTCGAAGCGCAGGTGCCAGAACAAGTGCAAGCGTTCATCTCCGGCGCCAGCCAGTTGGGCGGCGCTTATGCATTGCTCGACCTGGAGGAACTCACCACCGGTGAAATCGGGCACGCAACGTTGCGTATCCGCTCGACCTCCGATGTAAGCATTAAGTTTGATTCCGAGCATGAGGGGCGGCTCACGCGGGCGCAAGGCGGCCAAATCACCTATGGCTTAAGCGCTGACGGCGCCCCGGTCGATCTCCGCCAAGGCGGACGCCACGGTTACGGCGTTGAGGCCTCAATTCCACTGACCGCACGCGAAATAGATTTGCAGGTGCGCGTCGGCGACACAACGCGTGCGCCAGCTGGCGAATATCGCGATCGGATCACCATTACAGTGACCGCGCAGTGACGATCAAAGCCCCTGCGGCGCAAGCACGACATAGAACGGCGCGGCGTTGAGTGCGCCATTCTGCGCGCTGATCTGCACTGGCGCCACGCCGATGGAGGGCGGGGAGCGATCCGTCAGTCGCACTTCGCCGTTCTGACCGGTGCAAATGCGCCCGTTATAAGCGACTTGCATCGGCCCGAGTTCAGCGGGGTAGTGCATCGTCATGCTGAACGCAGTGTTGCAATTGGTCGAGATGGCGCCGAGCTTCACGAGATCTGAGCCGCCCGTCACGACAAGCGAGCCACTGCAGCGCGTGGGCACATAGCCGCTAATGCGCACAGTGAAGCTATTGGCTTCAGCCGGCGCGCTCCAGCCAGCCGTCAACGCGCCAAGCGCGAGCGCCGCAGCGGGCGCAAAATTGGTTAATGTTTTTCCCAACATACCGGCCAAAATACCGCTGAAACATTTAGATTTCCTTTGCTGGAGCATCCCATTGCCGCCACGTGCGCAGCCCCGCCCTATCCCGCTTCATGACAGCTGACGACACGCTCCCGCTTGGGTCGTTGCATCGGTCATCATTCTTGCGGAGGCTCGCTTTACGCCCGCAGAGCGGACCTCCAACGCCTGCGGCGCGCGGTCGCGTAGCGCATTGAACACACGGGCCCCTTAGCGGCGTCACGCAATAAATCTTTCATACGCACGCACCCGAACTGTCACGGAGCGTCGCTACCCCCTCGCGCGCATCAAACGGGCCGATACCGGCATCGAGGGGGTTTTCTGCTCATGAATGAACATCACAAGTCGCGCCGCCGCAGCCGTGCGCGCGCGACAGCTTCCAGCATCGCGCTTGCCATTGCCGGCGCGTTTCTGACAGCGGCGCCGGCCGCCGCCGAAAGCCCGGCGCCTGTCAGCGGCCGCATTTCCGACGATTCAGGCGCGCCCCTGCCCGGTGCGCGTGTGAGCATCCGCGAGCAGAATATTGAGGTCTCGACGGATCGCCAGGGCCGCTACCTGCTGCCGCCGCTGCCGCCGGGGCCTGTGACGCTCGACATCGAGTATCTGGGCATGCCGCAGGCGAGCCACACTGTTATGATCGAGCAAGGCGCCGCCAGCATCGGCGAAATCACGCTTGATCGGTTCTCCGACGCGCACGCCATTGTCATCGTCGGCTCGCTGACGGACGGCGCCGCCCGCGCGCTCAACCAGCAGCGCACCGCTGATAACACCACCAATGTCGTCTCCGCCGACTCGATCGGCCGCTTTCCTGACGCCAATATCGCCGAAGCGCTGCAGCGCGTGCCCGGCATCGGCGTTGAGCGCGACCAAGGCGAAGGCAATTTCATCAGCCTGCGCGGCGCGCCTTCGGAATTCACCTCGATCACAGTGGATGGCGTGAGCCTGCCTTCATCCAGCCCCGACACGCGCGCAGTCGATCTCGGCGCGCTGCCGTCCGAAGTTGTGACCGCGCTGGAAATCTCCAAGAGCCTCCTGCCTTGGCAAGACGCCGATTCCATCGCCGGCTCGGTGAACCTCGTGACGCGTTCGCCCTTCGACAATCCGCGCTTCCAGCTGCGCGTGAACGGCGGCTTGGGCTATAACGAGATGGGCGCCACCAATGATGAGCGCCTATCTTTCGTCGCCAGCAACGTGTTTGGCCCGCAGAACCAGTTCGGCGTCACGCTCTCGGCCAGCTACGCCCAGACCGACCGCCGCGTGGACAATATCGAATCCATCTGGGCGCTGATCGAACGCCCGGAAGGCGATGAAATCCTCGGCGTCGAAGAGCAAGAATTCAAAGATTATGAAACCCGCCGCGAGCGCATCAGCTTCACCGGCGCGCTTGAATATCGCCCCACGGCGACGGATCGGTTCTTCCTGCGCAGCGCCTATGGCCGCCGTATCGACGATGAGTTCCGCAACCTGCTCGCCATCGTCTACGCGGACGGCGACCTCCTGCCCGGCGCCACCGAAACCACAGCATCTTGGGATGGCGGGCGCTTTGGCCGCGAATTCCGCCATCGCATCAAGCAGGACGAAAGCTGGACGCTCAGCGCCGGCGGCGAGCATCAATTCAATGTGCTCAGCGTTGACTACGCGTTGTCGTTCGCGCGTTCGGAGGAAACCTATCCGAGCCGCCGCCAGCTGCTTTACCGCTCGGGCGCGGACTATGACCTCAGCTATGACTTCTCGACCGACCCGAACAACCCGACGCTCTCGCTGTTCTCCACACAAGAGCACCTAAACGCCGCCAATTTCGGCTTTCGTGAGCATGTTGATCGCTGGCAGGACACGATGCAGGACGAGGTCGCCGGCGCGATCCACTTCACCGTGCCGACCACGCTCCTCCAACAATCGGCAGAATGGCGCTTCGGCGCGCGCGTGCGCCAGCGCGAAGTGACAGCCGATGAAGAACGCTATCGCGATCGTTCGGGCGCGGCCTCGCCAGGCGCGTTTGCTGACCTCTTAAGCGGCGAGCGTTCGCAGAACTTCGGCTATCATCTTGGCTGGAAATACAATGACGGGCTGGTTCGCAATTACTTCGGCAGCCAGCGCCCCTCCACCGTGTCGCCCGGCAACCGCCTGCTCGAAGATTCCACCGTGGGCGATTACGCCGTGAATGAAGATGTCTACGCGGCGTACGGCGCGGTGCGGGTGCAGATGGAGCGCGCAAACCTCACGCTTGGCCTGCGCGTCGAAAACACGCAATTTGAAGGCTCCGCCTACGCGTACGACCTCGATGTCGACGGCCCCGCCGGCATCACGCGGAACGAGATTTCTCACGAATACACCGATTGGTTTCCCAACCTCACGCTGCGCTACGCCTTCTCGGAGAATCTGATCGCGCGCGCCGCCTTGAGCCGCGGCATTGCACGGCCCCGCTATCGCGACGCTGTGCCTCGCGTCAGCTTCGAAGAAAACGATGACGGCAGCTTTGAGGTTGATCGCGGAAACCCCGATCTGCAGCCGACCCTGTCGAACAATTTCGACGCGGGCCTTGAATATTACTTCGAGCCGCTGGGTGTCGTTTCAGGCGGCGTCTTCTACAAAGACCTCACCGACTACGTCTTTATGCTTGAAACAACCGGGACATATAACGGCGCGCCAGCGAACTTCACGCAGTCGCAGAACGCCAAGGAAGGCCACATCTACGGCATTGAGTTCAACTATCAGCAGCAATTCACCTTCCTGCCGGGTTGGCTCTCTGGCTTTGGCGTCGCCGCCAACTACACCTGGAGCGAAGCTGAGCTGACCTTGCCGTTCAGCGTGGCGGGCCGCGGCACGAGCGCCCCGCTGCCGAATCATTCGGAAACCACGGTCAACTTCTCGGTGTTCTATGAAACCGAAAAGTTCAATGCGCGCCTCTCTTGGACCGATCGCGGCGACTTCATTGATGAGTTCAACGAAGATCCGCGCTTGGACACGTATTGGGAAGGCCGCTCGCAGCTGGATTTCACCGCCAGCTACGATTTCACAGAGACGGTGAATGTCTATTTTGAAGCCAAGAACCTCACCAATTCCGAAGGCGTGCGTTATGCGGGCTCCCGCTCGCGCGTTACAGAGCGTGAGCAATTCGGCTACCTGCTGTTCGGCGGCGTTCGCCTGAACTTCTAAGTCATAACATCTTGAAACAGCGGCGCGCTATCTCTGGCGCGCCGCCCATTTTCATATGGAGAATAAGGGATGAAACGCACGCTTATGAGCCTCGCCGCGGCGATGGCGCTTCTGGCGGGCGGCGCCGCCTACGCACAGCCGCAAATCGTGCCCGTGATTGACGCCCCGCGCGCGCCGGGCCAGCCCTACGCCGCCACCGGCCTGCCTGATCGCATCGTGCTCTCGCCCGGCGCGGATCCTGCACGCGCGATGGCCGTCGCATTCCGCACTGATGTGCGCCAAAGTTTGGCGCAAGCGGAAATCGGCCGCGCCGTCGCCGGCCCCAGCGTTGCGGCGGAGGTTCGCACGCTCAGCGGCGAAACACGCACGATCGAAACCGAAAACGGGCAAGCCGCCTATCATCACATCCGCTTCGACAACCTCTCCCCCGCAACGCGCTACGTCTATCGCGTGCGCGGCGCCGATGGGTGGAGCGAATGGATCAGCTTCCGCACTGCGGCGGCGGAGGCGCAGCCCTTCACCTTCCTCTATTTCGGCGATCTGCAGAACGGCATCCTCAACGAAGGATCGCGCACCGTGCGCACAGCTTACGCCATGGCGGCCAATCCCGCCTTTGCGCTGCACGCCGGCGATCTTGTCGCTTCGCGCGACGATTTGAGCCATGACGACGAATGGGGCGAATGGAACGCGGCGGCCGGGGCCCTGCTCGGCGCCATTCCGCAAGCGCCGGCGCCTGGAAATCATGAATATGTCGATGCGCTCAACCCCGACGGCAGCGAAACGCGCGTGCTCGCCCCACACTGGCCGCTGCAATTTGCGCTGCCCGGCAATGGCGCGGAGGCCGCCGCCGCGACGAGCTATTTCTTCGATTATCAGGGCGCGCGCTTCATCGTGCTCGACGGCACCGCCGCGATTGATCTTGGCGCGCTCGACTCGCAAACCGCATGGCTGCGCCAAGTTCTGGCCGACGCAGGCGATCGCTGGACCATCGTCTTGATGCATCAGCCGATCTTCACCTGCGCGCGCCCGCGCGACACCGCGCCGCTCAACGCCGTGTGGCGGCCGGTGTTTGAGGAATATGGCGTTGATCTGGTGCTGCAGGGCCACGATCA
>DAORMO010000005.1:8068-8409 GCA_035440585.1 Terricaulis sp.
GACCCGCCTGCTGCGGGCGATACGCGTGCGCGCGCGGCCAACCGCACGCTGCGCGGGCCGGTTTATATCGTGTCCGTCGCCGGCAAGAAGATGTATGGGCTCAATGACCGCGTGCGCTACCAGGCCGATCGCTGGGCCGAGGATACGCAGCTGTTTCAAATCCTCGATGTCTCAACCAGCCGCATCAGCTATCGCGCCCATTTAGCGACGGGCGAGCTTTACGACGCCTTTGAGCTCGAACGCGGCCAACGCGGCGTGAACCGCTTGCGCGACGGCGCCCGCACGCTCGGCCCCGCGCGCGAATGCGCCACGAGTGGCGCAGGCCCCGATGGCGCGCCCTG
>DAORMO010000005.1:8434-20809 GCA_035440585.1 Terricaulis sp.
AAGGACTAAGCGCACCCGACGCGGCTCAGGAGATCGCCGCGCGCAGCGGCGATCTCCCCGCGCCCTTGGGGTTTGGCTGAAGGCCGAGGCTTAGGCGACCAGCGCCATATCTACGGCGATATCGACCGAGCGCTGGGCGCCTGCAGAAAAAATCACGCCATCGAGCGGCGCGACCTCGGCATAATCGCGGCCAATCGCGACCACCACATGCTCATCCTTGACCAGCGCATTGGTGGGATCGAGCGCGAGCCAGCTCGGCCGAGCCGAGCCGGAAGCTGCGCGTTGTCAGGCGATAACGTCCGTCACCAGCCCCGCGCCGACGGTTTTGCCGCCTTCGCGGATGGCGAAGCGCATGCCTTGCTCGATGCCGACAGCCTTACGGAGGTCGAAGCTGACTTCCGCTTGGTCGCCGGGCGACACCATCGCGTCGTCAACGACGTTGATCACGCCGGTGACGTCGGTGACGCCGAAGAAGAATTGCGGCTGGTAGCCGCTGGCGAACGGCGTGTGCCGGCCGCCTTCTTCCTTGGTCAGGACAAAGATCTGCGCTTTGCCTTTGGTGCGGGCCTTGATCGCGCCGGGCGCGGACAGCACTTGCCCGCGCTCGATATCGCCACGTTTTAAACCGCGGAGCAGCAGCCCCACGTTCATGCCCGCGCGCGCTTGCGGAATATCCTTCCGAAACGCTTGCGTGCCAGTGACGACGACCTCGGCGCCTTCGTTGTCGAGGCCGACGATCTCGACCTTGTCGCCGACCTTCAGCACGCCACGCTCGACGCGGCCGGACACGACAGTGCCGCGGCCTTCGATCGTGTGCACGCCTTCGATCGGCATCAGGAACGGGGCGTCAAAGTCCCGCACCGGATCAGGGATCGAGCTATCGAGCGCCGCAACGAGATCGGCGATGCCCGCGACCGCAGGATCGGCGAGATCGCCGCGCGCCACCGCTTCGAGCGCCTTCAAAGCACTGCCAAACACGAACGGCGTCGCCTCGTAACCTTGCGCCTGCAGCAGCGCTTCGGTTTCGAGCTTGATCAGCGCCTTCATGTCGTCGCGCTCATCTTCGGCCAGCATGTCCATCTTGTTGACGAACACGACCATGTGGCGAACGCCCACCTGACGCGCGAGCAAGATATGCTCGATCGTTTGCTTGGCCGCGCCCTTGGTGGCGTCGACGAGCAGGATCGCACCATCCATTTGCGACGCGCCGGTGATCATGTTCTTCACATAGTCGGCGTGGCCAGGGCAGTCGATGTGCGCGTAGTGGCGCGCGTCGGACTCGTACTCGACATGCGTGGTGTTGATGGTGATGCCGCGGGCCTTTTCTTCGGGCGCGCGGTCGATCTCATCAAACGCCAAGCCTTTGCCGCCAAGACGCTTGGCCTGCACCTGCGTCATCGCAGCTGTCAGCGTCGTCTTGCCGTGGTCGACATGGCCGATGGTGCCGACGTTTACATGCACTTTGCTCATTTCATCACGCTTACTTCCTCTGTGAGCGCCGCTAAGCTGGATTGATCAAGCCCAGCCCAGCGGCCATTGGCATTGGCGCGCCAATTTTTTGCGGGACGCGCGTTTTCACGCGGCCCAAAACGAAAATCCCAAGACACAAAAAAACCCGCCGGACCGGCGGGTTTGATGCTGGATCAAGCCCGGAGTCCGTCGAACGGCTCCGGGCGAAGCGCCGGAGCTGTTATGGTTCTGCCGCCCATGCTGCTTGGTTCGCGCGCAGCGTTTCTGTGCGCACATTTGCCGAAGCGATGGCGACCAACGGCCGTGTCATTGCTCTTCCTTTTCCGATGGCGCGGAGAAACCGCGCAACAAAAAACCCCGGAGGCGGCGCCTACCAGGGTTCGTGTGAACACAAGAGAGGCCCCGCCCCTCGATCATCGAGAGACGCTATGCGTCGCCGCAATACGATTCATATGCGTTCAAAGTATTCATAGCGGCGGAGGTAACATCTAGCGCCGTAATTTTCAAGACTTGGCGTGCGGGCGTCCCCGCGCACCGACGCCAAGCGCACCCATCGAGACCTCAGGCGCTGCTAGAACCAAACCCCAACACCTCGGTCATGACAGTTGCGCAAAGACAACCGAACCATGTAGGGGTCATTGTTATGGCTTCGGCACCTCGGCGCACGCAAAAGAATCGCAGCGAAACAACGCAGCGCGCCGTGCTGGAAGCGACGCTGCGCTGCATCGGGCGCGTCGGGTACGCGTCGGTTTCGCTCCAGGAGGTCGCCACCGAGGCGAGCGTGTCGCGCGGCGCCATCACCCATCATTATGGCTCAAAGCTCGAACTCGCGGCCGCTGCGATGGAGCACTTCTTTCAGGCGCGCTACGAGCGCCTGATGAGCGCGCTGGCCGATAAGGTCACGCTCTCGCTGGACGAGCGGCTCGATATTCTTGGCCAAGAATTTGAGGGTCTGTTCCCGATCGGCTTTGAGATCATCGTGGCGCTGCGCACCGATCCAGAGCTGCAAGCGCGCTATAACGCCCTCGCCGCGCATCGCTTTGAGGAAATGACCCAAGGCTATGAGCGGATGTTTCCCGAGTTCGCCGGCGCGACCTCCCCGCGCCTCTTGATCGCGGTCGTGGGCAGCTTTTATCGCGGCCTGTTCATCGAGGGCTTTACGAGCGACCGGGCGCGGCTAACCCAAATGACCACGGTTTTCAAAGCCATGCTGCGCACCTATGTGGCGCATGAGCTGCCCCCGGCGCACAAAAACGGCGCAGTTTAGCGCTGCTGCATGCGCTGATTAGGAAAACTGTATTGTAAAAACCGGTTGTCCGGTATGTTTATGGGGCTCACGCGGGGAGTTCCGATTATGGCCAAGCGCCTTCACGACACGCCTTTTGGCATTTTTTCCAATTCAAATCATAGACTTCTACTGGCCAGCACGGCTTTGGCGGGCATTGCCGCCGTGCTCACGCCACTGGAGGCGTCCGCCCAGGCGGCGCAGGACCCTTCGGGCTTTGAGATCATCGTCACAGCCAACAAGCGGGCTGAAAATGCGCAGGACATCCCTGTCACGGTCACAAGCTTCGACGCCCGCGCCATTGAGCGGCTGGGCACGACCGAGTTTGACGACCTGATCACCCAGGTGCCGGGCGCGAACTTCCTGGACAATGGCGGCCCCGGCCGCGGCAACGAATTGGCCTCGCTGCGCGGGCTCTCGCCAGTGGCCGACAACACCGCCCCCGTGGTCGCCCAATCGCTCGATGGCTCGCCGCGTTATGGGCGTAATTATCGCCTGTTCGACATCGGCGAAGTCTCGGTGCTGCGCGGGCCGCAGGGCACGCTTTGGGGCGGACAAGCCATCGCCGGCCAAATCGCCATCCGCTCGAACCGCCCAGATTTCGATAATGTGTCCGGCTTCCTGCAAGGGGATGTCTATTCCACCGACAGCGATGGCGGTTTGAGCAATCGCGTGACGGCGGTGGCCAACGCGCCGCTGGTTGAAGGCCGCCTCGCCGCGCGGCTTGCATTCCAGAACATCGAAGAGACAGGCTATATCGACAACGTCGCCACCGGCGATCGCAACATCAATGATCTCAGCGAGATCGGCTGGCGCGCTTCACTCGGCTGGCGCGCGACGGATAATCTCAACTTCACGCTGATTTATCAGGGCAACGACCTGCACACTGACGCGCCGACGTATTTCTCCACCGCGCTTGGCAATTATCTGACCGACAACCCCATCGCTTATCGCCCAGCGGATCAGAATTTTGATCTCTTCACGCTGATCGGCGAACTGGATCTCGGCTGGGCCAATCTGAGCTACACCGCTTCACGCTTCACGCTCGATAGCGTTTTCATTGAGTCGGAAGCCAACGCCTTCAGCACCGGCGCCTTGGGCTACACCACCAACACGCTCGACCAAGAAAGCTGGACGCACGAAATCCGCCTCGCCTCGCGCGATACGGGCCGCTTCCGTTGGGTGATCGGCGCCTATGCCGACATTCTGGAAGAGAACGATCTCTCCACTCAGGTGGAAGTGCTTGATCCCGTGAGCGGCGCGCCGGCCGTGTTTGCGCCAGGGTTTGTGCTGTTTGAGCTGGGTGGCCCCGAAGATACGACGGAGTACGCGATCTTCGGGGAAGCCAGCTTCGCCATCACCGACCGCCTCGAAGTGCTCGTCGGCGGGCGCTATTTCGATTGGAGCGTCGATAACGCCCAGCAATACACCATTTTCGGCGCCAATTATCAGCAAGCCACCGGCGAAGTCGGCGATGAGGATTTCTTCTACAAACTCGGCCTCACCTATCGCGCGACCGACAACATCCTGCTTTACGGGCTGCGCTCGGAGGGCTTCCGCCCCGGCGGCTTCAACCCGTTTGTCGGCCCCGGCCTTGGCATTCCGGAAGAATACGTGCAGTTCGATCCAGACACGCTCGTCAATTACGAGCTCGGCGTGAAGACCACGAGCTTCAACAACCGCCTGATCTTCAACGCCACCGCCTATCATATGGAATGGCAAGACGTGCAAACCGTGGTGCGCGCCACCAGCGGCTTTGCCTTCACCACCAACGCGCCCAATCTCGAAGCCTGGGGCGCGGAGCTCGAATTGGCCGCCCAAGATCTCTTGCTCGATGGGCTCTTTGTTTCGGCGACCTACGCCTACACGCAAAACGAGTTCACCGAAGATGCGGTGATCTTCCCCGGCACGCTGCCTTTGATCGAAGAGGGCGAAGCGTTGCGCCGCACGCCGCGCAACACCTGGTCGCTCAACGCCGAATATACGTTCCCGCTGGGTGGGACCCTGGAAGGCTTTGTGCGCGCCAATTACTGGCACCGCGACAAAACCACGACGGAAGGCTTTAACGGCGCGGACGGCGCAGTCGCCGTGCCGGCGCAGGATGTCGTCAACGCCTCGTTTGGCGTTCTGTATGGCCCGGTTCAAGCGCGACTTTACGTCGACAATATCGGCAATGAGCAGCCTTGGCTTCAGGTCTTCCCGGTCGCCTCGAACTCGCCGATCGCGGCGGAAGCGTCCACCATTCGGCCGCGCACGGTGGGCCTTGAGCTCACCTATCGCTTCGGCGCACGTTGATCTTCAGCGGCGGCGCGGGTTCGCGCCGCCGCAACGGGGCTTTGCATGGCCGATGACGTTCTGATCTTCACGGCTGCGACGTGCGGCTGGGCCGTGCGCAATTACGCCGTACTTTATGAGAAAAATGTGCCGTTTAAGGCGGTGGATGTGAAAACATCCGCCGCCGCGCGCGCGGTGTTTACAAGCCAATTTCCCTATGCGCTGACGCCCGGCCTACAGCATGGCGAGGTGCGCGTCTGGGAATCGCTGCTCATCAACGAGTATCTCGAAGAGGCCTTCCCCCACCCGCCGCTTTTGCCAGATGCGGTGCGCCCGCGCGCGCGCGCGCGCCAATGGCTGCATCATTGCGACGGCGTGTTGTTTCCCGCCCTCAGCGGCGCGTTGCGCGACAGCGCCACCGCCCCGAAGCTGCAAAGTGCGCTTGATCAATTGTCCACGCCGGCGTTCCTCGCCGAAGCGCCGGCGCCATTTTGGAGCGGCGCCGCGAACCTTGGCCTTGTGGATATCGCCTATCATGTCTTCTTCAAATCCCTGCGCACCCCCGGCCTTGAGATGATCGCCTTGCCCGATTGGATGCGCGCTTGGGCGAACGCCATCGCGAAAGCGCCGAGCATCGAACGCGCCGAGGCCTTCATGGCCTCGCTGCGCGCGCCTGACGCAGCATGAACGGCGGCCTCACGCTCACGCAGCGCTTGGCCTATAGCGCGCCGATCGCGCCGGTTTCCATGCTGATGGCGCCAGCGCTTTCAGTGTTGCCGGCGCTTTACGCGCAGCACGCGGGCTTGAGCCTTGTCGCGCTTGGCGGGGTGCTGTTTTTCACGCGCCTGTTTGACAGCCTGATTGACCCCATCATCGGCCATCTTTCCGATCGCACGCGCAGCCCGCTTGGTGCGCGCAAGCCCTGGATCATTGCCGGCGCAATTCTCTGCGCTGTCTCTTGCTATTTCTGGTTTCGGCCGGGCGAAGGCGCTGACATCATCTATTTCGCGCTCTGGTCTACGCTGGTTTATCTTGGCTGGTCGATGATTGAAACAGCACACGCCGCATGGCTCGCTGATGTGACGACCGATTATGACGAGCGCAGCACGCTCGCCGGCTTCCGCACCAGCGCATTCTTCCTCGGCTCGATCGCATTCTTTATCGTACCGATCTTGCCGTTCTTTGACTCCACGACGATCAACCAGCAATCGCTCTCCGCGATCGCTTGGGCGGCGATCGGTTTGCTTGCAATCTGCACGGTCTTTTCGGTTGTCGTCGCGCCGAGCGGCGCGGGCGTGCAAGGCGCGCAGCCAAAATTGTGGGAGACCGCCAAATCTCTGTGGCGCACCAAACCATTACGCCCTTACGTCGCCGCGATCCTTATCACCAATATCTCCAGCGGCATGGTGGGCGCTCTCTATTATTTCTTCATGAGCAATTATCTGCAGATCGCAGATAAAATCGCCTTCGTGGCGTTGGGAGTTGGCGTGCTCAGCTTCGGCGCCTCGATCGCCTGGCCGATCATTATGCGCTGGACAGGCAAGCACGGCGCGATCGCCATCGGCGCGTTCGGCACGGCGGCAACGCTTGTCGCCATGTTCTTCATTCAGCCGGGCCCTGCCGCCTACCCGACCATGCTGGTCGTGTTCGGCCTCTCATCGCTCACCGCCACTGCGTTTATGGTGGCTATGGGGGCGATCATGGCTGACATCGTTGATTATGATGAGCTGCGCACGGGCAAGAATTCCGCGGCGGTGTTTTATTCTGTCAACACGCTGCTGATCAAACTGGGCGTCACCATCGGCGCGTCGCTGAGCCTTATGCTTGTTGGGCTGTTCGGCTTCGACCCCAGCGCCGCCAGCAATGATGAGGCGGCCATGGCTGGGTTCTTTCTCGTCTTTATCGGCATCCCGATCATTCTCAATCTCTCCGGCGCACTGCTTGCGTGGCGTTTTCCGCTGACGCGCCGCCGCCATGACATCATCCGCCGCCGCCTCGCGCGGCGCAAAGCGCGCGGAGCCGCCCTTGCCGCATAATCGCATCACGCTCAGCACGTCGCTCGGCGATATTGTCATCGCGCTTGATCACACGCACGCGCCGCGCACCGCTGGCCACTTCCTTCGACTTGTGCAAGAGCAGCACTTTGCTGACGCCAGCTTTTATCGCGCGGTCCACAAAAGCAACACGCCCGGCCATCTGCCGACGATCGACGTGCTGCAAGGCGGGCGCGGCTTTGCAGCGTCGCCAGATGCGCCAAGCGTCGCCCATGAGCCCACCAGCGAAACAGGCTTGCGCCACGTGACAGGCGCGGTGTCGATGGCGCGCGGCAAGGATGCCGACGCCAGCACCGAATTTTTTATCTGCTTGGGCGACTTTCCAGTGCTGGATGCAGGCGGCGTCGATGGGCCGGGCGCGTCGGGCTTTGCCGCGTTTGCCATGGTGGAGCGCGGCCTCGATGTTGTGCGCCGCATCCATGCGCTCCCAGCCGAGGCTCCAGCGCCCGCCGGCTGGGAGTTTTTGCAAGGCCAGTTTCTGAGCGATCCTTTGACGTTGCACGCGCGACTTTCATGATCGCGCCTGGCGGCGCCCCCGAGCCAGTTGCTCGCTGGATTTTGATCAAGGCGCAGTGATGTCGCTTAGCTGACGCTTGCGAAATCAGGTTTGGCGTTGCGTCCGCACATCCAATCAGCCCAGACGCCTACTGCTCGGCCGAAGGGCCCTTTTCGGTGATCACCGGCGAAAGGTTGGTGATGTTGCCGCCATTGAGGCCAAGCTCGCGCATCAGCGCATCCAGCAAAGGCGCTTGCGTGCGATAGCGTAGCGCCGCTTCCACGGCCTGATCGGCGATGCCGCCGCCGCCATTGGCGCCGGCGACATCCGCGCCATTGCGGCCGCCGCCGTGCAGCCCGTCCACCTGCAGGATCTTGATGCCTTCGATGCGCTCCATCGGCTTGACCGATTGCTCGATGATTTCCGGCAGCGCCTTGATCAGCGCCTGCTTTATCTGCATCGCGATTTGCTCCGGCGAGAGCAGGTTCGCCGCTTCGTTGATGGCGCGCTGCCCCTCAGCCTCGGCGGCATAGACCTGCCGCAACGCATCGGCGCGCAGCTTCTCGGCTTCAGCTGCGCCTTGCGCTTCAACTTTCGCCTTCGCCGCTACGCCTTCAGCGTCGACACGCAGCGCCTCTGCGCGATCGACCGCCGCGCGCTTTTCTGCTTCCGCCGCGACCGTGACGGCGATCGCGCTTTGCTCAGCCATCTTGCGCGCCTCGATCAGCTCGATCGCCTTCTCACGCTCTGCAACCTCGGTTTCGCGGGTTGTCACCACTTGCTCTGCGGCGCGCGCGGCGATGGCGCGGGCGGCGTCGGCTTCAGCGTCAGCTTCGGATTTCTCCCGCGATTTTTGCGCGACCGCGATGTCGCGATCTTGCTCAGACAGGGCGATCTGCTTCAGCTTCTCGACATTCGCTGCTTCGACCGCACGTTCCTTGGCGATTTCACGCTCACGGATCAGGCGGTTTTTCTCGATGTCGCGTTCTGACACGATTTGCTCCGAAGCGATCGCCGCCTGGCGCACCTGCTGCGCGGCCAAAATCTGCGCCTCTTCGGCCTCACGCTCGCGCGCCGCCTTCTCGCGCGCGATCAGCGCCGATTGCTCCGCCAAGCGGATCGAAACTTCACGCTCCTGCTCGAGCCGCGCATATTCTTGATCACGCGCAATCGTCAGCTTTTGCTGCTCGGCTTCGAGATTTTTGCGCCGGATCTGAACCTCGGTTTCCTGCTCGATATCGTTGCGCTTCTTGCGGCGCTCTTCGATCGCCTGCGTGAGCTTAGTGAGGCCCTCGGCATCGAACGCATTGTTCGGGTTGAAGAACTCACGTTGGGTTTGATCCAAGCCTGTCAACGATACGGATTCGAGCTCAAGCCCGTTCTTGAGAATATCTTCCGACACCGCCGCCTGAACTTTTTGCACGAAATTCACCCGCTGCTCGTGCAATTCCTCCATCGCCATTTCGGCCGCGACGGCGCGCAGCGCGTCAACGAACTTGCCTTCGATCAGCTCCTTCAGATCATTGGGCTGCATGGTGCGGCGGCCCAGCGTTTGCGCGGCGTTGGCGATAGATTCCGTGGTCGGCTGCACGCGCACATAAAATTCGGCCTGCACATCCACCCGCATGCGGTCTTTGGTGATCAGCGCCTGCTCATTGGCGCGCCGCACCTCCAGGCGCAGCGTATTCATGTTCACGGGGATGTTCTCATGCAGCACCGGGAACACCAGCGCGCCGCCATTCATGATGACTTTTTGCCCGCCGAACCCCGTGCGCACGAAGGAGGTTTCCTTCGACGACCGCCGATAAAGCCGCGCAAAAATGAGCCCGATGGTGAACAAGCCGACCACGATCGCAATCGCGGGCGTCAGCACTGCAAGATAATCCATTCTAGCTCTCCGACCGCAGCTCCGGGTGGGTGTTGAGGATCACCCGGAATGTCGCGCCGACCTTCTGGACGACGAGCACTTCCGCACCTTGGCCAAACACGTCGCCGTCGACGTCAGGCTCAACCAACACGTAATGCGTGTAACCGTGCAGGTCCCTTAACTTCGCCTCCGCCGGGAGTCCGCGCCGCGCCTCGCCCCGGATCACGGTGGCGACGCGGCCGATGAACGTCTCATGCGAAATCGCCTGCGTTTCTTCCTTGGGCATGACCTTCGATAAGGCCAAGCCCAACGCGCGCGTCGTTGGCAGAGCGGCGAAGAAGGCCGGCACGATCATCACGAGCGCTGGCAGGTATCCGCCAAGCACCGCCTTCACCATGCCCTGCAGCACAAACCCGGCCACGCCAAACGCGGTCAAAAACGCCACCAGCAATACAAGAAGCGGCACCCGCCCCACGCACAGCCACGATAAAAACTGGCTCAGCGGCCCCGGCCCCGCAGCGCCATCGGGCGTGTGCGGCACATCTGCATCGAGCCCGCTTGGGCTGTGCGCATCAAGATCGGGCAGCGCATTTTCAAGCAGCGCCGAGGGCGAGGCCCCAAACAGTAAGCCAGCGCCCTCAAGCACGGCGATCATAACCATCACGAGAAGGGCGATCGTGAAGGGCGCGAGGGCGGGATCGAGCATGTGGTTAGTCTGGCGCCTTCAGCGCCTTGGCCGCCGCCAACCGTTCGCGGATGCGGTTTTCACGCTTCACCTGCTCAAGCTCGGCGAGCTTGGTCGCGGTTTGGCGATCAATCGCTGGCGTGCCAGCAACGCCGGTGGCTGCGCCAAGCACGCGATTGAACGCCCCTTGCGCCTTATCGGCCTTCTTTTCGGCGCGACGGCCTGAGGCGACGCGGCTGCCGGCCCCAGCTGGCCCGCCTTCGACCTCGCGTGACGACAAATATGCAGCGAGATCTTCTTCCATCTCGCGCTTACGCGCCTGCAGCGCCACGATATAGCCTTCAAGCTCTGTCTCGCGCGCGCTGGTGTCATGCAGGGCCGATTCAAGCACCGGCAATTGCGCCTCGATATCGAGCTGCCGCGCAATCGCGGCTTCTGCGAGATCATCGCGCCCCTGCGCCACCGCGAGGCCGACATTCTCAGTCAGATCTTCGTGCTTGGCGCTAGCGGCCATGAGGCGTTTGTTGGCGTGATGCTTGTTGGCGATGACAAGGCCCAGCTCATCGCGCACCTCGTCAAGCGCTTGATCAACCTCGCGAATGGCCTCGCGCATCACCAATTCAGGCGAGGCGTTTTCCACCGCGTCAACAAGGCTGTTAACCCCGCCGGAGATCAACCTCTTCACGCGGGCGACTAGCGTTTCACTCATGACTTCACCCCTTTTTTCTTCACTGCGGGCGCCTTTACGCGGTCAATCACATCAAAAGCCGCCATCACGCGTGTGGACAAGCGATCTGGATCATAGGCCCGGTTGGTCGAAGCCAAAGCAAGCTCGAGCAGATCCTCGACCAAGGCGTACGCTTGGATCGACAGGCGATCCTCAAATTGCGGAAGGCCATCGCGCGCGGCCTGCGCGCTTGGCCCGGCAGCCAGCGTCGCCATCATCTCAGGCACGCGATCATAGAGCTTGCGGACAAGATCTGAGCGCATGCCGCGCTCGATTTCCCACGCGCGCAGCCGCCGCTCGGAAGGGCGGACCGAGGCGCGAAACGCCTCCGCCCCCTCGGCTTCATCGCTCACGCCCTCGGCCCGCTGACGCGTGTGCGCAAGAATGGCGCGCAGCTTTTCAGAAGGCGTGGCCGCGCCCGCGATCTCCAACGACGCGAGAAACGCCGCGTCATCGTCACTGACCCGCACCGAAAGCGGCACTGTCTTGCGCGTGGCCATGAGCTCCCCGCCGCCGTCTACAATGTTTACAAATGAATACATATGCGCTGCGGGAGCGGCGCACAAGCATTATCTTCGCTTTGCGGTTGCGCCACCCGCGAACTCCCCTGGGAGGGCGACTGGCCCACCGCCGCTGCGCCGACGTCGCCCCAAAAACGAGTTTGACGCGAGCGCGGCGGGCTCACCCGCGAAGTTGCCCATGCCTAAGGCATGAGATCCGAGGGTTGCGCCGATTGTCTTGTTTGAGCTGCGAACAACTGATCAATCGACACGCCTGCAAAGGCGCCAAAGTCATAGACGCGCATGTTGGCAGATGCGTCTCGCGGCGGATCCGTGAGAGAGCCGCTGAACCTTTCGGCGCTCAGCTCGGCGTTGGCGCCAATCGCCGCTACGATGAAGGCACACGGCGCGCGCGGCGCGCCTTGCCGATCGGCAAATTCCTCGCACCAAGTTTGCAGCTCCGCGTTGGCGACTGACGCCACATTGACGGAACGAGCGCGACTGCGCCAGCCATGCGCGCGGCTCAATCGGTGACGGAGAACGCGCGCTTTCCGTTTGCGCCTTGGTGCTGCTTGAGCATGGACTCGACCCCGTTGTCGAAATGCTCCTGCATCAGGATGCGCAGCTTGCCGCCATCTCGGGCGATCAGCGCGTCGAGGATTTCATGGTGCTCTTTCACGGCGGCGGCCCAGCGGCGGCGGTCAAGGTTGTTCAAATTTCGCACGCGCTGCGCACGCGGGAGCAGCACGCGCCAGGAAAGTTGCAGCGCCGCGTTTTGCGAGCCTTTGACGATCACTTCGTGAATCTGGCGGTTGGTTTCGGCGTAGCCGACGCGATCGGCCACTTCAAACTGGCGCTCAAGCTCTTCTTGCAGCCGCTTCAGCGTTTCGATGTCGCTTTGGGGCATACGCTCGCAGGCCTGCGACGCCGCCAAGCCCTCGATCGCGCCCAGGAGCGTGAACAGATCTGGCGAGTCATCAATGTTGACGTCGGTGACCACGACGCTGCGATTGGGCA
>DAORMO010000005.1:20838-29813 GCA_035440585.1 Terricaulis sp.
GTGCGAAACGCCTCGCGCACCGGCGTACGCGACACGCCCAGTCGCTCGCTGATGGCGATTTCACGAAGTCGTTCGTTTGGGGGCAGCTCGCCAGAGAGGATCAGCTTGCGCAGCACCGCCACCGCATCCTGGTGGAGCCACCCCTTTTGCATTTCCGCAGGCGCCCGCCCGCGCTTAGCGCTCGCACGCGGCTTGGCGGTCTTTGCGGCGCGCTTTGCTGCCTTGCTCACGACGATTCCTTGCACCTTTCGGCTGCTCACTGCCACAAACCCAGACGCCTGCATACTAGTTTCCGGCGCCTGGATCACACCCAAAGCTCAGCTTAAGTCCCGGGTGTAATGGCCTTTTCGCCTGCAGCGGCATCCGAATAGATGCGGCGCGAGGCGTCGATCCAGACGTAGAGCACGCCTGCAACCGCGCACAACACAGCCAAGACCAGAAATGCGACGTTCCAACCATAAATGGTGATGAGGTAGCCGGTAATCGCCGCGGCGGAAGCGCCAGCGAGGTTTCCGCACGTATTCATGATCGCGGACACCGAGCCTGCAAACTCGCCGCCGATATCGAGCGTCACCGCCCAGGAAACGCCCACCGTGAGCTCAAGCCCAAACAGCGCCACACAAAACAACGCCACAGCGGCCAGCGGGCTGCCCACCAGGATCGCCGGGGGGATGGCGGCCGCCGCCAGGATGAAGCCGATAATGGCGATGGAGCGGCGCGCGAGGTTGATTTTGCCCGTCTTGTTGTAGATGCGGTCCGACGCCGCGCCGCCGAACAGGTCGCCGATCACAGCCGCAGCCAGCGGCAAGCTCGCCGCCAATCCCATCTCGGCCAACGTGAAGCCGCGTTCGTCGATCAAATACTTCGGAAACCAGGTGAGGAAGATCGCCATCACGTAGGCGTAGCAGGCGTACATCGCCGATAGCAGCCAAAGCTGCGGGCTGCGCAGGAACTGCCCCCACGGGGTTTTCTTCCGCTCTTTACCTGCGGCGCCGCGCGTGCCCAAGGCTTCGTTGATCATGTCGCGTTCAGCGTCGTTGACGCCTTTGTGCTCGTTGGGCGTGTCGCGATAGTACCAGAACCACACCACCGCCCAGACGATGCCCAGCAGCGCAAAAATCAAGAACGGCGCGCGCCAGCCCATGTGCAGGATGATGTAGGCGACGATGAACGGCGTCAGCGCCGCGCCCAGACGCGCGCCCGCGTGCGTCACGCCCTGCGCCCAGCCGCGTTCGGACGGCAATATCCAGCGCGAAAGCGAACGCGTGGCGTTCGGAAACGCGCCCGCCTCACCCATGCCAAACAAGAAGCGGCACACGATCAGCGAACTGGCCGACCACATCGCCGCCGTGATGGCCGTGAACGCCGACCACCAGATCACGATCCCTGACAGCACTTTCCGCGGCCCAAACCGATCGCCCAGCCACCCGCCAGGAATTTGGAAAAGCGCGTAGCTCAGTTGGAAGGCGCTGAAGATGAAGCCCATCGTGATCAGCGAAAGCCCGAACTCTTCCTGGATCGCCGGCGCCGCCACCGAGATGACCACGCGATCCATGTAAGTGATCATGTAAACGGCCACAGTGAGCCACAGCACGATGTGACGGACGTAAGTGGGCCGCTGCGCGGAGGATTGCATCGCCATCGAGATCAACCAAGTTTGAAGGGAGACGCCGCGCCAGCGCACTCACGCGCCGACGCGGCTGGGGGAGGCTCATTGCCGCTCGATCGAGCGCACCTGACGGCCGGCGACAAATACGCGCGAGATGTCACGTAAATTGGCGACGTCTGCGTGCGGATCGCTATCGACCACCACGAAGTCGGCCCACTTGGACACCTCAAGCGTGCCGAGATCTTCCGCGCCGAGCCATTCCGCCGCCTGGCGTGTCGCCGCTTCGATGGCTTGAGCCGGCGTGAAGCCTGCCTCGACCATCAATTGCAGCTCCCAATGATCGGCAAAGCCCGGAAAGCGGCCCGGAGGGCCTGCGTCGGTGCCGTAGGCGTAGTTCACGCCGCCCTCGCGCAAGCGCAGAAGGTTTTGCTGCGCGGTCTGCAGGAAGCGCTGATAGTCCGAGAAATGCGGCCCTGTGGCGATGCCGCGCTGCCGCTCTGGGTCGGACAACACTTCAATCGTGCGCGGCGAAACGCTTTGCGTGAAGAAATGGTCGTGCAGAAACGGCGCGTCGGCGCCATAAGTAAAGATCGCCGCTTCACGCGAAAGCGTCGCCGCCATCTGCCACACGCCGCGTTCGCGCATGGAATCGATCAGGCGCTGATCCACCGGGCGGTCGCGTACGCTGTGGGCAAAGCCATCGATGCCTTGATCCACAAGGCGCTGGGCGTCTTCCAAGTAAAAAATATGCGCCACCGCGCGCAGATTGTGGCGGTGGGCCGCGTCGATGATCGCCTGGCTGATCTCCGGCGGCATTTTCGGCATCGTGCCGAGCTCATCGTCGAGCCAGAATTTCACCACGTCCACGCCGCGCGCAGCGAGTTCGTCAACGCGTGCGTTCACTTCATCCACGCTTGACACCGGCACGTTGACGCCGGCGAGGCCGCCATAGCCGCCCGCGAACACGATGCCGCGGCCGCTGGTGTAGATGCGCGAAACTGTAGGGCGCCCGCTGGCGCGCTGCTCGGCGCGCACCTCGTAGATCGGGTCGCTATCAGTGCCGAGGCTTTGCACGGTGGTGACGCCATAGGCGGCGTACACGCCCAGCTCCTGCTCCAGGCTTTCACGCGTGAAGTTGATGCCAGTTCGATGATAGTTCGATGAAGGCTGCGGAAACTTGGCCAAGCACGCGGCCTCGACAGCACCCGCCCAAGCGCAATGAGCGAGGCATCCGCCAAGAGCTTGCAGGAGCTTGAACTCGGCTCTGCAGAGATCCTGCAAGACATCGGAGGCGGATACGCCAATAAAGCGACTCTCATTTATATGATAACATCGCGTGCGGCAGAAATGCCGGGCCCGCCAACGTCTCTTGTCACAACGTCGTTTAGACCTCACTGTCTTTGCTAACCTTTCGTCAGCATCGCACGTGTATTGGTGAGACGTGACAAACCGGCCAAGCCTCGACGTAAGACGTTGGATCGCGCTGCTCTGCATCGCGCTCGTGGCCGTCTTTTCGCTCGATCTGGCCGAAGCAGCGGCGCCCTGCGCCAATACCGATTGCTCTGCTGCGTGTGATCTCGGCACTTGCGACGATCAAGATGAGCACGGTCGGCCGTGCGCCCAGCACCATTGCTGCCACGGCGTCAACGCCGTCCCACCCACACCGGTCGGCGCGTTATTGCGCAACCAATTGGCCGAACGCGCGTGCGCCGGGCATGACGCGCTTGTCGCCTCCCTAACGCTCGACACGCTCGAGCGTCCCCCAAAAGCCATCCACGCCGGCTAAGCGCGCGCGTTCCGCGTGCGCGCCTTGTTTTTCCGCACCGTGGATCGCTTATGTCAAACTCACGCCTTCGAGGGGGGCTTGCGCACGCACTGCGCACGCTCGCTCTCACAACCTCAGCCTCGCTGCTTTGCGTCGGCGCAAGCGGCCTCGCCTTCGCGCAATCCGTTGCCGCGCAAGAAGCGCCGCTCGCGCTCGACGACGCGCTCAACCGCGCGATAACGCACGATCCAGGCCTGCGCGCCGCACAGGCAGGGGTCGACGCTGCTCACGGCGGGCGGCTCAGCGCCCGCGCACGGCCCAACCCCGAACTCGGCATAGAGATCGAGAACTTCAACGGCCCCGGCGAGCTGCGCGGCTTCAACAGCGCGGAGACAACCTTCAGCCTAAGCCAGGAGCTCGAACTCGGCGGCCAGCGTAGCGCACGCATCGCCGTGGCCGAGTATGAATTGCAAGGCGCCGCGCTAGACCGCGCCATTCGCGGTCTTGACCTCATCCGCGATGTGCAAATTGCCTACTTCACCGCACTCGCCGCGCAGGAGCAGGCCGAAATCGAGCGTGAGCGCCTCCGCACGGCGGAAGCGCTCCATGCTTCGGTCGCGCGGCGCGTGGCCGCTGCACGCGATCCGCTTATGGCGGGAGCCCGCGCGCAGGCCAGCCTCGCCGAAGCGCGCATCGCCGTCACGCGCACAGAGGCGCAAGCCGCCAATGCCCGCGCACACCTCGCCTCCTATTGGGGCGGCGACGAGAGCTTCACGTTAATCATCGCCGACTTCGCCCTGCCGCGCGCAGAGGCCCACACACACGAAGCGCCATCGGAGGCCCACCCCGACCTGGCGCGCCTTGCCGCCACGCGCGACGCCGCCGGCGCGCAAACACGCCTTGAGCGCTCGCTCGCCTTCCAGAACCCCACGCTTAGCTTCGGCTATCGGCGCTTCGAGGACCATAACGGTGATGGCGCGCTGATGGCGGGCATCTCCATTCCGCTGGGCGTCAACAACCGCAATCGCGGCGCAATCGCCCGCGCGGAGGCAGAGCAGCGCCGCGCGCGCTACGATATGGAAGCCGCCCGCCAAACACTGACGCGCGAGTTCGCCGCCACCACACGCGCCCGCGATGCGGATGCGCGCGCAGTCGCTGCGCTCGAAGATGATGTGATCCCGCAGGCCGAACGGGCGCTCGCGCTCGCTCAAGACGGCTACAATCGCGGCGCATTCTCCTATCTTGACGTGCTGGACGCCCAGCGCGCGCTTTCCGACGCCCGCGCCACGCGTGTCGAGGCCCTTCTCTCATTTCACATCAACGAGGCGGCGCTTGATCGCCTGACGGCGCGCTTCGCCAACGCGCCGATCGCGGAGACCATCCCATGAACATGCGCACGCTCTTGCTTGCCGCCACGCTCACGTTTACCGCCGCCTGCGGCGCTGAATCCCCGCCCGCCGCCGAACACGCCGACGAAGTTGGCGCAAACCAGATTCACATTGAGGACGCGGCTGCCGAAGCCTCCGGAATCGCGCTCGCGACCGCCGGCCCCAGCGCACTTCGGGAAGTGCTGGTCCTGCCGGGCCGCATCGTGCTGCAACCTTCCGCCCGCGCGGAGCTGCATGCGCCGTATCCCGGCCCCGTGCGCGCGGTGCTGAAAAACGTGGGTGACCCCGTTCGCCGCGGCGACGTGCTCGCGCGCGTGGAGAGCTCCGAAAGCTTGCAGACCTATTCCATCGTTGCCCCGATCGACGGCGTCATCTTGGAGCGGGATGCAAATGTCGGCGATCTGACCGAAGGGCATATGCTCTTCGTCATCGGCGATCTCGCCCGCCTGCAGGTGGAGCTGAATGTCTCAACGCGCGACGCCGGCCGCGTCACCTCTGGCCAGCGCGTGCTCGTCACTGGCCTCGACGGCGCCACGCAGATCGATGCGCGCATTGAGACTGTGTTGCCCGCCGTCGCCGCGTCGAGCCAAACCCTTACAGCGCGCGCGCCATTCCGCGCGCCGGCGACGCCGCCGATCCGCCCCGGCATGGCCGTGCGCGGTGCGGTCGTGCTGGCTGAGCAAGAGGTCGCAATCGGCGTGCCGGACGATGCGGTGCAGACGCTCGGGGGCCAAAGCGTCGTGTTTGTTCTGGTCGCTGACGAGACTTACGAAGCACGCCCCGTGACAACGGGGCGCCGAGGCGGCGGCGTGATCGAGATCACCGCCGGGCTCACCGCCGGCGAGCGCTATGTCGGCGCCAACGCGTTCCTCGTCAAAGCCGAAATCGGCAAAGGCGAGGCCGGCCACGGCCACTGACCTCTTCCTCTAGCGGATACATCCTATGATCGCTCGCTTTATCGCGCTCGCCATCAACGCCCGCTGGGCGGTGATCGCCCTCACGCTCGCCATCGCCGCTGTCGGGGTTTTCAACCTCATGCGTTTGCCGATTGACGCAGTGCCCGACATCACCAACCGGCAAGTGCAGATCAACAGCGTGGCGCCTGAATTCGGGCCACTCGATGTCGAGCGGCTTATCACCTTCCCGGTCGAAACCGCGATGTCCGGCATTCCTGGTTTGGAATCCACACGATCGATCTCGCGCAACGGCTTTAGTCAAGTCACAGTGGTGTTTCGCGACTCGGTTGACATCTATTTCGCGCGCCAGCAAGTCGCCGAGCGGCTGACACAAGCGCGCGAAACGCTCCCCGCAGGCGTGGAGCCGCAACTTGGCCCGATCTCTACCGGCCTTGGCGAAGTGCTCATGTGGACCGTGCGCTTTGCGCCACGCGTCGAGGGCGCGCGCGACGGCGCCGTGGGCTGGCAAAGCGACGGCGCATTCCTAACGCAAGATGGCGAGCTGCTCGCCGATCCCATTGCACAAGGCGCGTACCTACGCACGCTGCAGGATTGGGTGATCCGCCCGCAAATGCGCGCCATCCCAGGCGTCGCGGGCGTTGACTCAATGGGCGGCTACCAAAAGCAATATGTGGTGGAGCCCGACGCAGCCGCCCTCTCCGCCTACGGCGTCTCGTTCGTCGAGCTCACAGAGGCGTTGGAAAGCGCCAATCTCTCTGTCGGCGCCAATTTCATCGAGCGCAACGGCGAAGCGTTCTTGGTGCGCGTGGACGCGCGCATCCGCAATGTCGAGGAAATCGCGCAAGCGGTTGTCACCACACGAGACGGCGTGCCAATCACCGTGCGCGATCTCGCAAATGTCCGCATCGGCGGTGAGCTGCGCACCGGGGTCGCGACCGCCAACGGCGAAGAAGTCGTCTCTGGCGTCGTGCTGATGCTCACGGGCGCGAACAGCCAAACTGTCGCCGCCGCCTCGGCGGAGCGCTTCCGGCAAGTAATAGAATCGCTGCCAGAGGGCGTGGACGCCGAGATCGTCTATGACCGATCGCGCCTCGTGAGCGCGACAATTCAAACAGTCGAGCGCAATCTTTTTGAAGGCGCGCTGCTTGTAGCAGCCGCGCTTTTTCTGCTGCTCGGCAATGTGCGCGCTGCGATCATCGCCACGCTCGTGATCCCGTTCTCCATGCTGATGACGGCCATCGGCATGAACAGTTTCGGCGTCTCCGGAAACCTGATGTCGCTCGGCGCGCTTGACTTCGGGCTCATCGTCGATGGCAGCGTGATTATTGTCGAGGCTTGCCTCGCGCGGCTCGCCGCACGCCAGCACGCTCAGGGGCGATTGCTTACCCTCAGCGAACGGCTGGAGGAAGCCATGGCCGCCTCGCGCGAAATGATCCGCCCCACCGTGTTCGGCCAAGCCATCATCTTCCTTGTGTTCGCGCCGTTGCTCACGTTCAGCGGCGTTGAGGGCAAGATGTTCTCGCCGATGGCGATCACCTTGATGCTCGCGCTTGGCGCAGCTTTTATCCTGTCTTTGACTTTTGTGCCCGCAATGGTCGCTGTGCTCATTCGCGGCAAAGTCGCTGAACACGAAGTAAAGCCCATCGCCGCCGCAAAGCGCGCCTACGAGCCCGGCCTTGCCTGGGCGATCCGCCGGCCGATGCCGGTGATCGCCGGCGCCGTCGCGGTGTTCGCGCTTGCCGGCGCGGTATTCATGACACTGGGGCGGGAGTTCATCCCACAACTCGATGAGCAGGACATGGCGGTGCAGGTGGTGCGCATCCCCTCCACCTCAATAGATCAATCGGCCGCGATGCAGAGGCGCGTGGAGGAGATCATCCGCGCCAACCCCGAAGTGCAGGCCGTGTTCTCGCGCACCGGCACCGCCGAAATCGCGACCGATCCGATGCCGCCCAACATTTCCGACACATTCATCATCCTCAAGCCGCGCCGCGACTGGCCGGATCGCAATTTGCGCAAGAGCGCGCTGATGGCGCGCATCGAAGGTCAGCTTGAACATTTGATCGGCAATGCCTACGAATTCACGCAGCCGATCGAAATGCGCTTTAACGAGCTTATCTCCGGCGTGCGCAGCGATGTCGCGGTGAAAATTTACGGCGAAGACCTGGACGCCCTCGCCCAAGCCGGTGACCGCGTGGCCGACATCCTGCGCGGCATCGACGGCGCCGCCGACGTGCAGGTCGAGCAAACGGCGGGGTTTCCCACGCTTGATGTGCATTTCGATCGCGACGCCATCGCGCGCTATGGCCTTACCATGGCCGAAGTGGCTGACACTGTGGCCGCGGCCATGGGCGGGCGCGAGGCTGGCCTCGTGTTTGAAGGCGATCGCCGTTTCGACGTGGTGGTGCGCATGCCCCAAGCCGTGCGCAACGACCTCGACGCGGTTACGGCGCTCCCCGTCATGCTGCCGGGCGCGGGCGGTCTGCGCGGCTCCGTCCCACTGCGCGAGGTGGCGACATTCTCGTTCTCCGAAGGTCTCAACCAGGTGAGCCGGGAGAACGGTTCGCGCCGCGTTGTGGTCCAAGCCAATGTGCGCGGGCGTGATCTTGGCTCGTTCGTGGCGGACGCGCAGCGCCGCGTGCAAGCCGAAGCCGCGCTTCCCCCTGGCGCCTGGCTTGAATGGGGCGGACAGTTCGAAAATCTGCGGAGCGCCTCACAACGCATCGCACTCGTCGTGCCGGCGTGCTTTCTCCTGATTTTTGGCCTTCTCTATCTCGCACTCAGCTCGTTGCGCGCGGCGGCGAGCGTATTTGCCGCTGTGCCGCTCGCCCTCGCTGGCGGCGTGTTCACGCTCGCGCTCACCGGCATGCCGTTCTCGATCTCGGCGGCCGTTGGCTTCGTCTGTCTGTCAGGCGTCGCGGTATTGAACGGCTTGGTGGTGATGGCCGCCATTCTGAAACGTCAAACCGCAGGCATGGATTTGGATCAAGCTATCCACGAGGGCATGATCGAACGCTTCCGCGCCGTGGTGATGACCGGCATCGTGCCCGCGATCGGCTTTGTCCCCATGGCGATCGCGACGGGCGTTGGCGCCGAAGTGCAAAAGCCGCTCGCGACGGTTGTCATCGGCGGCCTCATCACAGCGACGCTGCTGACGCTTTTCGTGCTCCCTGCGATCTGCCGCGTGATGTTGCGCAATGAGGGCGAAGCGGCCAGCGTCCCAATGGACAAGCATCCGATTGGTTCGGCTCAGCTGTGAGCTTGCGCCGCCTAGTGCGCGGCTAGGCTCACAATTG
>DAORMO010000005.1:29842-37342 GCA_035440585.1 Terricaulis sp.
TTATGGCTCGTTCATACGCTCTAGCGCGCAGCCACCTGGTAGCGCCGAAGCGCCGCAAACGCCCCTGCAGCCAACACGACGAGGATCACAACAATCCCCGCGATCGAGGGCAAGGCGCGCTTCATCACCGCCCCGATCGGCTCCTCCACATAGCGGAACGATGGAAAGGTGTTGAAATCGGAGGAGCGCATCGCCTGTTCAGTCAGGAAGCGCCGCGTGAAATAGCTCGTCCATTCTTCGCGGAACGTCTGCACTTGGTCCACAAAGCGCTGATAGCGCGCGGCGCTGACGCCTGTGACATCGTTCAGCACACGCTGCATCATAATCGCAGGCGACAAGAACTGGAAGCGCGCCACCAATTCATCTTGCTTCACGAGCTGAGTGCGGAACTGCGCCCATAGCGGCGCCACTGCGCGATCCACCGCCTCATTCTTCGCCCGCGTCACCGAAAGGAAATCATTGACCCGCTCACTGGGCACATACTCGACGTGATCATAATAATATTGATCAAGCTCACGCATGAAATTGCCCTCGCTCTCCGTTTGCGCGGCGCGGGAGGCGGTGATGAAGTCAAAGCGCGAAGGCGCAGGATAGGCCGTTGTCGCCCAAACGCTCACCAAAGTCGGCGTCACCACCACAAAAGCAAGCCAGGCCCCTGCCAGGATGATGCCGTTCGTTGCCGAATTTCGCCCCAGCGCATTTACCAGCACCGAAAGCAGGAACCAGAACACCGCATAAAGCAGTGTGGACGCGAGCCAGAGGCCAAAGCGTGTCCACGTATCGGCGGAGCCAAGCGCGCTCCCCACCGTCACCAACGACCCAAGCCCGAGCGCGACGATCACGGTGAGGATTATCAGCGCGCGAGAGACCAGCTTGCTGGACATCAACTTGCTGAGGCTGAGCGGATTGGCCAACACCATGGCCAGCGTGCCGCGCTCCTTCTCGCTCGACAGCATGTCATAGCTGATCGCCAAGATGAAAATCGGGAGCAGAAATATCACCACGAACGACAGATCGAACGGCCCGCGCTTCAAATCGACGGGATTGCCCATCTCAGATGCTTGCAATGCCGTCGTCAGCCCGGCCGTCGTCACCGGCACGTAGGAAAGAAGCAAGTCGCTCTGCCCCACGGCGAAGGCTTGAATGCCCGTTGCGGGCAGCACCGCTATCTCCGGCGCTTTTAGCCCAACCGAGCCCGCATTTGTGCCTTGGGGCACCGCACCGCGCTGACTATGGCTATAAGCTGCAATCTGCACGCTTTCGCCGCGCGCAGCCATGCGCTGCTCATACCCCTCCAGATCGCTGCGGAGCTTTTCGCGATCGGCCAATGCATCCTGGGTTGCGTAGGCCGCGCCGCGCTCGATGCGCGCCAAATGCGTCCCGCCAGCCCAAGCGCCGATAGCCACCGCCGCCGCAAGCAGCAGCAAAATCCAAGAAAACGCCGGCGCCCTTACAAGGATCTTGGTTTCATGTCCCAGAAGCAATGCGTACATAAGCTTCGTCCCTCGTTTGTGTTGGCGCGGTTAGCGGGATTGCAGGCTGATGCGGGCAACCGCCACGCGCGCAATTGCGATCGCGGCCAGCACCCACAACGCTAAAATGAGAAACGCCCAGAGATATTCGCGCATCACTGCTGCGAAGGACGGCGGCGAATAGCGCACCGGCTCCACCATGCGAAACACCTCCTCATCAGCGATGAGCACGCGATCGTTCGATTCAATATCGGTGGTCGCGTCAGCGCGAAGGTTCGCGTTGAAAGAGGCCGCCATCTCCGCAAGGTAGCCGTTCACCTTGGTGACCATCTCACGCCTGGTCGCTTCGGCGGCGTTCACAAAATCGCGTTGGTGCAGCAGATCCGTGCCCGACAGCCCCATGGAAATGGAGGTGAGCGGCAAGGTCGGCGCGAGCACGCCAAGCATGTCCTGCAGACGACGTTGCTCAAGATAAGAATTGTCGAGCCCCTTGTAATAATAATCGTAGAACTCGTGGTCCATCTCCTCCAAGCGCTGCATGCTCAGCGCCACCCAATAGACCGGCAGATCAGCAACATCCTCAACGCCATACTCATCCAGCAGCGATTGGCGATATTGCGCAAGGCGCGCACGGGGCGGCGGGCCGCCAAGCCCCTTGGCGCGCGTTTCCTGCAGCCGCGCATCGAACTCGCCAAGCGCGGGCGTCGGTGTCACAAATTTCGCAATCTCGGACGCCGCCTTCGGCATGATGAACGCGCTGAATGCCCAAAAGCCAACCAGCGCAATGAGCGCGGTGCGCGGGCTGCTTGCGACAGCTGAAACAGCCAAGGTCAAGAACAGGAAGATCACCGCATACGCGGCATAGGAGGCGGCCAGAAGGCCAATGCGCGCGCCGAAAGCATCGCCCGAGGGTGTGATGTCCAGCAATGTGATCGCCACCGCACCCAAAATAATGCACGGCGCAATCACGAGCGCGACAGCCGCACCGATGCCCAACGCCTTGCCCCACAGCAATCGACCGCGCGGCACGCCGATCGAAAGCAATTGGCGCAACGTGCCCCGCTCGCGCTCCCCGGCGAACGCCGAGAAGCCGAGAAAAATGATCAAGAGCGGCATCAGCACCTGCAGGATCATCGCGCCATTGAGATCGCCAAAGCGCGTTAGGGCCGAAGTATCCCCTGCTTGCACGGCGCGCGCCGGATTCTGCTTGTGCGCTTCCATGAAGATAAAGCTGCCGGTGTAGGGATCGACGCCGTTATCAAAGAACGACAACGGGCCAGCTTCGCGGAACGCGTAATTGCCGTAATGCGCGCCCGAATGCGGATTTTTATCGCCTTGCGTATAAAACTGGCCGTCCGACACTTCCTGCGCATGGCTCTGCATGGTGTTGTAGGTCGCATAGCGATGTGCGCCGACCACAAGCGCGGAGACGAGCAGGACGAACATGATCGCCGCCGTCCAGAAAAAGCGTCCGTCTCGGAAGATTTCGCGCAATTCCTTGCGCGCGATGGTGAGGATCATGCTCGGCCGGCGCACGGGCGCGGCGGACGCTCCAAGAACATTCGACATGGCGCCGCCCCTTATTGCATGTGCTCGAGATAAATCCGTTCGATGTCGGCGTGGCTCACCTCATTGGTGGCCATCTCGCGCACAAGCGCGCCGCCGCGCATGATGCCGATCCGCGTGCCAGTTTCCTTGGCGCGGAAGAGATCGTGCGTCGCCATCAAAATCGCCGCGCCGTCGCTCTGGAACTGGCGCAACAATTCTGAGAACTCGTTGCTGGCGCGCGGATCAAGACCCGACGTCGGCTCGTCGAGCAGCAGCGCCTTGGCTTTCTTCGCCAATGCGATGGCGACGCCAACCTTCTGGCGCATGCCCTTGGAATAGGTCGACACACGCTTGTGCGCGGCCTCTGACTGCAGACCTACCCGATCGAGAAAGCCCAGCAAGTCTGCGCGGCTATATTCATTGTGGCCGCCAAGCTTGGAGAAGTACGAAAGGTTCTCAAACCCCGAGAGGCTGCCATAGAGCATCACAGTTTCGGGGATATAGGCGAGGCGCTGCTTGGTCTCGATCGGATGATCGACAACGCTGAGGCCATCGACCTTTGCAGACCCGCTGGTGGGGTCGATGAAGTTGAGGAAGAGGTTGATGGTGGTGGTTTTGCCCGCGCCATTCGCGCCGAGCAGGCAATAGATTTCTCCGGCGGCGACGCTGATATCCAACCCCTTTAGCGCCTCGTACCCGTTGTAAACCTTTCGCAGCTCCCGAGCCTCAAGCATCCAAACCTCCTCGCGCATGGGCCGCGCGCGCCTAATGCATTATGATGATATGACATCATAGCTTTATGCCCATGGGAAGGGTCGGCGATAAAAAAGTTCGCCAAATCAGTGTTATGTTATCTAGGCGCAAGCGGACGCGATCTGCTTTGCAGTTTGGCCCATCGATCTCATCTGGCGGAGTTTGTGATTCCCAGGTGAGCAGACGTTCGCTCAAATGCGCCGCGCGTTTTTCCGCAAGTGTCGATCAATGCAGAAGATTTTTCGCGCACCGCCGTGCGCCGCCCTGTCGGCCGAGAATGGGCGCGTGAAAGACAGGCCGTCACTCGACATTGAACCGCAACGGTACACGAATTGGCACTGCATCCACGGGAGCGCCGTCTTTCTGCGCCGGCGTGATGTGCGCAGACGCAATAATTCTTAGCGCCATCTCCCCTCGCGCACTATTGCGCGGCGTCTCTTCTTCGATCTGACAATTGGTCAAAGATCCCGTGATGCGCGCCAAACAGAGCAAAACCACACGTCCATCTTCGTAGTGTTGCTCAACCCCAAAATGCTCATACGCCGCGGTGAACACATTGGGATCCTCGATCCGCAAATCCGCTGGCCCGGTATCCGCGACGGGGGCAGGCGGGCGCGTCATTGTCGGCAAATCTCGCGCAGGCGAAATCGCGGCTGGCGCAGGAAGTCCGTAGGCGACGAAGTAAGCGGCGACCCCGATATCAAGCGCGAGCGCACCACCCATCTCAGCCATCCCACGCGCGCGCTCATCTGCGTCCTCGCTGCGACTGAGCACCAATCCTTGCCCAAAGCGCGCAACGGCGTCCATCGGGCTGATCGCGCTTATGGCCTCAAAATGCGCCAGCGCTTCACTCAAGCGCCCCGCGCGCAGGGAGATTATTCCTGCATATTGGCGCATGAGTAAGGAATCCGGCATGAGCCGGAGAGTCGCGTCGCAAGCGCTGGCGTCCATGTTCGCGATATCTAATACGCTCGCGGCGCAAGCCCGCCGCGCGGTGTAAGGATTTTCAGCGCTGTTCGTTACGCCCTCGGGCGAGGAGGAAAGCGCAATAAACAGCGCGATCACGCCAAGCACGACCCCGACGCGGACGATCCAACCAAGCACCCAAAACGGGGTAAGCCAGAAATTTATGCGTCCACGCCACCAATCGATTTTGCCCCAGTCCAGATCACGCTCCGCGTAGGGCGCCTTATCCTCCACATAGTCGAGAAAACGGCGCACCAGATTCATCTGCGGAAACGAGAGGATCCGCGAAAGCCAATTGCCGAGGGGCGTCGACACTTCCCGATACGCCGCGTGAAACTCATGGCGCTTATCCTTCACCCGCGCTAAAAATGCGCGCGCTTCGGCTTCGTCCGCCATGGATTGGCGGAAATGGCGCATCGTTTCGCCAACACCACCGCGCACCTCGGATGCGCCCTCTCCCCATTTGAAATGCTTCGCCGCTAAGTCAAACAAGGGGCCGCCTCGCCCATGGTCACGGACAAGGTTGGCCAGCCAAACTTCTGTTGAGGCATAAACGCTGAGCCGCTCCATCGCGGCATCATTGACAAGCGCACTGAACGCCGCCTCGACCTCCCAAGGCGAGCCGCTAACGGCCCCCAGAAGCTTCGCGCGGAGCGCCCGGTGGTTCTCCGCGAGCTCATCGTGCTCTAGCTCGTCTGTGGTTCGCTCTGCCACGTCGAAGCTGATGGGCGCCTCGGCAACAGCGTCGAAGGCGTCGAAGCTTGCCGCCTCTTCATCATCCTCTGCCGCTGCGTAACGTGCGCGCCAACGAATGTTTTCTAGCGCGCGTTCATAGGCGCTGCGCAGGCGTTTAAAGCCCTCTGGATCATCTTCGGGATTGGTAAGCTTCAAACGCTGGGCATAGGCGCGCCGCACTTCGGCTTCGTCATTGGTTTCAGCGATGCCGAGATGGCGCCATATATCGGCGCTCATAAGTAGGTCTCACCCTCTAACCGATCGAGCAATTGACTGAACTCGACCCGCGCCTCCTCGCATACACGCGGATCTTGCCGGGCCAGCACTTCCTCGAACTGGCTTATCAGGCGGCCCACATAGTCCCGCTCTTCGCCTATCCGGTTCTCATAACATCTGCCAGCGCGCGCGAGAGTCGCCCGCACCGCGTCGGTATCACGGGGATGCACTTTGAGTTTCGCTAATTCTTTGCGGCGCGATTCAATCTCGGCCTCGCTCATCCCCTCGCGATCTACGATCACCAATTGCTGACGCGCGCCGGTTTCCGGGACAAAAACGTCAACCTCAAGCAATCCGTTGATGTCATAGCTGAAGCGACACGTGATCTGCGTCTGCCCCGCTTTCGCGCGCGGCACAGGCGCGGACACCTCGCCAAGATAGACATTATCCTTCACCCACCGCGATTCACCCTGATAGATCGGAAACTTCACGGCCGTCTGATTATCGACGAGCGTAGAGAATATCTCTTCGCGGCTGGCAGGCACCACGCAATTTCGTTCAAGGATCGGCGTGAACAAGCCATCGACTATGCGTCCGCCCGCTTGTTTCTCCGCTGACGCGACGCCCAGCGTATAGGGGCACACATCGGTCAAGACGACCTCGCGTAAATCCACATTACGCGCCTTGAGCGCCGCTTGAATCGCAGCGCCGCGCGCCACAGCCTCATCGGGATTGATCGAAGCCGACGGAAAGCGGCCAAACATCCGTGTGACCGCCTTGCGCACCAACGGCATCCGCGTTGCGCCGCCCACAAGCACGATCTCGTCTAGCGATTCAAAGTCGATATTGCTGTCCCGGAGCGATCGTAGAACCGGCTCTCGCAGGCGGGCTAAGAGGCGGTCACATTCTGACTCGAAAAGATCTGCCTCGATTTGAAAGCGCTGCTCATTGCCTTTCCAAACAAACGAAAATTCTGCGCTTGGCGCATCCGTGAGCGCCCGGCGTGTGCGTTCGGCCGCTTCGCGCAAACGCTGATAAAGCGACATATCCTGCTTAAGGGCCGCACCAAGCGACGCCTCAAATTGCCTGCGCGCAAGCTCGATAATGACCTCGTTGAAATCCTCGCCGCCGAGGCGATTGTCGCCGGAGGTCGCCCTGACTTCTATCACGCCCTCAAACAGCTCAAGGATGGAGACGTCGAATGTGCCGCCGCCGAGATCGAACACCAGAAATTTGGTGGACCTATCCCGCTGATGCAGGCCATACGCCAAAGCAGCGGCCGTGGGCTCGTTAATAAGGCGTTCGACCTTCAGTCCGGCCAGCTCCCCAGCGCGGCGGGTGGCTTTGCGTTGCTTGTCGTTAAAATAGGCCGGCACGGTGATGACGGCTTCTTCCACCGCTTGCCCGAGATAGGATTCCGCGTCCGCCTTAAGGCTTTTCAGCATCAGCGCCGACAATTCCTCCGGCGAAAACGAAAACTTGCCGAGTTGGGTTTTGTGACGCGCGCCCATATAGCGCTTGAACGCCGTAACAGTGTGCTGCGCATGCGTGGATTGGCGCTCGCGTGCGGCAAGCCCGGTGACGACCTTATCGCGATCCATGCTCACCGCCGAGGGCGTCAGCACCTGGCCAAGACTATTGGGGATCATCTCAACAGCGCCGTCGCGATAGACCGCAACCGCGCAATTTGTGGTTCCTAAATCGATGCCAACAATCACCCTGCCCCCCAAGCGCAAGGCCCGCTTCCACCTCAGACGCTGCGCGCTAGACGGCCCGCGGGAACTTTGACTATGCTCGGAAGATGGCTGGG
>DAORMO010000006.1:0-4492 GCA_035440585.1 Terricaulis sp.
GTAAACCTCGCTCGGGTTGAGGCGCCGCTTGCCGCCCGGTGTGGGATCGGCCGGAGCGGTCGACGGCGAGGCGCTCGCCGACGCGGCGGAAGTTGAATACCGGCTCGGCCCGGGCGATCAGCTGCGTGTCACGGTTTTCAATGAGCCCAGCCTCACCGGCCAGTACCAAGTGAGCGACCAGGGCGCCATCGCCTACCCATTGGTGGGGGCGATCACGGCCGCCGGCCGGACGCTGCCGGAATTCAGCCAAGAATTACAGACCGCGCTGCAAGCTTATGTCCGCCAGCCAAATGTGAGTGTTGAGGTATCAAATTACCGCCCGTTCTTCATTTTGGGCGAGGTGCAACGGCCGGGAACTTATCCTTATTCGGCACATCTGACCGTGCTGAACGCCGTCGCCACAGCTGGCGGCTTTACCTACCGCGCCAATGAAGGCCGGGTGTACATTAAGCACGCGAGCGAGAGCGAAGAGCGCGCATACCGGCTGAACAATTCCACCCCAGTGCTGCCGGGCGACACGATCCGCATCGGCCAACGCCTGTTCTAAGTGCGCGCCGGCCCGCGCGCGCCTCCACACGCATATGGGGCGCCGGCGCGGCAGACTTCCTGCATAGAGCTAAAATAGTCACGGCAGAGCCGGTAGCCCTATGCTAGCTTCCCGGTTCTTCGATCGACAGTGTGCCAAAATGGCGTGCGGCGGCGGCCACACGCCACTCTTCACGGACCAGCGTGCCCGTTAAGAGCCCCTCCGACCGCTGAAGTGTGCGCGATGAACATGATGAACCAGATGGACTCGCCGGCCCCCAACCAACATAGCGCCCCCAGCGCGTCGCTTTCAGACCTGCTCGGCATCAACGCTGCGATCCAGATGATACGGCGCCGGTTCTTGATCATGGCGCTTGTTGGGGTTGTTGCAGCAGTTGGCGCCTTCTCTTATCTCATGTCGCGTCCGCAGACATACGCCGCCACAGCGCTTGTAAACGTCGTCAGCCGCCAGGAACGCGTGCTCGATAATCAGGGCGTCGTCGGGGATTTGCCGCGCGAAACCTCAGCGATCGATTCCGAAATCGAAATGCTGCGCTCTTCCGCGCTGATGCGTCGCCTCGCCGACGCCATGCGCGCGATCGACGACCCCGACGGCGAGCCGGAACCGTCGCAATCCGCTGATACCGAACGCAGCCGCGCCAATACTGGCGAACGCGATCCCTTGGCTGACTCACTGTCCGGTCAGATCAGCGTGCGCCGGCGCGGGCTGACCTACGTGATCGAGATCGTCGCACGGGACCATGACCCGGCTCGCGCGCAATTGATCGCCAACACGTACGCTGACGTCTACATCGCCTCGCAAATCGATAGTCGCATTCAAACCACGGAACGCGCCAATTCATGGCTTGGCCAGCGGCTCGCCGAATTGCGCGAGGACGTGCGCGAAAAAGAATCCGCCGCCGAAACCTTCCGCGTTCAATCGGGCCTCATGGCCGCCCAGGGTTCCTCGCTGGTCGAAACCCGCATCACCAATGTGCAGACCCAAGTGCTGCAGGCGCAGGCCGATCTTGCCGAGTCCGAGGCGCGCCTCCAGCAATTGCGCCAGATGCAAGCTTCCGGAAGCTCGGTGGATACGATCGGCAGCGCGCTGAACTCTGGCACCATCCAGTCACTGCGGGACCGCGAGGCTGAAATTGCGCGCCGGCAATCGGATCTCGAAAACCGCTACTTGGCGACACACCCAGCCGTACAGTCGGTGCGCGCCGAGCGTGAAGATGTTGAGCGTCAGATTCAGGCCGAAATCCGCCGTATCTCAGCCAACCTCGCCAACGAGGTTGAAGTCGCCCGCGCACGCTTGCGCACGCTGCAGAGCTCCTTGCAGCAGCTCACAGGTGAACTGAGCTCCAACAGCGCCGAAAGCGTGCGCCTGCGTGAGCTTGAGCGCGAAGCGACCGCAAGCCGGCAGGTGTATGAAGCGTATCTGCGCCGCTACGAAGAAATCGCCAATCAAGATCAGCTCAACATGCCGGACGCGCGCCTTATGGCCTACGCCCAGCGCCCGACCTTCCCCATTTCGCCAAACCTGCGTCTTTCGCTGGTGATGTGCATCATGCTCGGCCTGTTCCTCGGCGTTGCGGCCGGCATCGCGCTGGAGCTGTTCGATCAGTCGGTCAAAAACGCCGATGACCTTGAGGCCCAAGTCGGTGTGCCGGCGATCGCGTCAGTGCCATCGATCTCAAGCCGCATGATGCGGCTGCTGCCGCCGAGTGAGCGGACGCCTGCGGGCTATCTCATCGGCCGGCCCATGTCGGCGTTCACCGAAGCGCTGCGCGTGCTCCGCACGGTGATCGTCTATTCAAGGCTGGATTTTTCGACGCGTGTTGTCGCTGTCACCTCGGCCGTGCCGGATGAAGGCAAGACGACCATATCGGTCTGCCTTGCGCGCACTGCTGCGATGTCTGGGCAAAAGGTCATCGTTGTCGATTGCGATCTGCGTAAGCAATCAATCAATGATATCGTCGATGTTTACACTGATGTCGGCATCCTGCATGTGCTCGCCGGCGAAAAATCATGGCGCGATGCCGTCGTGCGCGATCCAGCCTCGGATGCGGACGTGCTGCCGGTGGCGACGCCGAGCTTCACCCCGCGCGACGTGTTTGGTTCTGACGCCATGGCCAAGCTGGTGGATGAACTGCGCCAAGAGTATGATCTTGTCGTGCTCGATTGCGCCCCGATTCTGGCCGTCGCCGAAACCCGCGTGATCGTCAAACAAGCTGATGTGACAGTTATCGTTGCGCGCGCCGGCAAGTCTGCAGTGGGCGCAGTGCGCGGCGCTGTGCAGCAAACCGAAGCTGCGGGCGGCAAAGTGCTCGGGGTCGCCCTCAATTGCGTTCAGCCGCAATGGCAGTCCTACGGCGACTCTTTGTACTTCCACCAAGCCAAATCTTATTACAGCGTATCTTAATCGTGGCGCTTGGCTGAACGGTGAGCGCGCGCGATGCTGATTGCCTATTTCGCACATGAGCTGGCGGACGCCGCTGTGCAAAAGCGCGTGCGCATGTTGCGTGCAGGCGGGCGGCGGGTGGTGCTGCTTGGGTTTGAACGCGAGAAAGCGGCGCCGCCGCTTCTAGGCACGCCAACAATTGTGCTTGGACGCACCGCCAGCGGCAAGTTTGCGCAGCGGGCGATCTCGGTGCTCACCGCACTGCCAGCGGCCTGGGCTGAGCGCAAAGCGTGGGCGAAAGCCGATCTGATCCTGGCGCGCAATCTCGAAGCGCTGGCGATCGCGCAAATTCTCAGCCCCCTCGTCGGGGCCAAAGGAAAGCCCATCATCTATGAATGCCTCGACATTCACAGGCTGATGCTGCGCCGGGATGTCATCGGCAAAGTAATGCGAGCAATTGAGCGCGCCTGCCTCAAGCGCGTGCACGCAGTGCTCACCTCCTCGCCTGCATTTGTCACCCATTACTTTGAAGCGATGCAGAAATATGCCGGGCCGGTGTTGCTGGTGGAAAACAAGGTGCTCGCGCTTGATGCGCGTGCGCCCCGCCCTGCAGCGGCGCCGGCTGGGCCACCCTGGAAAATCGCGTGGTGTGGCGTGCTGCGATGCGCACGCAGCCTCGATCTACTGGCCAAGCTTGCCGCTGATGCAGCGGGCCAGATTGAGATCTCGCTTTGGGGCGCGCCTGCGCTTGATCAGATTCCGGACTTTCATGAGCGCGTCGCCAACGCCCCGCACATGAGCTTTCGCGGCGCCTATGTCGCCGACGATCTGCCTCGCATTTACGCCGAAGCGCACTTCGTTTGGGCCGTGGATTATTTCGAGGCGGGCGGAAACTCAGATTGGCTGCTGCCGAACCGGCTCTATGAGGGGCTGTATCACGGCGCTATTCCAATCGCCGCCGCTGGCCTTGAAACCGCGCGCTGGCTTGAAACCCATCAAGTCGGCGTGACGCTGGCCGAGCCGCTGGCTGAAACGCTGCCGCGCTTCTTCAGCGATGAGGCCAGCTCCCGCTACGCGGCGTTACGCGCGGGCGCCGCTGCACTGGATCCACGCCTGCTGTCCTTCTCGCGCGAGGATTGCCGCGCGCTGCTGGCTACGCCATGAGCGACGCGCCGCTTTTGATCGTGATCCCGTGCCTCAATGAGGCCGCGCACCTTCGGGCGCTTATCGGAACGCTGACCGCCGACCCAGGCGCCGCCAACGCACGCATCGTTATCGCGGATGGCGGCAGCACCGATGGGAGCCAAGCCATCGTCACAGCGGCGGCCGAAGCCGATCCCCGCGTGGTGCTGCTGCAGAACCCGAAGAAAATTCAAAGCGCCGGCGTCAATGCCGCGGTGGCAGCTTTTGGCGATACGGCCAACTTTTTTGTGCGCATCGACGCGCATGCGGGCTATCCCGCCCAATTCATCGCCTCGCTGCTGACGGCCCAGGCCGAAACTGGCGCGGATTCTGTCACCGTGGCGATGCAAGCCAAGGCCCACACAGGGGGCTGCTTTCAGA
>DAORMO010000006.1:4542-4870 GCA_035440585.1 Terricaulis sp.
CCCCCACCGTAACGCCGGCGTGCGCCGCTTTACCGATCACGGTCACCACGCGCTCATGCGCACGGCGGCGTTCCGCGCCGTCGGCGGCTACGATGAAAGTTTCAGCCACAACGAAGACGCCGAACTCGACCATCGCTTGATCGGCAACGGCGCGCGCATCCTTTTGGCTGGGGATATTGTGGTCGACTATTATCCGCGCGCTACGCTTCGTGGGCTCTGGCGGCAGTATTACATGTTTGGCCGCGGCCGCGCCAAAACCGTCGCCAAGCACCGGATCCCTCTAAAGCCCCGCCAGCTGGCGCCGGCGCTGATCACCCCCTCGGCGCTG
>DAORMO010000006.1:4965-11589 GCA_035440585.1 Terricaulis sp.
CGGTTTGCGCCGGCGCTGCGGGCGCGCCAGCGGCGACAATGCACCTGGCCTGGTCATGTGGCTTCTGGCGGCAGGTCTTGGCGGCGGGCGCCGCGCATTGGCGAAAAGCGCTTCAGCGCCAGTAAGATGATCCGCACGTCCAGCGCCGGCGTCCAACGCATCGCGTAGTATTTGCAAAGCAGCGCCTCGGGATCATCGCTCGGCCCGCAATCGCTCGCGCTGACCACGCCAGGGCGGCAGCAGGCATAATACTTCCCGCCCCCGCGCAACACAGTAAAAGCCTCCGGCGATACAGGACGCGGGCCAACGAGACTCATTTCACCTTTAATAATATTGATCATCTCGGGCAGACGCTCGATGACATCAAACCAGGTGATGGGAGGCTTTTCATCTTGCGGCTCCGGCCGCGCCGAATTGTCTTGCGGTGACCGGTTGATCGGGACGATCTCCGCCGAGGGCGGCTTGAGATTCAACCGCCAGCGCTTAAACCGCACGCCGCCGTAGCCCACGCACTCATCCGCTGAGATTGCGCGATGCGCCCCGCTCGAGCGCCGCGCCTTGGCCGACACAAGCGCGACCAGCAAGGCAGGCGCCCAAATCGGCGCCGTCAGGAGCACGAAGGCGAGATCGCCGATCCGCTTGCCGAGACCGCCAATGAGCGGCCCATAGGCAATCACGCGTATCGATGCGATGTCGCGGCTGAGCGCGGCCTCAAACGCCGACCGCTCGGGTTCCGAGCGCCGAACGCGGCGCTCTTCTTGTGGTTGTTGAGGCAATTGCACGAGCATTCAGCGCTCCGCGATCTACCTTATGGTTTCTAATTGCTTTACGCCGCAATTCAACGCCGCACCCCAATAATTGCTATTTTGTAGGCGTTCGCGGCGCGAGCCCCTCCCTTCGTCGGCGGATGCAAGCCGCTGCACGCGAGTGTGAACGGAAGTTATCCATACGCGGAGGTTGCATCGCGGCGAATCATGCTTTGATTCTGATTGCGTAGAATCAGCTTGGCCCCTTGATCACGCCGCAGCGATGAAGCATTTGGAAAGCGGCGTGGGAGAACTTGGTCCGCGTGGAAAACGCCTCTTGTGGCAACGAGTTAAGAGAAGTCCTTGTCCTCCCAGTACGCAGACGATGAGGTGCGCGCAGCCATTGGGCCCTTACGGCTTTCGCCCTCGCGCGCCTTGACGCCTGGCGCGCACAACTCCTCTCGTTGGCTGAAAAGAATCTGGCGTGCGATAAAGCGCCAAGGGCCTCTGATGATCGGCGTCGCCGCGCTGATCTGGGTGATTGGCGCTGTGATCATCGCTTTTGGCGCCAGAGATTTTTCTTATGCGCCGCCGCTGATCGTATTTGGCCTGCTTGTTGGCGGGTTCGTAGGGCTTGCGCATGAAATTGAACGCGGCGTCATCGACAGCATTGATGGGCTTGAGCGCGCAACGCGCCAAAGCGTGACCAGCGCCGCACCGCCGATCACATTGCGCACGTTGCGCGGATTGGCGCCGGACATGCGCAATCCGTTTGGCTGCGTGGTGCACCATCCGGCCACCGACTTCGCCGCCGCGTTGCGCCATTCACTCACCACTCTTGATGATGCGCGCGTTGTCGCCATCCTTGGCTCAACGCCGCATGACGGCGCGACAGCGACGGCCGCCTCGGTTGCGGCGCTTGCGGTGCAGCAAGGCAAGAATGTTTTGCTCGTCGATTGCGACCTCAATCGGCGCGGCGTCACGCGCATGCTGAGCGGCGAGCCCGAAGCGGGCGTACTTGAAGCGGCGATCAACCCAGACATCTGGCAAGGGCTGATCGATCTAGAGCCCGAAACCGGCCTGCACGTGATGCCGGCAGCGCGGCTAAGCAATCCGTGGCGGCGCTTGTTCGATGAACCAAAGCTGAGCGAACTCGTGCGCAAGTGGCGAGATCACTACGACCTCATTGTGCTCGATTGCCCGCCGGCTTGTAGGAGCGCCGAAGGCGCGATGCTGACGCGGCTAGCGGATCACTGCATGCTTGTCGTGTCCTGGGACGATACGCCAAGTGCGGACGTGCGCCAAACCATGCGCCGCCTACGCTACAACGCGCCGGACAACGTCAGCCTGCACCTCAATCGCGCGCCCGCCGAATTGCTGGATCAGGTGCTGACCGACTTGCGCGCGCAGGCTTAAGCCGCACGCAAACTGTCGGGAGCAAGCGCGCCGCCAATCGCGATCGCCAATTGCGGAAATATCGGCGCTAAATTGCCCCCGAACGCCGCAGCATGCGCCCAATCTGGCGTTGCCGGATAAGAAACAACCCGAACCTTTGGCGCCTTGGCTTGGCGCAACATCTCCTGCACGAACGGCGCATAGGCGCCGCCGCCAACTGCGACAACGCAAACTTCCTTGCTCTGATCTTTCACCGCGCGCGCCGCCACGGCGCTCAACGAACGCTCAAAGGCGCGCTTCATCTCGCGCGCGAAGGCTTTGAAATCGCGATCCTTGAGCAGATCCTTTAAGGCGATAGTTTTGGTCTTGCCCTGGTGGGTGATCGCAGCGCGACCATCAAGGAACAGGCTCTCCTTAACGTCGCGGATCGAGGCCATCAGCGTCCGCCAAAGAGCAGCTTGTTCGCTTTGGCTTTTCATATTGGGCGCCTTCTGCAGCAGAAGATCGAGCAATATCCGGTCGATCATATCGCCGGCCTGCATGAGCGTGACCCGCGCATCGACGATCTCATCGCGGCCCTGCGCCGCGAGCGCGGCGAAATCGGTGGTGCCCGCGCCCATGTCCACGACCATCAGATGCGCCGCCGGCGCCTTGAGGCCAACGAGGCTGTAAGAAGCGGCAGCCGTCGCCTCGAAAACCATCCCCAACTCAAGCGGCGCGGGCTCACCAGCCTGCTTAAGCGCATCCTGCGCGGCCTCAAGCGGCACGCCCGCGGGATCAAACAAGGCATCGCCCAACCGTGCGGCCACCGCTTCGGCTTTACTGAACAAAGCGGTGATCCGCCCGTGCATGGACTGACCGCCCTTCCAGGCCGGAAGCGCGTATCGCTGGCGGATCGACGCCCCCGCCAATGCAGGGTCTGCCGCCACTGCGCGGGCGATGGCTCGCGTCAGATATGCAAGGTAGAGCACGATGAGATCGCGCTGAGTGAACATGCGGTGCGGATCGATGGAGAACGGCGCAAAGGCGCTTAAGGCGACATCAAAATCCGCCGCACTCAGCATGGTTTTGAAGGAGCGCAGCGCCTGTCGTTTTTTGGCGGCCTGAGCGCCAGCCTCTTGCATGGCGGCCGCGCCAAACAGCACGTGCGCGCTGTCAACAAATACTGCGCTTTCCAGCAAAAACGGATTGCCGCTTGAAACGCCGCCCACGGTCAGCGGCCGCACCATCGCCGGATCGAAAGCGTCCCAAGCGCCCTCGCGCACGGCGGCCGCCTTGCTGAAAGCCGTGCCGAAATCAATGCAGACGACCCAACGCGCCTGCGCATTTGCCCCAACCTGACTCATGCTCAACTCGATTTCCGCGCCGCCGGTTTGCGGGCGCGCAGCGGCGTCACCAGCGCTTTGAGCACGATGTCAGCGTCGGGACCAGCGCCGCGCATCACACCTGGCGTGGTGATACGCACCATCGCGGGAGAGCGCTTGGCGGCTTTGAGCAAGGCATGACGTTCTGCGTCGAACGGCTCGACATCGCCGATCTCGCCAAAGCGATGCAGATTCCGGCGACGCCCAGCAGCGCGCAACGACTGACTCACCGCCCAGAGCGAATCTTCAATCTCTTGAGCGCCGGCAGCCTCCGTCCGCAGCTTGCGGCTCATGGCCCGAGCGGCTTTTTCCAAAGCGGTGAAATCGCGCAGCGCCTTCGCCAGCGCCTCGTCAGCATCACGCCAACTCGCCTGCGCCAAGACAGTTGTCAGGCTGCGGCGCGACGGCAGCGGCGCGCGCGGCCGGCTTGCGCCTTGGCTGTGCGCCGCGCTCAGATGCGCGGTTCGGTTGTTTCACTGTCTGCTTTGCCGATGGCATCCTCGCCCCCCCAAGGCACCATCTGTTACCCTGCCGAAGTCGCGCCTGCCTCGCAAGATCGGCGCCACGCTGCCCTACACTACCCCGCGATTTGAGCGTCGCAAGCGCCTAAAGCGCAACCCGCACGCCAAAACGTAGGCGGTTTTCCTCAAAGCTTCGGTGGGCGCTGACACCGCTGGAATCCACCTCGGTGCGGACATAGGCGGCGTCGAACGAAACGCGGCGGTTCATGAGATAACGCGCGCCCACATCATAGGTAAGCGCATCGTCTTCCCGGTCGATCTCCTCGAAGTCCAGAGTTGCAGTTCGCACCCCTGCCGTGAGGATCACGTTGCGCAGCAATTCGTGGTCCACGCGCGCCGAATAGGCCGAGTTGAGATAGGGCGATTCATAGCCGCTATCTTGCATGTCGCGCGTGCCTGTGACGGTGACCGTCGTCAGCGGGGTGACAAACCAGCTGAGCCGGCCCGAAAGCGCCGTGCCGCTCACTTCACCGATGCTCGGATAAGCCGGCGTTGGCTCATAATCGCGCTCAAACTGGCCGACAGTGACTTCCCCGCGCAGCAGCCTGCTGACTTCAAACGCAGCGCCAACCATATAGGAAACGCCGTCCGAATCTGGGCTGACGCCCACGATGTCATATTCCCGGCTATCCGACACAATCTGACCGATCAACGATAGGGTTGGCGTCAACGCATATTGCGCCCGCACGCCAAGCGCCGAGTTGGTGTGGTCGCGCAGGTTCTGATCAAATCCCGAGCCTGCCGGGTTATGAAAATCATACTCGCTCTGCGAGGCCCAAATACGCAGGAAAAGCCGCGAAAAAGCGTGCGTGGCGTACACGCTCAAGCCATCGACATCATACTCGATCGGCTCAAGCGAAATCACGCTGCTCGGATCGCTGCGGGACTCGATTTCGCGCGCGGTGCTAGCGTCAAGGCCAAGTGTCGTGTCGCGGCCAATATCGAGGCGCCCGCCGGCGCTCAAACCGCGCGAGACCGAGCTTTCAGAGGTGATGTCGTTATATTCTCGAAATGCGGCGCGCCCGCCGACATAGAGCGCGTGCCGCGACCAATTTGAAGACAGGCGCACATCGGGCCGCACGACAAGGTAAATATCCTCATCCTCGCTGCCCGAGGGCTCCGCGAAGACGTTGTCTGAATATTCCGCACCGACATCGATCGATGCGTTCAGGCGAAACCCGCCGACCTGCCGCCCTAGCGGATCGTATTCCGGGCGCGGCCGCTCGGCCACGCCGACGCTGCGCGCGTCCTGCGCGTACGCCAAGCTCGGCGACACGATCAGCAAGGACGCGATAACGGAAAGAGTTCTCTTAAAGCGCACGTCGCCCCCCTGGCCGCCGGCCACGCTTAGCGCACCCTCAGCGCCCATGGTCGGCAAGCCTCGGGATATCGCCGTTTGCGCGTCGGCTTTCAATGACTTGCACTCGTTACGAGAAATCAGATGCTTGCCCACAGCCCGCTCCCTTTCGCCACCACAACGATACCCCATCCCGCACTTAAACGGGCGACGCTTTCGTATGCGTAAAGCCGCAGCGTGAATGTCCTAAATACACGTACTACGTGTATTCGATATCGCGATTCCCCATGCGCAAGTATTGGCGGTTCGCCTAGCGTGACCTTCTGAACACGCATGGCGCAGAAGCGGCTTCACGCAGGTGTCTCATTCCGTGACAGGGCGGCTTATTGGTTGCGCTCACGCGCCTCGACGCTTGGCGGCGTAAGCTGCTTTACAGCCCAATTGCTCAGCAAGAACACACCGCCCCACACAGCAGCGCAGTAGATCAACAAAGAAGTGAAAACGATCATTCGGCGCGCAGAAAGACGCCGCGGCGCTTCATTTTGCGGAGGCGGGGGCGAATCCTTCGCTTTGACTGGCTTTTGATTTGGCCGTCGCAGAGCTCCCAAAGGAACGCCCTCAACTATAAACGCCCAGGGCCCAGCAAGGTTCTTGCATTGAGACTAGCTGCGGGCGCTGCAGTGACAAGGGCGCCGCGCAGCCGTCACGCAAGCGCGGACACGGAATTTAATTGCACTGCACAATGGTGGGTTGGTAAGATTACCAAGCCATTAAGAGGGATGATGGCGGGGACGTTCTGATGACGAACCAGGTATTCGAAACGGGGCCTCACCTGAGGGCGCCGTCTCAAGGCCGTCAAAATACGGCGGAAAGAGTGTCGCGCTTCCAGGAGCTGCGTTCCCTTAATGCGCATCGCGTTACCGACCCTCGCTTGATCCGCAACGTGCGCCGCGCCACGGGCGTCGGCAAACGCTGCTTTGATTTCGCAGTTGCAGCATTGGCGCTGCTGCTGCTGTCGCCCGCGCTTTTGACGATCGCCGCGCTCATCAAGATCAAAGACCCCGGCCCGATCCTGTTCGGGCATCGCCGCGTTGGGCGTCAGGGCGGTTCGTTTTATTGCCTCAAGTTCCGCACCATGAAGATGAACGCGGAAGAAGAGCTGCAGCACATCCTCGCGACTGATTCGGAAGCCGCGGCAGAGTGGAATCAAACGCAGAAGCTGCGCAACGATCCGCGCGTCACTAAGCTCGGCGCCTTCCTGCGCAAATTTTCGTTGGATGAACTGCCGCAGCTCATCAACG
>DAORMO010000006.1:11603-12961 GCA_035440585.1 Terricaulis sp.
AGCCTTGTCGGCCCGCGCCCGATCACCTCGGACGAGCTTGAGCGCTATGGCCGCCAGCGCCGCTATTATCTGCTTGTGCGCCCCGGCATCACCGGCCTCTGGCAGGTGAGCGGCCGCTCCAGCGCCACCTACGACCAGCGCGTGCAGCTCGACCGCGAATATATCGAAGAATGGTCGTGGCTCGGCGAGATTTGGATCCTGGCAATGACGCTGCCGGCCGTGCTCAAAACTGAAGACGCCTGCTGAGCCAAAGCGCCAGCTAAGCATCTCACAAAAAGGCGCTGCGTTGATCGCGGCGCCTTTTTCCGTTTAGGCCGCGCCCTCCGCAGGAGCGACATACGCGCGTTCCCCCGGCAGCGGCTTGCGTGGCGATAAAGCTTTGAACACGCCCGTGCCCGTCACCAGCGTGCGTTCGCCCGACCAGATGCGCCCGCGCACGATATAGAGCCCGCCCTCGCGCGAGAGCACCTCAGAGCCGCCCTCCACCCAATCGCCCAAATGCGCGCCGGCCATGAAATCGCAGCTCAGCCGCACCGTGACCCAATGGTAGGACATCTCCACCGAGATCACCTGCCCCCAGGCCATATCGGCAAAGCTCATCAGCATGCCGCCATGGGCGTTGCTGAGGCCATTGGTGTGATGCTCCTCGACATGGAAGCCGAGCGTGACGTTCTCACCGTCCTGGCGGTGAAACAGCGGGCCGATCTGGCCAACAAAGCCGCGCCGCCAGCGGTGGTGAAAGCCCACGGGCGGCTCGAACGTGGCGGGCGGAGAGATATCGTCTGACATGGGTGCGGTTTTAGCGCCGGCGCGCGCGAGAGCGAAGCGGGATTAGCGCGCCGTCAGCGCCGCCTCCTGCTGCGGCGTCTCGGCCGCGCGCGCCTCACGCAAGGTGTCGATGCGCGCACGCTCAGCCTGGAAGAGTTCGAGCGCGCGCCCTTCGAGATTGCGCCCGTTCGCCACGCGCAGCGTCATGGGGTTGATCTGCTGGCCGCGGCGCATGACCTCATAATGCAAGTGCGGCCCAGTGGAGCGGCCGGTGGAGCCCACATAGCCGATCACCTGCCCCTGGCGCACGCGCGCGCCAGAGCGCACGGCGATACGCGACATGTGCGCGTAGGCGGTTTCGTAGCCATCCGAATGGCGCAAGCGCACATAATTGCCAAACGCGCCAAACGGGCCAGAGCGCACCACCGTGCCATCGCCGGCCGCGAGGATGGGGGTGCCGGTGGGCGCGGCGAAATCGGTGCCGCGATGCATGCGCGAATAGCCAAGGATTGGATGGCGGCGCATGCCATAGCCAGAGGAAAGCCGCGCGCCGTTGATGGGCGTGCGCATCAGAAAGCGGCGCGCGCCCT
>DAORMO010000006.1:12971-14307 GCA_035440585.1 Terricaulis sp.
ATCGGCGTCATACCAATCAACGCGGGATTCACCGGGCGCCTGAAACGCATAGAATGCGCGCTGCCCGTTGCGGCTTTCGAGCGAAACAAAAAGCAAATCTCCGGTGCGCACGGTGTTGCCTTCGTCATCGTAATAACGCTCGAACACCAATTCAAAATGATCGCCGGCGCGCACGTCGCGTTGGAAATCGACGTCAAACGAAAACGCATCCGCCAGCGCTTCAATCTCGCGCGCGGTGGCGCCGAGCGCGGTGGCGCTGGCGTAGAGGCTGGTTTCAACGCGCGCAGCGATGCGGGCGTTTTCAAACGTCACCGGCATCAGCACTTCGCGCGCCGCGAACCCGCCGGTGGAGACGCGATTGGCCAGCACCGAGGCGCCAGGATCGGAGCGGAACGCAAGCCCGGTAAGCTCGGCCCGATCGCCTTCGCGCAAAAAAGAAAGCGTGATCTGTTGGCCTGGGCGCATGCGGCGCGGATCGTAAACCGACACCAGCGAATTCACCGCAGCCCCGGCCGAGGCGGGCGAAGCCCCCGCCCGCACCAAAAGCCCCGCCAGCGTTTCACCCGAACCAACGCGCACCTCGCGCGTTTCATGACGGAGGTAAACATCGGTAAAGGCCAAATGCTCGGCCTCGCGCGCGGCCGCTTCACGCAAAAGTTCCTGCTCAGCCGCTTCGGCGGCGGCGCCGCCAAACAGGCCCGCATTCCAGGCAAGGCCAAGCCCCAGCCCCGCGGCGAGCGCCATCACGCCAAACGCGGCCAAGGTTTTCCGCGCCCTGGCGAAACGGTGGACGAATTCTGCGCGCAAGACTGTGCTCCAAACCCCCGATCAGAGAAAATCACACAAAGGACAAGACTTTTCGCTTTGTGGTTATCTGACCTGAAACCGAAATCGCTCCATGCCGTTTGGCGAAGCTACCCCTATACCGGGGCGTTTTCATGGTCCGTTAAGGGCCATGCCACGTGAGGACTATGGCACATAGGTCTGACCAGGCCGTTGCGAGTCAAGACCAGGCGGCGCCCGAGCCGCCTGACGATGGCCCGCCACAGCGCCGCCGACAGCTTGTCGGCTGGGTCACAGCGCTTGCGGCGCTGGGCGTGAGCACCGCTTTGGTCGGTGGCGGGCTTTGGTTCGCGCGGCTTTCCATTGCTGAATTGTTAATCGGCGCCGCTCTCTCCGAGCGTGGGGCGGATGCTGATTTTGATGTGGTTTCCCTCGATTTCCATCACGCCACGCTGCATGGCGTGCGCTTTGGCGCCGAGAACGCGCCCGATGCTGCGATCGCCAGCGTTGAAGCGCGCTGGGCGTGGCGCGGCATTGTTCCATCGCTGACGTC
>DAORMO010000006.1:14326-14588 GCA_035440585.1 Terricaulis sp.
CCGCGCCTGCGGCTCAAGCTGGATACACGCGGGCGCGTATCGGCTGGCGCGCTGGATCGGCTGCAAGGGGGCGCGCCGAGCGCCCGCCGCCCCACCCTGCCGGAAATCGCCATCGACATCATTGACGGCCAAGCGTTGATCGAAGCGCCGTTCGGCGCGCTTTCCGCGCAATTTGCTGGCGCTGGCGTGCTCGGCCGCGATTTCGCCGCCGAGGCGCGCATCGCCGAAACCTCGCTGCAAAACGGCGCGTATGCGCTTGAAG
>DAORMO010000006.1:14704-15104 GCA_035440585.1 Terricaulis sp.
CATCATCGCCAACGCGCCGATGGATTTGGCGCGCGGCGAAATCGAAGCGGCGTGGCGCGTTGGCCGCATGCAAAGCCCAACGCTTGAGGCGCAAACCTTCGCTGGCGTCATCAGCGCGCAAGCCGAGATGCGCGAGGATGCGCTTGCGCCGCAAAGCTGGCGCGCGCAAGGCGGCGCGGGCGCAGCGCGCGCGGCCTACGCAGAAAACACCATCAGCGCCCCACGCTTTGAGATCCGCGCCGAGGGCGGCGAATATGAAGGGCGCGGCGATTGGCGTTTTGAAAGCGGCCGCTTTGCCGGCTTCTCGCTGATCGCTGAGCGGCCAAGCGCGGGCGGCGCCTTCACCTTCGGCTGGCGCGATAGCTTCACCGCCGATGCGCCCGTGCGCATCACGCTGGCG
>DAORMO010000006.1:15154-17813 GCA_035440585.1 Terricaulis sp.
AGATCTTGCCGACCCTGCCGCAAGCGCCGATCGGGCCGACATTCGCGGCAGCGGAAAACGCGCTCGATCGCGCCGCATCGCGTTTTGATCTTGCGCTGCCGTTGCGCTTTACCGCGAACGGGCAAAGCAGCACGATTTTGCTGGAAAGCGCGGCCGAAGCGCAAGCGGCCAGCGGCGCGCGCATGCGGCTTTCGCCGCTGCGCCGCGATGCGCCGGCGTTTGCGCTCGATCTGCCGTCGCTTGCGCTGCGCGGGGCGGCGGCGCTTGAGCTTTCAGGCGGGGGCGCGCCGCGCGCTTCGCTACTGCTCGACACCATCGCCTGGGCGCCGCAAGCGGCGTTCGACGCCGACGGCACGCTCAGCCTCACCGAATGGCGGGCTGATGGCGCCGCCATCGACGCGCCAGAACTCGGCGTCAGCATCACCATCAATCCCGAAGGCGAAGGGCAGATGGATGTGCGCGGCCCTGCGGTGATCACCGGCCCGCTCGGCGATGGCGAGGTGCGCGCGCTATCGACCAATCTCGATCTCGGCATTCGCTGGGGCCAAGGCTGGGCGGTGTCGCCCGCGCGGCAATGCTTGCCGATCACGCTTGGCGGGCTTGATGTGGCGGGGCTTTCGTTTGCGGGCGGGCGCTTTGCGCTGTGTGCGCAGCACAACGCACTGATCAGTGCGGACGCACGCGGCAATCTCGGCGGCGGATTTTTGATCGACGGCTTGGCGCTGAACGGGCGCATGGCCGGCGAGGATGGCCAGCCCGCGCGGCTTGAGACGCGCCGCCTCACCGGCAATTTCAGCGGCGTCAGCGGCGATATTCGCCTCGCCATGGCCGCCGATGCGCCAGCACTAACGATCGACATGAGCGAGGCGCGCGCGCTGAGCCTTGTGATGGCGCGGCTCACCGCCAATGCGCGCATCGATGAAAGCTGGCGCGTTGAAGGCCAGTTTGAGCGCGGCGGCCTTGCCGACCCGGCCCTGCCCGGCGGCGTCAGCGCCATCGCCGGCCGCTGGAGCGCGGCGCCTGAAAACGATGCGCCGGTGATCCGCGTTGAAGCTGGCGAAGCGCTGCTCGAAGCCAACCGCCCGGCCAGCGATGCGGAGCGGCCGTTGTTTAATCCGATGCGGCTTGCGGGCGTCACCGCCGTGTTCCGCGATGGCGTGATCGACGCCGAAGGCGCGGTGCGGCTCGATGCATCGGGCCAGCAATTGGCGCGCTTCACCGCGCATCACACGGTCAGCGATGGCGTTGGCGAGGCGCGCATCCGCGCCAATGAAATCGCCTTCGGCCAGGATTTGCAGCCTTACGATATTTCCGAACTGGCGCGCGGCATCATCGACAACGTACGCGGCCCGGCCAGCGGCGAAGCGCGCGTGAGCTGGACGCGCGAGGCGATGCAAAGCAATGCGCGCATCGCGCTTGACGGCGTCTCGCTCGCCAGCGCCACCATCCCGCTGATTGATGACGTGCGCGGCGAAATTTATTTCGACGATCTATTCAAGCTCACCACGCCGCCGGGCCAGGAGGTCAGTGTCGGCGTGCTCAATCCGGGCGTGGCCGTCACCAATGGGCGCGTGCGCTTTCAACTGCGCGAAGAAGGCGTGATCGCCATTGAGCATGCGGAGTTTGCGTTTGCGGGCGGCGTGCTGGCGATGCGGCCTGAGGTGATCACGCTGGGCGCCGATGAAACCAATATCGAGCTCACGCTGCGCGACGTGGACGCCGCCTCGCTGATCGCGCAACTCAATGTGCCCGATCTGCAAGCCACCGGCGTGATCGAGGGCTCGTTCCCGCTGCGGCTGACGCGGCAGAGCGCGATTGTCACCAATGGGGTGCTGCGCGCCGCCGGCGCAGGGCGCATCGCCTATACCGGCGCCGCCGGCCAAGCCACCGAGGGCGTCACGCGCGTGGCCTTCGATGCGCTGCGCGATTTCCGCTATGAGGCGCTGGGGCTGACGCTCAACGGCGATCTCAATGGCGAGGTGGTGAGCGATATTCTGTTTTCCGGCGAAAATGTCGGCGAGCCGATTGATCTCACGCCCGTCGCCTCCCTGCCCGGGCTCGGGGAGGTGCGCATGCTGGGCGTGCCGTTCCGGTTCAATGTGAAGGTGACAGCGCCCTTCCGGCGCCTGGCCGACACCGCCGCCACCATCATTGACCCGGGCTCGCTCATCCGCCAGGGAAACCAGGCGCGGGAGGGAGAGGTTGACCCAGAGGTTGACCCAGAACCCCAACCGCCAAGATAAAGAACTGCTTCAGCGCGCGTTCAGCCGCGCGGCATTAGGAACATCGCCATGAGAGGACGCATGCGCCTGAAACTGCTCACCGCTCTTGGCGCCGTCACTGCGGCGTCGGCCTGCATACCTGTGCAGATCCAGGCGCCGGATCGGCCGATTGAAGTGAATTTGAACGTCAATATTCGCCAGGAAGTGATCGTGCGCCTCGAGCGCGACGCGCAGGAACTTCTGGACCAGAACTCTGATCTTTTCGGTGGAGGCAATCCATGAAGTACGCCCTTCTCGCCGCGATCGCGTGCGCTGGCGCAATGGCGCTGGCCACACCCGCCGCCGCGCAGGACGCCGCGATCAACCAGGCGCGCGCCGAAGGCCTCGTCGGCGAACAGGCCGACGGCTATCTCGGCGTCGCGCCGGGCGCGAGCATT
>DAORMO010000006.1:17955-30212 GCA_035440585.1 Terricaulis sp.
CGCGGTGGGCGAACGCTATCGCGATGAAGGCGGCCAATGGCGCCAGCGCACGGCCTCAAGCCCCGTAGCGATGCCGAGCTTTTGCGCCAGCAATTAAAGCGCTGGCGCGCTAAGCGGCGAAGGCCCATCTAAGGCGTATGAAAGCTTTTCTGCTCGTGCTTGTGCTCGGCGGCGTGCTGGCGGCGGTCCTGTTTGGGACGCTGAGCGGCTGGGATAGCTCTTATATGAGCGTCCATGGCTGGATCGCGCTGGGCGCTGGCACATTCCTTTCGCTGGCTGTGGGCGGCGGGCTGATGGCGCTGGTGTTTTACTCGGCCCGCAAAGGCTATGACGACCGCATCGCCCCCGATAGCGATGAGGAGCGTTAACCTCACCGCTTATGGTCTTAGTGAGCATAAGATGGTAGGCTGAGGCCATGGCTTCGCGAAAATCAGCTGGGAGCGCGTTCGGCTCGCTTTACGCGCACGGGTTCGTGCGCGTGGCCGCCTGCGCGCCGCTTGTGCGCCCGGCCGAGCCCGCGGCGAACGCGGCGGCGATCCTGGATTTCGCGCGGCAGGCGGATGCGGCCAAAGCCGCGCTCTTGCTGACGCCGGAGCTTTCGCTGAGCGGCTACGCGATCGATGATTTGCTGCAGCAGGATGCGCTGCTCGATGCGGTAGAAGCCGCGATCGGCGCGCTCCGCGATGAAAGCGCCAAGCTTGCACCGCTGATCGTCATCGGCGCGCCGCTGCGGCTGGGTGCTGCGCTTTACAATTGCGCGGTGGTGATCGGGCGCGGGGAAATTCTGGGCGTCGTGCCCAAATCCTATCTGCCAAACTACCGCGAATTCTATGAGAAACGCCATTTCGCCGCCGCCGCCGATAGCCCGCATGGCGTGATCCAGGTTGCAGGCGATGAGGCCCCGTTCGGCGCTGATCTCATCTTCGCCGCGCAGGACGTGCGCGATTTTATTATCGGGGTGGAAATCTGCGAGGATTTCTGGGCGCCGATCCCGCCCTCTTCGTTCGCGGCGCTGGCGGGCGCAACGGTGCTGCTCAATCTTTCCGCTTCCAACGTCACCATCGGCAAGGCCGAGGATCGCAAGCAGCTGTGCGACAGCCAATCGCGCCGCGCCGCCGCCGCTTACGTGTTCGCCGCCGCTGGCGCAGGCGAAAGCACGACGGATCTTGCCTGGGATGGGCAAGTGATCGCCTACGAGCTCGGCGAAAAAATCGCCGAAGGCGAACGCTTCGCGCGCGCGCCCAAACTGGTGATCGCGGATATCGACGTGCAGCGCATCGCGCAGGAGCGGCGCAGGCTTTCCAGCTTCCGCGACAGCGTGCGCGCCCATAGCGAAGCGATCGCCGGCTTCACCGCCATCCCCTTTAATGTCAGCCCGGCCAAAGGCGCGCTGCCGCTGAAGCGCGCGGTCGATCGCTTTCCGTTCGTGCCGGATGATCTCACGCGGCGCGATTCCGATTGCTATGAGGCCTACAACATTCAGGTTTCGGGCCTCGCCAAGCGCTTAGAGGCCACGAACACCAAGCGCATCGTGATCGGCGTTTCCGGCGGCATTGATTCCACGCATGCGCTGATCGTGGCCGCGCGCGCGTTCGATCTTTTGGGCCTGCCGCGAAAAAACATCATCGGCGTCACCATGCCAGGCTTCGCCACCAGTGCGGAAAGCAAGGCCAAAGCCTGGGCGCTGATGAACGCAATCGGCGTTGACGCGCGCGAAGTTTCCATTGAGCCGCTGGCGCAGCGCATGCTGGAAGATCTCGATCACCCGGCCGCGAAGGGCGAGCCGGTTTATGATGTCGCCTATGAGAACGTGCAGGCGGGCCTGCGCACCGATTATCTTTTCCGCCTCGCCAACAAGGAAGGCGGCTTCGTGCTGGGCACGGGCGATCTTTCAGAGCTGGCGCTGGGCTGGTGCACCTATGGCGTGGGCGATCATATGTCCCATTACAACGTCAATGGCGGCGCGCCGAAAACGCTGATCCAATATCTGATCCGCTGGGTGGCCGAGCAAAAGCTGTTTGACGCCGCCACCTCGCAAACGCTGCTTGATGTGCTGGACGCCGAGATCAGCCCGGAGCTGATCCCCGGCGCCAATCCGCAGAGCACGCAAGCGGTGGTCGGCCCCTATGAATTGCAGGATTTCAATCTCTACTGGCTGACGCGCTACGGCATGGCGCCGAGCAAAATCCTGTTCCTCGCGCACGCGGCCTGGGGCGAAAAATACGATTATGCCACGCTGAAGCATTGGCTCAGCGTGTTTCTCAAACGCTTCTTCACTAGCCAATATAAGCGCTCGGCCGTGCCGAACGGGCCGAAGCTGGTTTCGGGCGGAGCGCTTTCCCCGCGCGGCGATTGGCGCGCGCCCTCTGATGCAAGTGCGGCCGCGTGGCTGGATGAACTGGCGCGCAACACGCCCGAGGCGCTGGACTAAGCCGCCGCCGCGTGCGTTATCGCCCCCATGAGCGCCCGCCCTTCCCTTGAAGCCCTGACACGCCTCGCCATCGCCGCAGGGCGCGAGATCATGGCCGTGCGCGCGACAGGCTTTGAAGCGATGATCAAAGGCGATGGATCGCCTGTCACCATCGCCGATCAACGCGCCGAAGCGCTGATCGAAGCGGGGCTTGCAGCGCTTGCGCCCGATATTCCCATGGTGGGCGAAGAGGCGGTGGCCGACGGGCGCATCCCTGCGCCAAGCGCGCGCTATTTCTGCGTTGATGCGCTGGACGGCACGCGCGGCTTCGCCAAGGGCGGGGATGAATTCACCGTCAATATCGCGCTGATCGAAGATGGCGCGCCGACAATGGGCGTGGTGCTCGCACCCGCAAGCGGGGATCTCTACGCGGGCGAGCCTGGACGCGCCTTGCGTGCGCGCGCGCCGCACGACGCCGCGCCGATCGCGTTTGAAGCGATCAAGACGTCAGCGCAAACCAGCGCCTGGCGCATCGTCGCCTCACGCACGTTCGGGCGCACAGAGCACGCGAAGAAATTCGCGGCTGCGCTTGGCGCGCAAAGCCAGGATGATGCGGCGTCTTCAATTAAATTCTGCCGCGTCGCAGAAGGCGGCGCCGATCTTTACCCGCGCTTTGGCGATCTCAATGAGTGGGACGCCGCCGCCGGCCATGCCGTGCTGAGCGCGGCGGGCGGCGGGGTGATGAAAATCGATGGCGCGCCGCTGCTTTATGGCGCGCGCGCGGAGGGGTTTCTGTTTCGCGGGCTGATTGCTTACGCCAATCCGGCGGCGGCCGAGGCCGCGCTCGATGCGCTTAAGCGCTTAGGTGTGTGATCAGGCGCTGCATGAAGCGCGCGCCTTCATCCAATTGGCTGATCTCGATCCACTCATCGGGCTGATGCGCCTGCTCGATCGAGCCAGGGCCGCAGAGCACGGCCGGCATGCCGGCGCGCTGGAAAAGGCCTGCTTCGGCCGCATAGGCGGCGGCGCGGATTTCATTATCGCCGGTGAGCGCGCGCGCGAGGCTTTCGGCGGCGCTCTCAGACGCCATTTCGAGGCCCGGCGTCATGGAGCGGCGGGTGATTGTCACCCCGCCTTCGGGCGCGCGGGCTTTGATCTCTGCATCTAGCTGCGCCGCCGCCGCGCGCAGGCGCGCTTCAATCGCATCGCCCTCCGCTTGGCTTGGCGCGCGCAGGTCGCAGCCAAACAAGCAGCGCCGCGCCAGGATATTGATCGCCGTGCCGCCTTCGATCATGCCGATTGTCATGCTCGCGCCCGGCGGATCGAAATGATCAGCCTCACGCGGGCCAGCGCCGATCTCAGCGATCAGCTGCATGAGCTTTTGCGCTTCCATGATGGCGGAGACGCCCGCGTGCGGCAGCGAGGAATGCGCCTCGCGCCCGATCACCTCCACCCAGAAAGTGCGGATGCCCTTGTGCGCGGAGATCACCTTCATGCTGGTGGGCTCGCCCACGATCACGGCGCCAGGCTTTTGCCCCAGCTGCGCCATTTCATCGATCATCGCCGGCGCGCCAAGGCAGCCGACTTCCTCATCATACGAAAACGCCAGCCAGATCGGGCGTTTGAGCGGCGCGGCCAGCGCCGCGTCCACATGCGCTAGCGAAAGCGCCAGAAAGCTCTTCATATCCGCGACGCCGCGGCCATAGAGCTTGCCGGCTTTTTCCGTCACCACCCAGGGATCGCTGCTCCACGGCTGGCCATCGACGGGCACAACGTCAGTATGGCCCGAGAGCACTATTCCGCCCGCCACATCAGGCCCGATGCGTGCGTAGAGATTGGCCTTCGAGCCATCCCCGTTCGCCACACGCTGCGAAGCAACGCCGCGTCCGCGCAGGAAATCCTCCACCCACGCGATCAGCGCGAGATTGGAATTGCGCGACGTGGTGTCGAACGCGATGAGGCGATCGAGGATGGCGCGCACGCTCACGTTATGGCGCGGGCTGGGCTTCGACGATCTCGCCGCCCGGCGTTTGGTACGCCAAAAGCACGATGCGGAAGCGCAGCGCCGCGTTCGGCGGGATCGGCCCGCGGCCCGAAGGCCCATAGCCGAGCGAACCCGGGAAAGTGGCGATGGCTTCATCGCCGGGGCGCATATTGGCGAGCGCTTCAGAGAAGCCTGGCACCACCGCGCGCAGCGGGAAATCGGTGGGCTCCCCGCGCGCGAAGGAGGAATCAAACACCTCCCCGCCATCGACGAAGCTGCCCTCATAATGCACCAGCACCACCGCATCCATGCTGGGCTGCGCCAGCGATTGATCATGCCCGCGCCGGACAAATTGCAGCTCCAGCCCCGATGGGAATGTCTGCTTCTCTTCTTGCACTGCGTTGCTGAGTGAATTCACGCCATCCTCCACGCGCTGCGAGGCTTCTTTCTCGCCGCGCTCGATTTCACGCACGATATCGCTCGTGCCGGAATTGTTGCAGGCGGCGAGCGTGAGCGCGGCGGCTGCGAGCAGAATTGTTCTCATCATCGATAAAGGGCTTCCGCTTCTTCTATGGTCCAAATCTCTTCGCTGGCCGCGCGTTCCCATAGCTGGAAAGCATCGTCAGCGAAAATGGCGTTGCAATAGGCTTGCGCAAAAGGCGGGATCGAAACCGCATAGGTGCGCAAACGGGTGGCGACAGGCGCGAACATCGCGTCAGCGATGGAGCGCGCGCCAAAAAAAATGGCCCGCCATGGCGCGCAAGCTGATGCTCCCAAAGCGCAAAGAGGCGCTCCAGATCCGCGCGCGTATCGGCGGGCCAATCTGGCTCAGCGCCGAGCCGCCGGCGTACATTCATCGAAAGATCGCGCCGCAGCGCGGCAAAGCCTGCATGCATCTCGCACGCAACGCTGCGCGCTTCGGCGCGGGCCAACGCATCGCTGGGCCACAAGCCGGGCGCCTGCTCAGCCGCCCATTCGCAGATGGCGAGGCTTTCATAGAGCGTCACCTCGCCCAGCTGCAGCGCCGGCACCCGGCCCGAGGGCGAAACAGCGCGGATCGCGGCGATCTCGGAGCGGCCATAGCCCTCCCCGCCCAGCGGAATGAGGTTTTCCTCAAACGCGATCGCGCCCCATTTCAGCGCCAGCCATGGCCGCAGCGACCATGAGGAATAATTCTTGTTGCCGATGTGCAGCACGGGCGCGGGCATGGCCGCTTGTTTCAGAGCGGGCGGGCAAATTCAAGCGGGGCAAGCGCTTGCGGCTTCCGCCCCGCTGCGGCGCAGGCTAGGCTCTGCATGAACGTGACGAAAGGCGGGGGCGATGCGGTTTTTGGCGGCGGCGGCGACAATCGCGGCGTGTATGGCGGTTGCGCATATCGAGGGGATCGCCCCGAGCTTCGCCCTCCCGGGCGCGCACAAGCAAACCGCCGCGCAAAAGCCGCCCCCAGGGGCTGCGCCCGCCGCACGGCGCGGCACGGACACCTGCCGCTACGCCCGCGACAATGAGTGCGATGAGCCGGACATCGGCACAGGAGCCTGCGCGCTCAACACCGATTATTCCGATTGCCGCGCGCTGCGCGAAGGCGAGAACGATTCCTGCCGCTGGGCCAATGACGGCGAATGTGACGAACCGCAATTCGGCACCGGCGCCTGCACCCAAGGCACAGACCGCACCGATTGCGGCGCCATCGCCTGGATGCGCAATCAGAACGATAGCTGCGCCACCGCCTTCAACGGCGTGTGCGAAGAGCCCGGCCGCGGCGACGGCTCCTGCGCGGCGCGCACAGACCGCACCGATTGCAACAGCCGCGAGCGGCCGATGACGATCAACGATCACTTTTTCGGCCGCGATGACCGTGCGCTGGTGAACGTGAACGAGGCGCCCTGGCGCTTTATGGGCCGGCTGACGATGAGCACCGGCGAGAGCTGCTCAGCCACTTTGATCGCGCCAAACGTGATCGCCAGCGCCGCACACTGCATCCACACCGCGCGCGGGGTGAACGCCTCGGGCCGCTTCACCACAGCCGACGGCCAACACAGCGCCAATGTGATCGCCTATCAGATCAGCCCGCGCTTCAACTATCAGCGCTTCAATTCCAGCGATGACATTGATGGGCTCGATTGGGCGCTGCTGCGTCTGGATCAGCCGCTGGGCGATCGGGTGGGGCATGCGAACGTCGCCAACATCACCGCTGAGCCCGCGCGCGCGTTGAGCGCTGAAGTGATGCAGGCCGGCTATTCCTGGGATACGGGCGATCAGCTTTCGGGCAACCTCTCCTGCCGCATCATCGCGGTGAACCCCGATCACACCTTCGCGCACGAATGTGACACCACGCGCGGGGATTCAGGCTCGGGCTTTGTGGTGCGCAATGGCGATGGGTTTGACTTGATCGGGGTGGATTCGAGCTTCCGCGCCAATCCGGACGGGCCGTTCATCTATATCGCCGTCAGCGCCAACAATTTCGCCGACGCCGTGCCCGATTTCGTCGCCGGCCGCGCCGGGCGGCGCGTGCCCGTTGGGGCGACGCCCAAGCCCGCGCGCTGACACGTCCCGCTTCCCCGCCGAGCGCCCCGGATCAAGTCCGGGGCTTTGCCGGGAAGCGTCCGGCGCCTAGCCTCGGAATCAGAACCTCGATAGGTTCGCGCCAATCATCCCATGCCCGACTCAACCGCCCCCGATCCGCGCCGCGCCGTCACCATCGAGGCGATCCGCGCCGCCGCCAAGCGCCTGGAAGGGCGCATTGAGCGCACGCCGATGCGCCGCTCCCGCTCGCTCTCGGAGGCCACGGGCGCGGATGTGTGGGTCAAGTACGAGAACGATCAATATACCGCCGCCTTTAAGGAGCGCGGCGCGCTCAATCGGCTGCTGCAGCTTACCGACGCGGAGAAGAAGCGCGGCGTGATCGCGGCGTCCGCCGGCAATCACGCCCAGGCGCTGGCGCACCATGCCCGCACGCTGGGCGTGCCCACCACCATCGTGATGCCCAGCGCCACGCCCAACGTGAAGGTGGAGCAAACTCGCGCGCGCGGCGCTCGAATCGTGCTTGAAGGCGATACATTCGATGACGCCTACGCCCACGCGCTGAAACTGCGCGAAGAGCGCGACCTTGTGTTCGTGCATCCGTTCAACGATCTCGACGTGATGATCGGCCAGGGCACCACAGCGCTTGAAATGCTGGAAGATGCGCCGGGGCTCGACATGCTCGTGATCCCGATCGGCGGCGGCGGGCTGATCGCCGGCATGTCGGTGGCGGCGAAGGCGATCAAGCCAGACATCCGCATCATCGGCGTGGAAGCTTCGATGTACCCTTCCTTCCGCGCGCGCCGGAATGGCGAGGCGGTGAAGGCCAGCGGGCAAACCATCGCCGAAGGGATCGCGGTGAAGGCCGTGGGCGATCTGCCGTTCGCGGTGGTCAAGGATATGATCGAGGACATCATCCTCGTGGATGAATCGCTGCTCGAGCGCGCGGTGGCGCTTTACGCCACGGCCGAGCGCACCGTGGCCGAAGGCGCGGGCGCAGCTTCGCTGGCGGCGCTGATCGCCGCGCCGGAGACATTCCGCGGCAAAAGCGTTGGGCTCGTGCTTAGCGGCGGCAATATCGATACGCGGCTGCTGGCTTCAGTGCTTGAGCGCTCGCTGGTGCGCGAGGGGCGCATCACCATGATCCGCTTCCTCGGCGATGACCGCCCCGGCATCCTCGCCGCCGTGGCGCGCATCATTGGCGACAACGGCGCCAACATCCTGCAAGTGGAGCACCGGCGCATGACCCTGGATGCGCCCGCCAAAGGCGTAGAGTTCGATATCCAGATCGAAACCCGCGATCGCGCCCACGCCGATGAGGTGATGGCCGCGCTGGTGGCCGAAGGCTTCAACGCCCGCCGGCTCGCGGGTTAATCCAGCTGCAGCACGCGGCGGAAGAATAGCGTCTCAGCTTCGCGCTGGGCCTGCTGGTTTTCGCGCCGGGCAAAGCCGTGGCCTTCGTTCATGGCGATCATCAGCCACGCATCCCCGCCATTGGCGCGCACGGCGGCGTAGACCTGCTCAGCCTCGCTCACCGGCACGCGCGGATCGTTGTAGCCATGGATCACGAACATCGGCTTGGTGACGGCGCCAATATTGGCGAGCGGCGAAATCCGCTCCAACACCGCGCGCATCTCAGGATCGCGCTCATCGCCATATTCGGCGCGGCGCAGATCGCGGCGATAGCCGGAGGTGTTTTCCAGGAAGCTGATGAAATTGGAGATGCCGACGATATTCACCCCGCCCGCGAGGCGATCGTTGTAGTGCGTCATCGAGGCCAGCACCATGTAGCCGCCATAAGAGCCGCCATACACAATGACACGATCTTGATCGAGGCTGGGCTCAGCTTGGATCCAATCCAGCAGCGCGCCGATGTCCCGCACCGAATCCTCACGCTTTTCGGCGTTATCGAGCGCCAGGAAGTCACGCCCATAGCCCGAAGACCCGCGCACGTTAGGCGCAATCACGGCGATGCCGAGCTCATTCACCCAATATTGGATGGTGGAGCTAAAGCCAGGGCGGAATTGCGATTCCGGCCCGCCATGGATTTGCACCACGACGGGATGCGGCCCCGGCGTGCGCGGCCGATAGAGAAAGCCGCTGATCTCCAGCCCATCGAAGGAACGCCAAGTGATGAGCTCAGGATCAACGAACGTCGCCTGCGGGATGCCCCCGGTTTCGCTCTGCGTCCAGCGCGTGAGCCGCCGGCTGCGCGTATCCCAGGAATAGACATCGCCGGGCGCTGTCGCGCTATTGAGCGTGAAGCCGAGGTTGCGGCCCTCAGCGTCAAACTCAATGCCCGACACGATCCCAGGCGGCAGCGCCGGCGCAGGCAGCGCACGCCGCGTGCGCGCATCCAGCAGGCGCAGCGTCGAGCGGCCCGCTTCGTTGACCACATAAGCGATGGTGCGGCCATCGGGCGAAATATCGAAGCTTTCCACGCCCCAGTTCAGATCCGGCGTCAGCACCGTGCGCGCGCCGCTGGCGAGATCGATCCGCACCAGGCGCTCAAACTGGGCGCCTTCATCAGAAAGCGCGATCACAGCGGCGCCATCGGGCGTGAACGCGCCGCCGGAATAGGAAACGCTGAGCTCAGGCGTGAGCTGCGTCATCGCGCCGTCGCGGCGATCGAGGATGAAGAGCTCGCTTTCCGCCGCAGAAATGTAGCGCCCCACCAACATGCGCCGGCCATCGCGCGCGTAATCGAGCGGATAGATCGCGCCTTCCCCGTCATGGATCATCTGCCGGCGCGGCGCCGCTGCTGCAGCGACGAATATATCGTAGTTCGGCTCCGCCGCCGGCACGTACGACCAAGCATATTCCGCCCCATCATGGCTCCAGAGGAAGCCCTGATTGCGCGTGCCTGGCTCTGTCACCTGCGTGATGCGCCCGGTGCGTTGATCCAGAATGAAGCCGGCGAAATTCTCATCGCCGCCAACATCGCGGGAGAACAAAATATCCCCGCTCGCGTCGGGGCGCACGATGGCGCCGGCGATGCGTTCTTCAAAGAACGTCAGCTGCGTGCGCGCGCCAAGCGGGGCGTCCACCCGGTGCAGCTGATTGACATCGCCAAAGCGCGTGGAGATCAGCACCGCCCCGCCCGGCAGCCAGCCCTGGAAGCTCGCCGCACGCGTGTTGACGTATTGGCGCAAGCGATCGGACACCTCCGCCGAAGCTTCTGGCACATGCTCCACCTGCAACGCGCCCCGCATTTCGCGCTCGGTTTGCGCTAAAGCGGGAAGGCTCAGCGCCGCAAGCGCGGCGGCGGCGAAGACGATCAAACGCACTGGCATATCCCCCACTTTGTCGAATTAAGCCGCCGCGGCCTCAGCCGGGTCATGCTCGGCCACGAAATGGCCGGGGCCGACCTCGATCCATTGCGGGCGATATTGCGTGGCGTCCGGATCATCGACGATGCGCGATTTGAGGAAGCGCAGGCTGGCGCGCGTATCGAGCGGGCTCGGCAGATCGCCGACAAGGCGCACGCGCGGCTTGGCCCGAGCGGCGTTCGGATCGGGCGTGGGCGCGGCGGCCAAGAGCGCCTTGGTGTAAGGATGGCGCGGATCGCGCAGGATCACCTCAGAGGGCCCATACTCGACCGCGCGGCCGAGATAGAGCACAAGCACGTTGTGGCTGATCTCGCGCACGACGGCGAGATCGTGGCTGATGAACAGCATCGCGGTTTTGAACTCGCCCTGCAGATCAATCAGCAGCTTCATGATCTGCGCCTGGATCGACACATCCAGTGCCGAAACCGCCTCATCGCACACCACCAGTTTGGGCTTGAGGATCATCGCGCGCGCCACGCCCACGCGCTGGTTTTGCCCGCCGGACAGCTCGTGCGGATAGCGGTTGATCATGCCTGGATCGAGGCCGACTTGCGCCATCGCCACTTTCACCCGCACCTCGCGCTGCTCGCGGCTGAGCTCAGGCGCGAACGCCAGCAGCGGCTCGGCGATCGATGCGCCCAGCGTCATGCGCGGATCAAGGCTGGCCAGCGGATCTTGGAACACGATCTGCAAATCCTGGCGCGCGCGGCGAATGGCGTCGCGCTCACTCGGGAGCAAATTGCGGCCAAGGAAGGTCACAGCGCCCGCTGTGCGCGGCAAGAGCTGCACCACAGCGCGCGCCAATGTGGATTTGCCGCAGCCGCTTTCGCCGACAACGCCAAGCGTTTCGCCCGCGCGCAAATCAAAGCTCACGCCATCGACCGCGCGCAGCAGCTTGGTTTTGCCAAACATGCCGCCATCCACGCGGATCGGAAAATGCACCCGCACATCGTCAACCTGCAGGATCGGCGCGCCCGCATCGGGCGGCGCGAGTTCATGCGCGCGCGCGCCGTCAATATGCGGCACAGCGCCCAGCAGCATGCGCGTGTAATCGGCTTTGGGCGCATTATAGAGCGCATCCACATCGCCGGTTTCGACGATCTCGCCTGCGCGCATCACCGCCACGCGCTGAGCCATGCGCGCAATCACGCCCATGTCGTGAGTGATGAGCGCAACGGCGGCGTTGGTGTCGCGGCGCAAATCTTCGATGAGATCGAGCACTTGGGCTTGCACGGTGGCGTCCAGCGCGGTGGTTGGTTCATCCGCGATCAGCAGCGCGGGCTCGCACATCATCGCCATGGCGATCATCACGCGCTGGCGCATGCCGCCCGAAAGCTCATGCGGGTATTGCTTGAGCCGTCGCGCGGCCTCGGGGATGCGCACGCGCTCAAGCCATTCGATCGCGCGCTCACGCCCGACAGCGCTGGAAACCTGGAAATGATGCGTCAGCACCTCAACCATCTGCTCTTCGATGGTCATGTGCGGGGTGAGCGCGGTGAGCGGATCCTGGAACACGAAGGCCACATGCCGGCCGCGGATCGCATCCATCTCCTTGCGCGGCAGACCCAGCACCTCGCGCCCCTTGAACTTCACCGATCCGGAGACCTTGGCGTTGCTGGAGGTGAGCCCGAAGGCGGAGAGAAAGCTTTGGCTCTTGCCCGAGCCACTTTCCCCGACAATGCCCAGGCACTCGCCCTGGGCGATGGAGAAGGAGACGCCTTTGACCGCCTCGACCTCGCCGTCCGGCGTGTCGAAGGTGACGGCGAGATTGGAAATTTCCAGAACAGAGTCAGTCATGGGCGCGGAGACTAGCGGCCCCGGCCCTCAAGTCCACCCTTCGGGGCGGCTGGGGCGCCGTTAGGGAGGGGGTGCGCGGCGAACGCGCGCGCGCTATCGACGAACGCGGAGAGAGACGCCATGGCCCAAATGAATTTCCTGACCCAATGCACGTTCGATTTCGGCGCGCTGGAGCAAACACCCCGCGTGCTCGCCCGATTGGGGGCCAAAGCGCCGT
>DAORMO010000006.1:30222-32800 GCA_035440585.1 Terricaulis sp.
CTGCTTAAGGGCCGGCTCGGCGGGGCCATTCTGTTCGTCACCGATCCGGGGCTGGTGGCGAACGGCTTGCTGGACCGGCTGCTGGCGGCGCTGGGCGCAGCGCCGGCGGGGGTGTTTTCCGACACCCCGCCCAACCCCACCGAAAGCGCGGCGCGCGCGGCGGCTGAGGGCTACCACGCGGCCGGCGCAGATTCGATCATCGCGCTGGGCGGCGGCTCTTCCATGGATCTCGCCAAGGCGATGGGGCTGATGGTGAGCAGCGAGCGCCCGTTCGAGCAACTGGGCGCCACCCTTCGCGGGGGCAAGCATATCGGCAAAATCCCGCCGCTGCTGGCCATCCCCACCACAGCCGGCACCGGCAGTGAGGTGTCCAGCGGGGCGGTTGTGATCCTCGATAACGGGCGCAAGGAAACTTTCGTCTCTCCCCATCTCGTGCCGGCGGCGGCGATCTGCGACCCCGAGCTCACGCTCGGCCTGCCGCCTGGGCTCACCGCCGCCACCGGCATGGACGCGATGACCCATTGCATCGAAGCGGTGCTCTCCCCCGCGGTAAACCCGCCCGCCGAGGCGATCGGGCTCGACGGCGCCGAGCGCGCGGGGCGCTGGCTTGAACGCGCGGTGAAAGAGGGCGCCGATCGTGACGCGCGCTGGCAGATGATGATGGCTTCGTTTGAGGGGGCGCTGGCGTTTTCAAAAGGGCTTGGCGCCGTGCACGGGCTTTCGCATGCGCTGGGGCGCGTCAAGGAACTCAAGCTGCATCACGGCACGCTCAACGCTGTGATCCTGCCGCATGCGCTGGCGATGCTGGACGGCGCGGAGGTTGCGGAAAAATTCGTGCGCTTGCGCCGTGCGCTGGGCCTCGGCGCGAACGCGGATTTGCCGCAATACATCGCCGATCTCAATGCGCGCATCAGCCTGCCGCCTTCACTTTCGGCGATGGGCGTCACCGAGGCGCATTGGCCCGGCGCACGCGATTACGCGGTGTCCGACCTCGCCACGATGACGAACGCCACGCCCTTTGACGGCGCGCAATATGATGCGCTGTTTGCCCGCGCGCTTTAGCTGTTGGGGTTGCGGACGTGCTGATACTCGCGGATTTCAACCACCGCCGCGCCAAGCGGAGTGGGCACTGAAAGCCGCAGCAGCGCCGCAAACCCGCCCTGCCCAGTGGCGAACACCGCCTCGCCCACGGGGATGCGCGCGCGCTCAGCGTCCGTCATGTTGAAGCCGGCGAGCGGCTGATAGCGGAATTGGCAGGTCAGCGCCGGGCCGCGATAGCCGCCGCGATTGAACTGCCCCTCAGTACCGCCAGACACGGCGAGCCGATAATGCTGGCGCCCGTCATAGACGAGCACCGAGCCGCGGCACGCGCGCGCCTGCCCCACTTGCCGCCCAAGCGCAAACAGCGCCGAAAGCGGATCATAGGAGGCGCGCTGGTGATCCGCCGTGGCCACGGGCGAACCCATATTGCTGTAGGACGGCTCGATGTTCGCCGAGACAACACCCGCCGCGCGGTCAAGCCGCGTGCGGCGAAACTTGCCGGCGTAAGCGTGCGAAAGATCGTAGCGCGTCCAGGCCAGCCCTTGCGGCGAGACCGAACCGCTGGTGGCGGCGTTGATCTCGGTTTGATCGAACATGCGCGCCATGCCGGAGGTGCGCACATTGGCGCGCACCGCATAGCGCGTGGGCGTATCGGTGACCTCAAAGCTCGCGGTGCCGAGTTCCACCACGCCAAGAACAGCGACATTGTAATTCAGCCGATAGGTTTCGGCGTGGGCGCTTGCCGCAAACAGGGCGCAGGCGCCCGCCACCAAGACCGAAAAAGCACGTTGCAGCACGCAGAACCTCCCGCCTTTCCCCTCGGCGTGAGGAGCCTAGCCAAAGCGCCTCACGGGGTCCAGGCGCGATGTGTCAATGCGCGACGCGGAGGCCTAAGCGCAACATGCTTTCAGCATCTTGGTTCCGCACATGCCCCGGTTCGAGCACATAAAGCGCCTCACCAAATGCGGAGAACACATCGCCGCGCCAATAGGTGTAGCCCACGCCCAGCCGCAGCTCCCGGCCCGAAGGCGCCGGGGAAAATGCGCGCAATTCATAGCTGAGGCTTTCACGCCCGTAATTGGTGGCGGTGGGCGCAAGGAACGCCATAACGCCATCTTCAACGCGCAAAGGCTGCGTTACACTGAAGGTCAACGCGCCGTTAAGCCAATCGGGCCGCGCCTGCGCCTTGAGCGAAAACGCGGTGGTGCGCAGCGGCTCGATCACCTGCAGCCAGCCGGACGGCCCCATATCGGCGACGCCAAATTCAGCCGAGCCAGAGATACGCCACACCGATGTGACATCCGCATGAAAACCAACGCCGCCAAAGCGCGTTTCCCCGCCTGGCGTGGCGCCAAAGCCGCTGGACCAGATCATGCCGAGAACGCCTTGATCCTCCCGCACCGCGCCGAAGGTGAGATCAAGCCCCATGCGCGGCAAATCAAACGACGCGCGCGCCGCCGTGGCGCTGCGCTCAACCCCCGGCATGAAGCTGACGCCGGAAGCGGCGCGGCCGCTTTCGTTGATCAGTGAAAGGCTG
>DAORMO010000006.1:32855-34295 GCA_035440585.1 Terricaulis sp.
TGGCTCACCACGCCGTTATCGTCATAGTCGGCGCGCGCGCCGTGCGCGGCGAACGCGGCGGTGAAGCCCGGCGCGATTTCCGCTTCGATGCGCATTGGATTTTGCTCAAGATCAGCGCGCGCGATCGCGGTGCGGAAAGAATCTGGCGCAACGCTTTCGGCGAACGCCGCCTGCACGCGCACAGGCCCGGCCGCTTCGCTGCGCCACAGCAGCGGCGCTTGCGCCACGAGCGATGGCCCCGTCTCCGCACGCATCCACGCGCGCGACAGATCCATCGCGTAAGTGCGGTCAAAATAATCAAAGCTCGCCACGTTCCAGGCGCCTGAATGGGAAAAGCCATCGCCGAACGCGGGGCCTAAAGCGCCCACCACGCTCATCGGCGACACCTCAAGGCTCGCCAACGGCGCAGAAAGCGTGCCCACAGGCTCAAACGCGCGGGCGATATTGAGCCGCCCGCGGCCATAGAGGGAATCTGTGCCCGGCGCGCCCTCATCGTCAGCAGTGATGAACAGCAATTCCACGATCTGCGCGGGCGTGAGCCCCGGGAAGCCATCCTTCACCAGCGCAACGGCGGCGGTGATGATGGGCGAAGCGTAAGACGTGCCCTGAATGCGGCAGAGATCGCCGTTCGGGCCGAGCCCGCAGGTTTGAAAGCCAGGCACAGCGCCGACCGGGCCGAAATCGGGCACGATGATCTCCCAGCCCGGCGCCACCATGTAAAATTCGCCGGCAGAGCCTGGCGGGTTGGACACGGTGTTGAGCGTGCCGTTGGAATTGAGCCCGCCGGCGATCATCATCAGCCCGTTGCTGATGCTGGGATCGAGCGCAAGAAAGCCTGGGTAATTCGGATTGGTGGCCACGCCGCCGGAGCAATGTGAGCCGCCCTGGCCGCAATTGCCGGCTGACACCACAAAGATGATTCCCGCCGCTGTCGCGCGCGCGATCGCCTGTTGCAGCGCGGGCGAGCTTTCCCCGGCTGAACCGAGCGAAAGATTGATCACATGCACGCCCTGCTCGCGCGCGTAGTCGACGGCGGCGGCAAGATCGGCGGATGAGAATGTGCCCTTATCGGCGCGGATGGCGAGAATTTGCGCGTCGAACGCAAGCCCCACAGTTTGTTGGCCGTTATAATTGCCGGCCATGATCGCGGCGAGTTCGCTGCCGTGCGATTGATCCGTCACCAGCGCGTTGCGGCCCGGCACGATGTCGACTGAGTCAGCAGAGATACGTCCCGCGAGCTCGGGATGATTGGGATGGATGCCATCATCGATCACCCCGATCAGCACGCCCGCGCCGGTGGCGCCGGCCTGCCATGCCGCTTGCGCGCGCGCGCCGGCGACGCCCCAATTGGCGTTGAACTCGTTGCTGTTCACATGCGGATAATCGCCCGGCGCGTGCGGGGGCGCCGGCGGCGGGAACGTGGCCGGCGGCGGAGGTGGC
>DAORMO010000007.1:0-6919 GCA_035440585.1 Terricaulis sp.
CCCGTCGGCGGCCGCGCCCGAGCGCGCCAGCGGACGCCACCGCCTTCGCGCCGAAAAAACTGCGCCGCGCCACACCGGAACTCGTGCGCGTCGTCATCCATCAACCAAGCCAACTCAAAGCCGTGATCAAAACGGCCAAGCAGATCGATCCGAACGCGCGCCCGGCGCCGCAAGGCATTTCGATCGGCGACATCGCGCTTGGCGCGCATGTCGGCATCGCGCTCGAAACCCACGGCGCCGCGTGCGAAGGCGCAGTGCAGCGGCGCGCGTGGATGGGCGAGCCGATTGATTTCGCTTTCCCAGTGGAAGCGGCGAACGATGCCAAGCAAGCGGTGTTTCTCGCGCGCGTGTTCGTGGACGATGCGCAGATCGGCGTGATCGCGTTCACGCGGCCGATCACCGGCGCGGCCAAGGAATCCAAAGCTGGCGAGGTGCGCCTCAAGCGGCACAAGCGCGTTTTTCTCTCTTATTCCAGCCATGACCGCGAGACAGTGTCCGCCATCGCCACCGCATATCAGATGGCGGGCGTGGCGCATTTCTGGGATCGCACCGGCCTCAAGAGCGGTGAAGAATGGAGCCCGCGCCTTAAGCGCGAGATCGAAAAAGCCGATCTCTTTCACCTGTGCTGGTCCAAGGCCGCCGCGCAATCGGAATGGGTGGCCAAGGAGGCCGAGCATGCGCTGAGGCGCCGCAAAAGCGCCAAGCGCCCGGACATCACCGTGCAAATGCTGGACGGCCCGCCCTGGGCGCCGCACCCGCCAACGCTGGATTCGATCAATTTCGATGATTTTGTGCGCGCCGCCATTGTCGGCTACGCGCGCGGCGAGGCTTGACGGACGCGCCCCCGCCCCGCACATGCGTGCACCCCTTTAGGGGCCTGTAGCTCAATGGTTAGAGCCGGCCGCTCATAACGGTCTGGTTGTAGGTTCGAGTCCTACCGGGCCCACCATCACTCGGGGAAGCGGCTACGCCCGCGCCTCGGCGTACGCGAAACCGAGCGGCAAGCCGGCTTCGGGTGCGAAGCCATAGAGCGGCTCTTCGGGGTTGAGCGCTTCACGCAGGATGGCGCGCGCTTTCAGCAGGCCGTCAAAATCGATGCCGGTATCAATGCCCATGGCTTCGAGCATGAACACCAAATCTTCGGTGACGATGTTGCCGCTGGCGCCCGGCGCGAATGGGCAGCCGCCCAGCCCGCCAAGTGAGCTGTCGAATGTGGTGATCTCTTCCTCAAGGCCGGCAAGCACGTTGGCGAGGCCAAGCCCGCGCGTGTTGTGCAGATGCAGGCCAGTCACAGCCTCCTTGCCGACAACGCCGCGCACGAGGCGGATGAGATGGCGCACTTGGGCGGGGTTTGCGTAGCCGGTCGTATCGGAGAGGCCGATTTCGTTGCAGCCCGCGTCACGCAATTGCTCGGCCAAGCGCGCGATCTGGGCATCGGGGATCGCGCCTTCGAGCGTGCAGCCAAACACGGTGGAGAGCGAGCCTTCAAAGTGCGGGCGCTGCTCTTGCGGCAATTCTGCTATCATCGCGCTGATTTGGCGCGCCTCTTCGATCATCTGCGCGTGCGTGCGGCGCACATTGCGCAGGCTGTGGGTTTCGCTGACCGAGAGCGGGATGGTGAGCTTGTGCGCGCCGGCTTCGAGCGCGGCGGCGGCGCCCTTGGCGTTGGGCACGAGCACGGCGACGGTAAGCCCTGGAATCTCGCGTGATCGCCGGACGACCTCACCGGTATCGGCCAGCTGCGGCAGCACCTTGGCTGGCACAAAAGAGCCCACCTCGATTTCGGTAACGCCGGCGGCGGCCTCGGCCTCGATCCAGGCCAGTTTCTGCTCGAGCGTGAGGATGTGGGCGATGCTTTGGAGGCCATCGCGGGGGCCCACTTCGCTGATGGTGATGCGCTTTGTCACTTGGTTTTGCTCATAAAGCCGCCAACATGTCCTATTGTTATATCATCAGAACTATTTTAACAAGGATCACCCTGCGTTGAGGAGTTGCGTTGATGTCCGCTGAGGAAGCCCTGCCCCGCACAGAAGCGCCGCTGCATGGCATCCGCGTCATCGAATTCACGCATATGGTGATGGGGCCGTGCATCGGCCTCTTGCTGGCTGATTTAGGCGCTGAGGTTATTCGCGTCGAGCCTGAGGGCGGTGATCAGACGCGCCGCCTCAAGGGCTCGGGCGCGGGCTATTTCTCGATGTACAATCGCAACAAGAAAAGCGTGACGCTCGATCTCAAATCACCCGAAGGATTGAAGCAGGCGCGCGCGCTGGTGGAGGGCGCCGACATCGTGGTCGAAAATTTTCGCAGCGGCACGCTTGATCGGCTCGGGCTTGGCTATGAAGCGCTGCGGCAAACCAATCCGCGGCTGATCTTCTGCGCGGCCAAAGGCTTTTTGAGCGGCCCGTATGGCGAACGCACGGCGCTGGATGAAGTGGCGCAGATGATGGGCGGGCTGGCGTATATGACCGGCCCCAAAGGCCGGCCGCTGCGCGCGGGCGCTTCTGTGATTGATGTGACGGGCGGCATGTTCGGCGTGATTGGCGTGCTGGCGGCGCTGGAACAGCGGCATCGCAGCGGCGTGGGCCAATTGGTCAATTGCTCGCTGTTTGAAACCACCGCGTTCCTGGTTGGCCAACATATCGCGCAAGGCGTGCTGACCGGCGTTGCGCCGCCGCCGATGACGGAGCGCACCTCCGCCTGGGCGGTGTATGATTTGTTTGAAACCGATAGCGGCGAGCAGGTGTTCGTGGGCGTTGTCAGCGACGCGCAATGGCGCACGCTGTGCGAAGCATTTGCGCTGGATGATTTCGCCGCCGATGAGGCCCTGGCGCTGAACAATCAGCGCGTGGCCGAGCGCGAGCGCATTCTTGGCCGGCTGCGGCCGCTGTTCAAAAGCTTGAAGAAGGCTGATCTGCTGGCCACGCTTGAGCGCATTGGGCTTCCCTTCGCGCCGGTGGCGACGCCAATGGATCTGGTGGACGATCCGCACCTCAATGCCGGCGGCATGACTGAGCTCACGATCCCGCATCCCGGCCATCCCGACGCACGCACCGCACGCCTGCCGGCGCTGCCGATCGAGTTCAACAACAAGCGCGCGCCTGCCTGGAACGATCCGCCCGCGCCAGGGCAGGATAATGCCGCTTTGCTGGATAAATAAAGGAACCGCGCGTGGGCCAGACGCTGTTCGATAAAATCTGGGCGCAACACAGCGTAAAAGAGCTGGGCGATGTGACCTTGCTCGCGATCGACCGCATCCTGCTGCACGAACGCACCGGCGGGGTGGCGCTGCGCAGCTTGCGCGACAGCGGCCGCAGCGTGCGCGGAGTTGAGCGTGTGTTCGGCATCATGGATCACGTGGTCGATACCTTTCCGGGTCGCACCGATAAAACCGTGATGCCCACCGGCGCTGATTTCATCCGCACCTTCCGCGAAGAATGCGCGCGCAACGGCATCACGCTGTTTGATATCGGTGATCCGCGCCAAGGCATCGTGCACGTGGTTTCGCCCGAGCAAGGCATCGTGCAGCCAGGCGTGACGCTGATCGCACCCGATAGCCACACCTGCACGCAAGGCGCGATCGGCGCGATGGCCTGGGGCGTTGGCTCATCCGAGGCTGAGCACGCACTGGCGACGGGCGTGCTGCGCGTCGCCAAGCCTGCGAACATGCGCATCCGCGTGACGGGCGCGCTTGGGCTTGGCGTCACTGTGAAAGATCTGGCGCTGCATATCCTCGCTGAGCTTTCCGCCGGCGGCGGCAAAGGCTGCGCCATCGAATATTGCGGCGAGGCGATCGAGGCGCTGGAGATCGAAGCGCGCATGACGTTGTGCAATATGGCGGCCGAGCTTTCGGCGTTTAACGCCATGATCGCGCCCGATGATAAAACCATCGCCTATCTCAAAGGCCGCCCGTTCGCGCCGCAAGGCGCGCTGTGGGATCAGGCCGAAGCCTATTGGCGCACGCTGAAAAGCGACGATGACGCGATCTTCGATCGTGACGTGACGATCGATGCTTCCTCTGTCGCGCCGATGGTGACGTGGGGCGCCTCTCCGCAACAGGCTTCGCCTTTGAACGCGCGCGTGCCTGCTTATGAGGAAGTCGCGCAGCGCGAGAGCCGTGAAAGCTATCAGCGCGGGCTTGATTATATGGCGCTGGAAAGCGGCGCGCCGCTGGAAGGGATCAAAATCGACGCCGCGTTCATCGGCTCCTGCACCAATAGCCGCATCAGCGATTTGCGCGCGGCGGCGGCGGTGCTGAAGGGGCGCAAAGTGGCGGCGGGCGTGAAAGCCATTTGCGTGCCGGGCTCAAGCCAGGTTAAGCTGCAAGCCGAGGCCGAAGGGATCGATAAAGTGTTCGCCGAAGCGGGCTTTGAGTGGCGGGAATCCGGCTGCTCCATGTGCTTCTTTGCGGGCGGCGAAAGCTTTGCGCCCAAAGCGCGGGTGGTAAGCTCCACCAATCGCAACTTTGAAAACCGGCAGGGCCCCGGCACGCGCACGCACCTCGCTTCACCCGCCGTTGTCGCCGCCTCCGCCATCGCTGGCGCGCTGGCCGATCCGCGCAAACTTTAAGGAGCGAAGATGAGCGTCCGCACGCCCATGCCCCTCGTTTCCGGCGTCGCCGCGCCGCTGGTGCGCGCCAATATCGACACCGACATCATCATTCCCTCGCGCGAAATTCGTAGCACCACCAAGCAAGGCCTCAAAGACGGCCTCTTCGCCGGCTGGCGCTACACTGACATTGACGCGCGCGCGGCCAACCCCGATTTCGTGCTCAATCAGCCGCGCTATGCGGAGGCCAAGATCATCCTGGGCGGGCCGAATTTTGGCTGCGGCTCAAGCCGCGAGCATGCGGTGTGGGCGCTGCATGAATATGGCGTGCGCGCGGTGATCGCGCCTTCGTTCAACGCGATTTTCTACGGCAATTGCATCCGCAACAGCCTCGCGCCTGTGACGCTGAGCGAAGAGGATATCGCAACGATCGCCGCCGAAGTTGAAAGCGCTGATGCGCCAGCGCTTGAGATTGATCTGGTTCAAAGCGAAATCCGCACGCCGAGTGGCGCGCGTTTTGGCTTCACCATGCCCGATGAGCCGCGCGAAATGCTGGTGAACGGGTTTGACGCGATCGACCTCACGCTGACGCACGATGAGGCGATCAACGCCCATCGCGCGCGCGATGCGGCGGCGCGGCCTTGGGTGTACGCCCGCTAGCTGAGGTCAAACCAGATCGTCTTGTGGCGGCGATATTTTTCAAAGCCCGCTTTGCCGGCTTCCTGGCCAAAGCCTGAGCGCTTCCAGCCGCCAAAGGGCGCTGTGAAATCCGGCTTGCGCCCCCAAGTGTTGACCCACACCGTGCCCGCCTGCATGCGCCGCGCCGCCTTGATCGCGCTGACGACGTCGCGCGTGTAGACGGACGTGGCGAGACCGTAATCATCATGCTCGGCGAGGGCGAAGCCCTCGTCTGCATCGCGGAAGATCTGCACTGTAAGCACTGGGCCAAAGATCTCTTCTTTGACCGCGCGCATCGTGGGCGCGACATTCTCCAGAATCGTCGGAACAAACCAAGCGCCGCCCTCCTCGCGCAACACCGCGCCGCAGCGCGCGCGCGCGCCTTGGGCGATGGCGTCATTGACGATCGACTCGATGCGCTGCGCCTGCTTTTGATTGAGAATGGGCGGCAGGGTTGCATCATGCGCCCATGTTGCGCCGGGGCGCAGCGCAGCGAAACGGGCGGCCACCTTCTCAAGCAAGGGCTCTGCTAGCGTTTCGTGCACGATGAGCCGGCTGCCGGCGTAGCAAAGCTGGCCGCCATTGCGCGTGACGCCCCAGGCGACCTGCTCTGCGATTTTTTCGAGGTCGCCGGCATCCGCGAGCACGAGCTGAGCGCCCTTGCCGCCGAGCTCCAAGCCCACAGGCTTGGGCCCGAACTGCGCGGCGTCCGTCATCAAGGTGCGGCCCGTCGCGGTTGAGCCGGTGAAGGCGACATAGCCGATCAAGGGATGGCGCACGATCGCTGCGCCAACAGATGGCCCAAGGCCTTGCACCACATTGAAAAGCCCAGGCGGCAAACCCGCTTGCACGCCAAGCTCGGCCACGCGCACCACCGAGAACGGCGTGAATTCCGATGGCTTGAGCACGATCGCATTGCCGGCGGCCAGCGCGGGCGCGACCTTCCACATCGCCAGGATGAGCGGGAAATTCCACGGCGCAATGGCGCCGACGACGCCATACGGCTCACTGGCGACAAGCCCCATCGCCTCATCGCCGGTTGGCAGCAGCGTGTCATCGATCTTATCACAGCACTCAGCGTAGTAGCGCAGCCACTCGGCGCTGTTGGCTACGTCAACCGCTAGCGCTTCAGTGTAGAAGCGCGATGAGACCAGCGATTCAAGCCGTGCGATGTCTTCCTTGTGCGCGCCGATCAGATCCGCCCACACGCGCAGCACGCGCGCGCGCTCGCGCGGGGCGCGGTTGATCCACACTTTTTGCGCCGCCGCGCCTGCATGCGCGGCGCGATCCACCAGATCTGCATCGCCGAGCGGCAAGCCCGCATGCACAGCGCCATCTGATGGGCGGCGAACATCCATCGCCTCGCCATCAAACACCGGCGCGCCGGCGATGAAATGGTAGGCAGGCGCGGCGACATCGCGCGGATCGTAGTGCGCGCTCATGGCTGCCCCCGCACACGCGCAATCAACGCCGCGCAATCTGCCGGCGCTTCATCCCCACGCCAGGCCACATGACCATCGGGCCGAACTAGCACCAGCCGCCGCTCATACAGCGCGGCGACGCTCGGCTCACGAATGTCCGCCACATTGAGCGGCATGCCTGCTTCCTCCGCTGCGGCGGGGAAGCCTTCATCGCCGAAGCGCGCTTCGCCCAATCGCACGAGCACAAAGCCATCGCCGAAAAGATCCAGTGTCGA
>DAORMO010000007.1:6929-12366 GCA_035440585.1 Terricaulis sp.
CCATCCGCGAGCCACGCGTGCGGCGCGCGGCATCCAGGCCATGTGGAGGGCGACACTTGCGAGGGATCGTCCGGCGGCTCGGGCGCGCCGTCAGCGGCGATGATCGGCGAATGGATATAGCGATAGCCCAGATGCACGCCGGCGCTGTTGAACTGGCGCGAGAGAATGCGCAGCTTTTCAGTCAGCGCGGCGCGCTTGGCTTCGCCCAAGGCGTCGTCGCGATCGATATCGGCCTCGGTTTCGTCCATCACCATATCGATGCGATCAGAATTGGAGGCCGAAGCGATGGAGTTGCGCACCGCGATGGGCTTGCGCTCGCGCTCATAAGAGTCAAGCAGCCCATCCCCGCCCCATCCGCTGAGAACCGCGCCGAGCTTCCAACCCAGATCACAGGCATCGCCAATGCCAGTGTTCATCCCAACACCGCCGGTCGGCACAAACAGGTGCGCCGCGTCGCCAAGCAAGAACACGCGCCCGTCACGCCATTTGCGCGCCACCGATTGGTGATGATTCCAATGCGTGGTTTGCAGCAATTCAAACTCGAACGGCGTGCCGACGGCGCGATGGAGCACCTCCTCAGGGTTCAGCGGCGCGGCCGCCTTTTCCGGATCGATGAAATAGTATTGGTAGTTCCACAGCTCCGCGCCGTCGATGGCCGTGAACACGCCAAAACAATCGGGCGCGAAGGTGAAATAGAGATTGGCGACGCCGCGCCCGTGCACCTTCAAAAACTCCGCGCTGCGGAACAGCAGGCTTACATTCGCACGCATCTTTCCGCGCCCGTTAAAGCGGATGCCGAGCGACCGGCGCACATCGCTTGCGCCGCCGTCACATGCGGCCAGGTATTGCGTGCGGACGATTTCGCTGCGGCCGCTGGCGATCTCGGTGATCGTGGCGGTGACGCCGGCTTCATCTTGCGTAAAGCCCTCAAAGCGCCAGCCATGGCGGAGGTCGATACTCGGCAAAGAGCGTGCATGCTCCACGAGGATCGGCTCGAGCGCTTGCTGCCCGATTTGCGTTTTCCCGTAGGGAGACCAGGTCAGTTCACGAAAGCGCGCCAGCGCCTCGGGATCGCGATCGCGGATCTCGCGGATTGAAGGCGAACGAAACCGCAGCAGCTCATTGGCGCCGAGGCGCGTTGTAAAGACGATGTAGTAAGGATCCTCGGTGTTGATGGTGGCGGCGTAGATTTTATCCTCGAGCCCCCAACGCCGGAAATACTCCATCGACCGCGCGCCAAGCAGCGTCGCTTTTGGGTGCGCGGTGGTTGCCTCACGCTGCTCGACAAGAATGCAGCGCTGGCCGCGCACTGCGAGATCAATCGCCAGCGTAAGCCCCACTGGGCCGCCGCCAACGATCAAGACAGGCGCATCAAAGCCGTTCAATTCACGCCCCTTCATCAAGCGCAAATGGCGCGCCACGAGGGCGCGCCATCGCATTCACATTTCGGCCTGCCTCAGAAGCGGATCGCAAATGAAGCGCCGATCTCCCGGCCGCGCGGCACTGTGACCGCAAGGCAGCGCTGGGTGCCGATTGAGCTTGCGCCGACAAATGACGCGGGCAAGCCCGCGCCATAGACGCAAGAAGTTGGGCTGGAGGCCGCGCCCATGGCCTCGTCATTGTCGAACAGATCCCGCACGAAGAAGCGGAAATCCACCAGGCCGATGCCGAGCGTCGCCGCGAGATTCACGCGCGTGACCGGGGCGAGCGTGGCGCGATTGGCCGCGTCCGCGTAGGATTCGCCGCGATAGATCACATCGGCGCGCAGCCCAAACGGGAACGTGCCAAACTCGGTGTTGTACACAAGCGATGTCGAGGCGTTCCAGCGGGGCACGTTCACCGAGGTTTTGCCTTGGAGCGTCTCGCCATTGAGCAACTCTGTCACCGCAGCGCCGGCGACGGACGGCACGGCGAACGAAGCGTACTCGTGATCGGCGTAGCTGAGCGTGCCGAACAGCGACAGATCGTCGGTGATCCGATAGCGGCCATCCAGTTCAAACCCCCAGATTTCCGACTCGCCGATATTCTGGCTGTAGGTGATCGAGGTGTTCACCGGATCGCGCGCGGTGAATTGCTGATCGGTGACTTCCTGCACAAACAGGGCGCCATTGAGCAGCAGCGCGCCGTCAAACCATGAGGTTTTTGCGCCGAGCTCGTAGTTGGAGAGATATTCCGGCTCGGTGAAACGGAAGCCCACGGCCGAGGCGTTGTTCCAACGTCCGGACTTCGCACCGTAAGAATAGAGGCCATAGAGCAGGAAATCTTCAGCCGGCCGCCAGGTGAGCGTGACGCGCGGCATCCAATCGGTCGTGCTCGCTTCCCGCTCGAGCGGGTTGGCGATGGAGGCTGCACAGAAGGTGCAGGCGCCAAGCACAACTGTTTCTTCCTGCACGCGCCCTTCCAGCTCGATGCCCAGGGCATCGGTGAAATCGTACGCAATCGCGCCGAAAGCGGCGATGTCTTCAACGCTTTCCGTGCCGCCGGAGACGCCCTGCGGGTTGGCCACCGTCAGATAGGTTTGCGAGTAGCCGTTGGATTCTTCGTAGAAATAATACACACCCGCGCGCCAGCGCAGGCGGCTATCGGACGGGCTGACAATGCGCAGCTGATGGCTGTAGCCCTCCAACAGGCTGCGTTGGTTGATGCCCGCGGTGCCCTTGCGCAGTAATGCCGTGACGGAATCGCCGAAGAATGGATCGCTGCCGCCCGCGGCGCCACGGCTGGTGGTGTCGTACTTCGAAGTCGAGTCTTCGTCGTAATAGCCGCCGCGATAGGAAATTTCGTAGCCATTCAAATCGTAGGTGGCGACCAGGCCCGCGAACAGGCGCTCAGAATATGAGCCGCAAGACGCGCGGAACATGTCGCGCGTGCTGATGCACTCAGTCGTGCCCCAAAGCGGCGCAGGCACATCGTCGTCGAGCCACACAGCGCCCGGCGAAACAGAGGGGCCAGTCGTCAGGCCGGCCGCCGCCCATTCTTGCGGGTGTTGCATGTGGATCGCGGCGGGGCCGTCATCGGCGACATCGTAGAATGCAAACGCCTTGATAGAGAGATTGCTCGTCGGCTCGGTGTAGAAGATGAGCCCGTAGGAATCGGTGACTTCTTCGCCGATCGGGATGCCCGTTGTCGGCGCGTTATAGAGGGCGCCCTCTACGTTGTGCGCATAGATCGCCTGCAGCCACGCACGGCCTTCAATCAGCGGCATAGCGACCGACAGGGTGATATCCATATTGTCGCCGGCGGCGCCTTCGTTTTGCGAATATTCAAAGCGCGCGGAACCCGTGACGGTGTCCGATTGCGGCGTCTGAGTGATGTAATCGATCGCGCCGGAATAGGTCGCGCGGCCATAGGTGCTGCTTTGCGGCCCCTTGAGCACCTCGACCCGATCAACCGCGACCATCGGGATCAGGTTGATGGCGCCGCCGGTATAGATGCCGTCATAAAAGCTGGAAACGCCCTGGAGCTGCACGTTCACGGTGTTGGGCGCAAGGCCGCGAATGGCGAGCGCGCTGAGATCTTTACGGCCGCTGTTGGAGTGAAACGAAAGCCCCGGCGCAATCGTCGAAAGATCGCGGATATCTTCGATGCCAGCCGATTCAATCGTCGCTGCATCCACCGCGGTGATCGCGAGCGGCACGTCCTGAATGCTTTGTGCGCGCTGCTTGGCGGTGACGATAATTTCTTCGCTGTGCGTTTGCGCAGCAGCCGCCCCGCCCAACGCCAACCACGCGGCTAACGCCGACTGAACCAACAATGACTTCCGCATAAAAACCCCCGTGACTGACGCAGTGTGTTGCTAGAGTGCGGTGAGGACGTCGTGCGCCGCGCGTTCGCCGCTTTCCAAAGCGCCCTCGATGCCGGACGCCCGCAGCGAGACATGCTCGCCCGCAAAGTGGATTCGCCGATGCGCGGGCGTGGCAAGCACGCCGCCAAACCGCGAAACCTGCCCGGGCTCGGCGCGCGCGAACGTGCCGCGCGCAAAGGGCGCGCGCGACCAGTTCACAACTTTCGCTTCCCCCAATCGCCCCTCGGCGGCCGGGCGCGTGCGCACCAATTCCGCGAGAACCGAGGCTTTAACGCCTTCATCATCCATGCTGCGATAGGCCATGTTTGCGCGGCCGGAGATGTAAGCCCAAAGATAATCCCCCTCCGGCGTCGCCAATTGCATGACGCGCCCAAGGCGGTTGTTGTCTGTCCAGCTGCCGCCAGGGCGGCCGTCGATTTCCCAGAAGCGTTCGCGCACTGGGATCATCACTGACGTGCCCTGACCGAACGGGGTGAACGCCACTGCCTCGGCATGCAGCGCAGGCAAGCCAGGGTCGAACGCGATCATCCGCGTCAGCGGCGGCGGGGTGGTGCAAATCACATGTTTGGCGCGATATTTCGCGCCATCATGGCAGACGACCTCAATATTGTTTCGGCCGGCGCGAATGGCCGCCACGTGGCGATCGAACTCAATCTCAAACGGCAAAGACGCCTGCATCGCTTCAGGCACACGGCTCATGCCGCCGACGACGAACTGAATGGCGCGGTGGTTTTCCGAGGCGCGCGAAAGGTCGCGCGCGGAATCGCGGCGCAACATCCAAAGCGCGGAAAGCCGATCAAGTGAATCCACCGCTTCGCCGCGGAGCAAGAATTCGAGCGCCTGCTCATTGGCGCCGAGCCCGCGCAGATAATCCGAGAACGGAATGTCAAATTGCGCGTATGTCGGATCAAGCCAGCTATCCAGCGCAGCGCCCAACGGATTGGGCATCGCCATGAAATAGCCTTCCACCTGATGAGGAAGCACCCTGCGCATCGGCGCCGGCAAATGATTCAGCCGCGAGCCTTCCCAATCGGCCGGCGCTACATATTCGCCGCCAAGATAGAAGCCATATTGATTGCCGGCGCCGACGCGCTCGCGCACGGAGAGCCCGAGCCGATCAATGATGCCGCGCAGGCGGGTGAAGGAAGATCCAACCTCGGTGCCCCCGCCCTCTGGGCGGTGCTCGACATCATCCAGCGTGCGCACCCGGCCGCCCACGCGTTGGGACGCCTCGATCAAACGCACCCGCGCGCCCGCCTCCGACAACGCCATCGCCGCGCGAAGGCCAGAGAAACCAGCGCCTATGATGACGACATCCGGATCGGGAGCGGCCCGCGCGGCGCCGAGCCCAACGGCCCCGACCGCCGCAGCGCCCGACAAAAACAACCTACGTGATAGGTTTGCCCCGGATTTAGCCGCCATGAACAACCTCCCGTCGTTAGCGATCCTATTGTTATGACGACCTGTCATTGCGTCAACACATTTATGTCATCAAATGACGGAAAGGCTTGCCGCACGCGAAATCAGCCCGCTGGCGCCTCGAAGCTAGCCAAGTCACGCCTATTGTTATAACAATAGAATGTCCTTGAGCCACGAGAGCCTGCCCATGACGCTGCATTTCGACCCCACCAT
>DAORMO010000007.1:12376-16372 GCA_035440585.1 Terricaulis sp.
GACCTGTGAGAACAAAACGGCGCGGGAGCTCTATGAGGCGGTAAAGGCCAATCCAGCACGGGCGCGCTTTGGCTTTGGCGAGAAGCTGGCGATCATGAATATTGACGTGCAGCAGGCCTACACGCGGCCCGATCTGTTTCCGAAAACGTCATACGTCACCGATCCCAAGCAGATCGACTACATCAACGAGATCAGCGCGCTGGCGCGGGCGCGCGGCTGGCCGGTGATCTGGTCGCGCGTGGCGTACAAGCCGGATGCAGGCGATGCTGGCGTCTGGGGCACGCGCACCAACACGCCCGACAGCCTGCAAAACATCAAATATGATTCAGAGCGGCACGCCTTCGATCCGCGCGCCGACATCCATGAGGATGTGGACCTGATCTACACCAAGCGCATGCCGTCCGCGTTTTTTGAGACGTCGCTGGCGAGCTATCTGGTGTGGCACAAGGTGGATACGCTGGTGATCACGGGCGGCTCCACATCAGGATGCGTGCGGGCCACCGCCGTCGACAGCTTGAGCCACGGCTACCGGACAATCGTGCCGGAGGAATGCGTGGCCGATAAGCATGAGAGCTACCACTACGCCAACCTCACCGACCTTCAGCTGAAATACGCTGATGTTGTGGGTGTTGCTGAGGTGATTGCGCGGCTGAAAGCCTAAACTTACCGCCTCTACGCGCTCAGTCTTCCGGGGCGATGATAACGGCAAGTCCGTCAAGCGCGTCGGTCAGATCAATCTGACACGACAGACGCGAAGATTCCTGCCGAAAGTGGTAGGTATCCTCAACCAGCGCCTCTTCAAACTCGCCCCGCGCCGGAAGCCGTTCGCGCCACGGCGATTCCACATAAACATGGCACGTTGCACAGGAAGCGGCGCCGCCGCAGATCGCCTGCAGCGGATACCCCTTCTCACGCAACGCGCTCATGAGCGATTGCCCAGGCGCGCACTCGACCGTGGCCGACGCGCCTGAGCGATCTACGACGTTCAGCTTCATGGGATCAGTAATCGTACCAATAGGAGTGCCAGCGTGCCTTATCTTTCAGGTAGCGGCCTGCGTCCTGCTTATCCTTCGGCAGATAATCGAGCCACAGGTTGGGATCGTAGCGCTCGCGGTACTGATCGTAGACGTGCTTTGAGAGCGAGAAGTGCACATCCGGCAGGCGGTGCCCTTCACGATACTCCTTCATGCGAATGACGGTGCGGCGTTTGGTTTCAAACTTATCGCACTCAGCCAGCACCACGCCCTTGGGGCCAAAAATGCTGGAACGGCCCACCCAATCATTGCGCGGCGCCACTTCTTCAAAGCTCTGGCGATCCGGATAGAGGTTGAGCGAGTTGTTCACCATCGTCACGAAAACATCGTTGTGATAGGCGCACATCATCATGTCTTCCCAGCGGAAGCCGCCGGTTGCGCTGCGGCAGATGATTTCAGCCCCTTTCAGCGCCATAGCGCGGAAAATTTCCGGCTCATATTGCACGGCCGACATGGCGATATTGCCGATATCGGTTTGCGTCACGGGGATCACCGCGTCCCAACCGTACATCTCAACGAAGCGATCGAACACATCGTAGATGCAGGTGGTGAATTGCTCACGGGTTTGGCGCGTGCCGCGCTTGGCGCGCTGCTTCCAATGCTTGGCGATGAGCTCGCCGCTCGGCCCGAACAGCAATTGCATGTTCATCGAGTGGCCGGCCCAATCCTTATCCTTCCAGAGCGAGCCCATGGTGATGTAGCATTTGTACTTCTTCGCCATCTTGCCGATGGCGACGACCTCATCGCAGCCTTCCTCAAATGCCACGCGCACCGATTGTTCGCGGTCGTAGTGCTTAAAGCCCTGGATCGGAAACTCGTGAAAGTTCAGCAGATCGCAGGGGCCTGATTGCTGCGCCCGATCGATGCAATCGATGATGTATTGCAGGTTTTCCGCCATTTGCGGGGCAGGATTATCGCCATCGACGCCGCGCACGCGCGTTTGCACGATGCCGATCGAGATATTGTCTTTGCGCAGCGGCGCCATCGGGTACGTGCCGTCTTCGCTTACGAATTTTCCAACTTCAACGTCGTGTCTAGACATAACTGGCCTTGCTCAATCAGGATTCGAGAGAAAGATAACGGGAAAGGTGCTCCCCACGCACGTTCTCCCGCCAGCCCTTCACACGGGTGTTCACGAGATAATTGCGGCGGTTAAAATAGATCGGGATCACCGGAAAGTGGCTCATGGCGAGTTCTTCGACTTCACGCAGACGCTGCTTGCGCAGCGCCTCGTCAGGCGTGCGATCCGCGCGATCGAGCAGGCGATCGAACTCCTGATTGTTGAAGAACGAGAAATTCGTATTCGCCTCGCTTTGCAGCAAGAGCAGGAACGCCACCGGATCCTGATAGGGCGCATAATATTGATAGCGCATGGCCTGGTAATTGCCGTTGCGCGCGTCAGCGACGATGCTGTTGCCGCCGACATTCTCAAGCTGGGCATTGACGCCGACCTCGCGCCACATCGATTGCAGCGCCACCGCAACGCGCCGGTTGATTTCTTGGCCGCCGAATTTGTAGGTCACGGCCAGCGGGTTCGCCGCCGTGTAGCCTGCTTCGCTCAGCAGCGCGCGCGCCCGCTCGCGACGCGCTTCGATCGGCTGTGACGCCATCGGAATTTGCGCATGCTCGTAATCGGGCATTGCGGCCGGCACAATCGAATAGGCCGGATCGCCTTCCCCCCGCAGCAACGTGTTGCAGATCAGCTCGCGATCAACGCTGAGCGAAAGCGCCTCACGCACGCGCGGATCATTTGTGGGCGCTTCGCGATTGTTCAAAAGCGCGTAAAACACGCCAACTGTCGGCGAAGAGCGGATCGACTCGCCGAACCCTGCCTCACGCAGCGCATCGATTTGATCTGGCGGGATGTTGAACACAACATCAAGCTCACCAGCACGGAAACGCGTGACAGCCGTGGCCGGGCGCTCCACCGGGAAGAAGATCACCTCATCGATCTCGACCTGATCGGCGTGATGGAAATGCGGGTTTTTCTTGAGGCGAATGGAGGTGTTCGGCACCCATTCGGCCAGCGTGTAGGCGCCGCTGACGACGATGTTCTCCGGACGCGTCCAGCGCTCGGCATGCGCTTCAATGGCGTGGCGCGGCACCACCGCGCTCGAAAACGACGCGAGCACGTCCGGCAGGTAACTTGCGGGATATTCGAGATCGACAACCACTGTGCGCGCATCAGGCGCCGTGATGCCGAGCGTATCCACCGGCGCTTCGCCGCGCGTAATTTGGCGAAAGTTGCGCACCTCGCCAAGCACGCGGCCGCTGCGCGTCGCCGATGCGGGATCAGCTGAACGGCGGAACGAATAGATGAAATCTTCCGACGTCAGCGGCGTGCCGTCTGACCATTTCAGATTTTCATAGAGCGTAAAGGTGTAGCGCAGGCCATCGTTAGAAACCGCGTACGATTCCGCGAGGCCGCTGGTGAGCCGGCCTTCCGCGTCATAGGACATCAGCCCTTCGAACATATCGTACATCAGCGCCGCGCCGGCATTGCCGGGAACATAGTGCGGATCGAGCGATTGCGGCTCGTTCGCCGTGCCGCGGCGGAGCACCCCGGCCGGCGCCTCACGCCCGCCGCCGCACGCGCTCAACGCCGTCAGCGCAACGCCGCCCGCCGCCCATTGGCCGAAACGCCGGCGCGAAAAGCCGATTTTCCTCATTGATACCCTCAATTCTGGACGCCGTAGCGGTAGTGAAAACCCTAGGGTAAATCACCCCGCCCCTCAATCCTTACTTCCCGTCGTCATGATATTATGCTATTAGGACATCTAAAGGATGATTTGTCGATAGTCGGCGGCGTTCGCGACAGGGAGTTTCGCAACTTTGACCATCTTGGCAACACAGAGAGGCGCCTCCCCCTCGCCGCTGGATCTTATTGCGGCGGCCGAGGCCCTTGGCCCGAAGCTGCGCGCGCGCGCAGCTGAAACCGAGGCCCGCCGCTCGCTCCCGCGCG
>DAORMO010000007.1:16387-33323 GCA_035440585.1 Terricaulis sp.
CTTCGCCGCCGGCCTGATGCGCTATTTCGTGCCCCGCCGCCTTGGCGGCTATGAAATGGATTGGGGCGTGCAGATCCAGATTGGCCGCACGCTGGCGCGCTATTGCGCCTCCACATCTTGGATCGCCTGCGTCGTGGGCTCGCACAGCGCCTATGTGGCGCGGATGAGCCCGCAAGCCCAAGACGATGTTTGGAAAGACTCTATCGACGTTGTGATCTCCACCGGCTCGGTGATGCGCAATGTTTCCGTAAAAGAGGCCAAGGGCGGCTACATTCTCAATGGGCGCTGGAGCTTTTCCAGCGGCGTCGATCACGCCTCATGGGTGCTGATGCGCGCGTCCATCACGAACGATCACCGCCAAAGCTATTTTCTGGTGCCGCGCTCGGAATTCACCATCGAAGACGATTGGTACGTGAGCGGCATGAGCGGCACCGGCTCAAAAACCGTGGGCGTCAAAGATACATTCGTGCCTGCGTATCGCGTGATCTCGATGACGCAAATGATGGCGCCGAATCCGCCGGGCGCCTCCGTCAATGACAGCGTGGTATCGAGCGCCAGCTTCCGCCTGTTCGCGGGAAGCGCGCTGCTCGGCCCGATTTGGGGCGGCGCGGAAGCTGTGCTCAATGAGTACCGCGCGCTGATGGCGCAAGGCGCCGCCGGCCAGGATGTCAACGACCCCCAATGCCTGCTTCGCATCGCCGAAGCGGCGGCGGAAATCGCCACAGCCGGCCGATTGGCCGAGGGTCTGATCGATCGGCAAGTGCAGGCCGCCCTCAGTGCGGCGAAGGTTCCGAAATCTGAGCGAATCTCGAACGTCTTTGAACGCACCTATTCTGCGCGCCTTTGCGTCAATGGCGCCTCGCGTTTGGTCAACAGCCTGGACACATCACTCATCAGCAGCGATGCGCCGATCCAGCGCTACTACCGCGATCTGCTTGGCATGGTGCAGCAGATTGGCGTGAACTGGGATCGCAACATGATCAACGGCGCAAAAGCGATGTTCGATCTGCCGACCGACATTCCCGACCTTAACGCCGACTGATCCAGCGAGCCCCTTCTGATGACGAACACAGCCGCCCAAAACGCCGCGGGCCTCGCGGAAGCCTTCGCAAAAAGCGCCGCGACCACTGATCGTGCCGGCTATCCGGCCGAGCAAGTGGCGCAGCTTGCGCAAGCGGGCCTCTTCAAAATCCACGCTGCGCCCTTCTCGGTGCAGGCTGAAAGCCTGCGTGCGCTCGCCCAAGCTTGCGGCGCAAGCACCTGGTTCGCCGCCACGGGCGCGGCCGCCGTCGCGCACGCTGCAAAAGCCAACGCGGACGTACTGGCCGAGATCGGCGCGGGCGATCGCTTCTGCACCATCGCGTCTGCGCCGCACAACACAACGCTGACGCGTTCAAGCGCAGGCATCCGCCTCGACGGCGTGTGGCCATCCGTAGGCGGGCTTGATCATGCGGAGTGGGTAATCCTGGACGGCGTTCGTGATGGCGATCAAGTCGTCAGCGTGATCGCGCCGACTTCGGCGCTGAAGGCGAGCGAATTTCTCTATTTCGGCGGCGTGCGCGGGGTGAAGTGGCGCAAGCTCGAAGCGACCGCGCTCGAGATTCCCGCGCATCGCATCGGCGTCAAGCTTGACGCCAGCGCCAGGCTCGATCCGCTGATCGGCGCGGTGCTTGGCGGTGCGGAAGGCGTCTACACGCTCTACACCACCTCCACCAAAGCGCGCATCAGCGGCGTCGGCGGCCACGCCGTGGCGCGCTTCACCCAGGTGCAAGCGCGCCTGGCAGAAAGCCACGCGGACCTCAAAGTGTGCCGCGCGCTTTACGCCGAGCTGCTCTCCAACACCGACGCCGGCAAAGCCGACGCCGAAACCCAGCGCGATCAGGCTTACATCGTGCGCACCGCGATGAGCGCAGCCAACCGCCTGCTCTCACAAATGGGCGCGATGGGGCTCTCAGAAACCAATCCAGTGCAACGCCAGTATCGCGATCTTCGCGTGTTTGCGAGCGCGCCGAGCTTTAATTGGGATGCCAGTTTCGCTGCGTTCGGACGCGCCGAACTCGGCGTCGAGGACGCATCCCGCGCAGCCTAAGGCGGGACCCCTACAATTTCCCGCATAACTTGAGCCTCGATCCTTTCGGATCGAGGCTCATTCTTTTCCGCCTTTGAAAATCCGTTCAGCCGATCGGCAAGCGCTCGCCGAGATAGCGGCCAAACACCAGCGCCGGCGTCAAGCTCATGCCGCCAACGCTGCCCTTGCCCGAAAGCAAAGAGCCAAGCACCTCGCCCACAGCGTAAAGCCCTTGCACGGCTTGGCCATCCTTGGCGCGCACGCGGAAATCAAGATCAACCTTAAGCCCGGCATAGCCGCGCACGGTGTAGGACACGATCGGCAGCGCATAGAACGGCGCTTGCGAGATCTGGCGCGGCATGTGCGAGCGGCCAAAGTCAGCGTCCACGCCCGAAGCAACGGCCTCATTGTATTTCGCCACTGTGGCCTCAAGATTTTTCGCGTTGATGCCACACTTTTCGGCGAGCGCGGCGAGGCTAGCAGCCGATTCAATCACGCCCTCAGGCTCAAAAAAGCGCTCCGCCTTGTCGGGGAAGTACGAGAAGATGCTCGGCGCCTCGCGGCGGATCGCTTCGTCGAATATCACGAAACCAAGCGATTCTGTCTGTTCGATCAGAAGCTCTGTCCGTTCATCGACGCTTTCGTTGTCCTCACGGTAGAAGCGCTCGCCCTCGCGATTGACCACGATCTCCCAGGGCGGACGATCCTGCGGCGTGAGCCCGCCCGGCGCGCGATAGCGCGGCTGCTCAAGCGTATGATCAAGAAAACCGCCGAAATTGGGCAGGAATGTTTCCTTCAGGATGATCTCGCCGCCGGCGGCTTCGCCCATCTCAAGCCCGCGCCCGCTTGAGTATTTGTATGAGCCGGACCAGAGCGTTGCACCTTCGTGCAAGCGTGAGAACAGCGCCGGATTGGCCGCATACCCGCCCGACGCCAGCACGACTGCGCGGCCGAGATACGCGCGGCCATCTTCGGTGCGCACGCCGTTCACGGCGCCTTTCTCATCCTGCAACAGCGTGTGCGCGCTTGTGCTGGTGAACACCTCAATGCGCCCCGCGGCGACATGCGCTTCCAGCATCGGGCGTAGCACTTTCACCAGCGATACGCCATCCTCGCGGCCCCAATAGGTGCGCGCTTCGTCATACGCTTCGTGGCCGTGAATGATGCGCGGCATGTTCTCGGCCATTTCAAAGCCGTGATCCATCAGCCAGTCAATGAACGGCCCTTGGAGCTCCACCGCGAGTTCGAGAAATTCGCGCGAAGCGGTGCCGCGGCTGATGCGGATTGCATCGTCGAAATGGCGCTTGGGCGTATCCTTGATGCCGCGCTCTTCCTGAAATTTGGAGCCTGCGCCGCTGAGCTGGCCGCGATTGATCAGCATGGCGCCGCCCACTTGTGGGGCCGCTTCCAGCAGCGCGATGCTGGCGCCGCGCTCGGCCGCGAAGATCGCAGTCGTCAGCCCTGCCGGGCCAGCCCCGATAACAACCGCATCATAGATTTTCGTCATGCGTTTGGCGCCCCCGCTTGAACCGGCCGCTCCTCGAACGCACTCATGGTGCGCGGCGCGCCGTTTTGAATCATCAGCGCCTTCTTGCGGAAGAAGCGCATAAGCCCGGCGCCGCCCATCCGGGAGCCGCCGAGGCCGGAATATTTGAAGCTGTTTTTCTCAGCTTCCGTCGTCATCGATTGCAGGCCAGCATCATTGACGCTGACGCCGCCCGCATCAACGCGCGACGCCACCGCCAGCGCGGCGGCGGTATCTTTTGCAAACACCGCCGCCGAAAGGCCGAATACGGTGTCGTTGGCAAGCGCGACCGCTTCGTCCGCATCCTTGAACGGCATGACAGGGATCACAGGCCCGAAGGTTTCCTCACGCATGATCTCCATGCCATGGTCAACATTGGTGAGAATGGTCGGCCCCAGCCAATTGCCGCCTTTGCGGATGACTTCTCCGCCGAGACGCGCAATTGCGCCTTTGGCGTAGGCATCGCGCAATTGCGCTTCGATGATATCGGCCTGCGGGCCGGAAATGATCGGGCCCAGATGCCCTGCTTCGAGCGAATCGAGGTTCGGCGTGATCGCCCGCGCCTTCTCGACCAAGATGTCGACAAACGCGTCGAAAATATCCGCCTGCGCATAGACGCGCTCAAGCGATAAGCAAACCTGGCCAGAATTGACGAGGCCTTGGCGCAGGATCGCATCCGCCGCGCGCTCAAGATCTGCGCCGCTCAGCACGATCGCCGGATCTTTGCCGCCCAGTTCGAGGAAGGCCGGAATGAAGCGTTTCGCCGCGGCTTCAGCGACTTTGCGCCCCGTCGGCACAGAACCGGTGAAGCAGACCATATCCGCCTCGCCGATCACAGCCGCGCCCGTCGCGCCATCGCCAGGAACAAGCGCGAGCACGCCGGCAAGCTCGGGCACGGCGGCGATGGACTCCGCAAGCGGCTCCATGAAACGCGGCGTGACCTCGCTTGGCTTGATCATCACCGCACAGCCGGCGACGAGCGCGGGCAGCGCGTCAATCAGCGCAAGGCTCAGCGGAAAATTCCACGGGCTGATCACGCCAACGAGATCATACGGCACCAGCTGCTGGCGGAACGCGACAGCGGGTGCGATCTTGGAGGTGCTTTCGCGCGTTTCCATCAGCGCCGGCGCATCATTGCACCAGCGGCGGATCTTGGCGCCCACGCCGTGCGCTTCGGAGCGCGAAAGCGTGGCGCGGCCGGTATCCAGGATCAGCGCCTCGGCGATCGCATCGCCGCGCGCATCGGCGGCGTCAGCCCAACGGCGCAGGATTTCAGCGCGATACTCAAGCCCGCCATCGCGCCACTGGCGCTGATTGGCGCGCAAACGCGCGGCTGTCGCCGCGACCTCCTCCGCATCTTGGGCTTCGATTTGATAATCGTTTTCGCCCGTCCGCGGGTTGCGGACCTTAAGAAGCCGCCCCATTAGGCGAGCCCAAGCGGATATTCAGCGACGCTGGTGAGCGCGCCTTTAAGGCCGATGTCGAGCCGATTGATCAGCGCGCCGGTTTCAACATCACGCACCTCGATCACGCCATCGAGGAAATTGCTGATGAAGAATTGGCTTTCATCGCGGCGGAGCTGCGTGCGCGTCCAGCCTTTATCGCTGCTGACCTCATAAGTGCGGATCAATTTTCCTTCTGGGCTATAGATCGCCGCGCCAATGCCTTTGGCCATGATGACCCGGCCATCGGCGGCGACATCCAAGCCATACGTGCCGCCCTCTTCTTCCGGAATGAAAAGAAAATCGGGCAGCTGGCGGCGCTCGCCCATGTGATAGCGCAGCACGCGCCGGCCAGCTTCAGAGACGTAGAACACCGTCTCGCCATCGGGGGCGAGCGCGAAATTGCTCACAAAATGCTTGCCGCCGCGGCCGCCATCAATCTCGACATCGAAAAATTCAAACGCCCCGCTCTTGGGATCGAAGCGCACCAGCTTGCCATCGCCATTGCCATCCGGGGCGAATTGCTCGCCATGCGCGGAATGCACGCCGACGAGCGCGCGCCCGGTTTTATCAAAGCCGACATTGCCGTAGCGGCGGCGCGGCGGAAGCTTCGCGTCCACCGGCGCGCCGGCGACCGTGAAAGCGCCCAAAGACGAAGTCTGCGGGCAGGAGACAAAAAGCTGCCCCTCCGGCGAGATGGCGAGGCCGATCAGCAGGCCGAACTCGGTGGTGCGCAGCGCGCCTTTGACCTTCAGATCAGCATCGCAATGCAGCACCCGGCCATGGCCGCGCAGGCCGGCGCGCATGTCCGCCGGCTGGATGGTGTCGTTGCCGATGACGAAAATGTCCCCCTCGGCCACCGGAGCGCCCCCGCCTGCCTCGAACGCGATCTTCGTCTGATCCTGCCCCATAACCTCGCCTCTCCGTCCCGCTACGGCCAACCTTGCAGGCCTCAAGGGATACTGTTATCATGACTTCATATCAACAGGAGAAAGCAAGCTGATGTTGGGGATGGCCGCGCACGAACTCCTGCCCCTGCAAAACAGCGACGAGCGCGCCCGCCACAGCTTTTTGATCGACCTCAAAATCGTCCTGCAGGATGAACTGATCAAAGGCGTGCGGGAAAGCTACGAAAAACGCGCCCGCCCCGCAGACGAGGCCGCCACCGGGCGCAGCCACAAGGATCGGCACGACGCCGCGCGGGCGCTTGAGCATGACCCGTCTTACCAGCTCTGGAGCGCGCTTGGCCGCATCCAGCAAGATCTCTACGTCGATTCAACCGCCGAGTGCGTGGAGCGGCAATTGCCGCGCCTGCAGGAGAATTATCAGCGCCTTGTCAGCGCCCCGCAAAAGCACGGCACGCTGGCGCTCGACCCCGCCATCACCCCGCCGCGCTACATTTCGGTGGTGGACATCCACTGCATTCCCGGCGGCTATTTCAGCGATCATGGCGATGACGATATCGCCGTTGGCGCACGCTACGATATCGGCTCTTATATTTTCGGGCGCGGCCAGCGCGGCTCGATGAACGACACGCGCGGGCAAACCGGCGTGAAATTCATCAAAACCCATTGGCCCGATTTCAAACCGCGCCGGATTTTGGATCTTGGCTGCACGGCCGGGATGAACACGCTGCCTTATGTGGACGCCTTCCCTGATGCGGAAGTTTACGCGATCGATCTTTCCGCGCCGGCGCTGCGCTACGCGCATGGCCGCGCCGAGGCGGTGGGGCGAAAAGTGCATTTTTCCCAGCAAAACGCGGAAAGCACCAATTTCCCGGATGGGTATTTCGATCTCGTGGTCAGCCACATCCTGTTTCACGAAACCTCGCGCAGCGGCGTGGAGGCTATCTTGAAGGAAGCGCAGCGGCTGCTGGCGCCGGGCGGGCGCACGTTGCACCTGGATGTCTCGCGCCGCCTCACCTGCACTGGCCCGTTCGATCAATTTATCGCCGATTGGGATACGCTCAACAACAACGAGCCGTTTTGGGGGACGTTCCTGTTCGACATGGACGTGCCTGAAGCAGCGCGCCAAGCCGGCTTTTCCCATAACAGCGTGCGCGAAGAGCTGACGCCCACGCCCAGCGGCAAAGCGCTCTATTGGGCGCTCTCCGCCCTGAAAGGCGAAGCATGAGCGCCGAGCGCCCCCCGAGGCCGCGCACCGCCGCCGGCGCCATCCCCGACAACTTGGCTGAGCCGCACGCCGAGCGCGTGCTGGCGATCGTGATGGCGGTGGCCGGCGAGCTTGCGGTGCTGCGCGAGCGGCTCGACACGATCGAGCAGCTCGCCGCCGAGCGGAACCTGTTTACCGCAGAGGAAGTGGAGGCCTACAACGCCCCCGCCGCCGTGAGCGCGGCGCGCGAGGCGTGGCGCAAAGCCTACATCCGCAGAATTTTACGCGTCATGCATGACACATTCCCATCCACGGCGCGGGATGACGCGTACAAAGCATTCGTCGAAGAAGTCTCAAACGGGCCAGAACAATGATCTTGAACAATTGGTATGTGGCGACCTCGGCCACGGATCTGAAGCCCGGCGCGCCTATGCAGGTGCGGATGCTTGGGGCGAACTTCGTGCTGTTCCGCGATACGGACGGCAACGCCGTGTGCCTCAGCGATGTGTGCTGCCACCGCGGCGCGGCGCTTTCGGCTGGCAAGGTGAAAGAAAACTGCATCGCCTGCCCCTATCACGGCTGGGAGTTTAATCTCCAAGGCCAGTGCACCTACATCCCCGCGCTCGGCAAGGATGTCACCCCGCCCAAGCGCGCGCGCGTGGACGCCTATCCGACGCGCGAAAAGTTTGGCTGGGTGTGGGTGTTTCTGGGCGATGCGCCGGAAGAAGAGCGCCCGCCCTTCCTCGACGATTCATGGTTCCCGGAATATTTCGACGAAGAAAATTGGCGTCGCATTCCGATGCAATACGAGGCCCCGGCGAACTGGGCGCGCTCGGAAGAAAACTCGATCGACGGCGCGCACCCGAGCTTTGTTCACTCCTCCTTCGGCAGCAAGCGCGACCCAAAGGTGCACATCGTGCCGATCGATAAGCCCGATCAATGGACCGCCAGCACCACGCGTGAGCGCACGCCGCCGGATCGTTCGCAGAAAACCGGGCGCATGCGCGAGCTCACCGCCGAAGTGCGCGGCAAGACGCGCGCCACCACCGCCTTTTGCTTCACCGGCATCACCCACCGCATCGTGATCGACCGCTCAGACGGCCTGCGCCAACGCACGCTTTCGCACCGCACGCCGATCGATCGCTACAACACCCGTACCTTCACCACCCAAGTGCGCGATTACGATTTCACGCCCGAGGCCGATATCGAACGCCTGGAAGGCCGCCGCCAAGCGGTGCGCGAGGACGTGGCGATCGTGCAAACCGTGCTGCCAAAGCTGCCGCCGCGCCGCCCCGGCCAGGAATTGCTGACTGAAGCCGATCAGCTTGAAGGCGCGTTCCGGCAAATCATCCAGCGCCGCATCGATGCCGGCTGGGAAATAGACTCACAGATCGTGGATCGCGACGCCGATCACGAAGTGTATGTCATCCCCTCGCCGGAGCGACGGCTCGATCCGAAAGGCTGGGTCCACCGCCCGGTGCCGACCACCAAGCCGCGCGACGGCGGGGAATAGATCTGCGGCTGGCGGCGCTCCGCGCGCTTCTGTCGAACAGAAATTACGCGATCTATTCGGCTGGCAACGCCATATCGTTGACCGGCACATGGATCCACGGCATCGCCTTCGCCTGGTTCGCCTGGGAGCTCACACGCTCGCCCTTCTGGCTGGGCGTGCTGGGCACAGCGGGGCTCGCGCCCACGCTGTTTGCCGGCTTGATCGGCGGCGTGCTGGCGGACCGGATCGACCGGCTGCGTTTGACCATCATCACCCAGGTGATGTGCTTTCTGCTGTCGCTCACGCTGTTTGTGTTGTTCTCCTTCAACCTGTTGAACATCTGGCTGCTCATCCTGTTCAAAGTGTTGGTGGCGATTTTCATAGCGCTATCGCAGCCCGCGCGCATGGCGCTGATCCCGAACCTCGTTGGCCCCAAGATGATCGGCCCGGCCGTCAGCTTTGGCTCCATGGTGTTCAACAGCGCGCGCTTTATCGGCCCGGCGGTGGCGGGCATTGTGATCTCGATCGGCGGGGTTGGCCCCGCTTTTCTCATCAACGCGTTCAGCTATCTCGCTTTCGCCGCAGCGATCCTCGCGCTGAAGCTGCCGCCAGACGCCATGCGCCCCGCAGCGCCGCCGGAGAAGACAAGCTTCCTCAAGCATGTCGGCGGCAGCTTTTCGTATCTGCAGCAGCACCAGGGCGCGCTGATCCTATTTGTGCTGATGATCTTCGTCGTTGTGTTTGCGCGGCCAATCTCGGATTTCCTGCCGGCTGTTGTCGCCAACGTGTTTGGCCGCGGCGTCGAGGGCGTGGCGATCCTCACCTCATCCATCGCGGCGGGCAGTTTGCTCGGCGGATTTTGGATGGCCGGGCGCGACGTCAAGGGCCTCACCAATTTCATGATTGGCGGCTCGATCGCTTACGCCATCTGCATCGTCGCCTTCGTGACGGTGACGCAATTTTGGGCAGGCTGCGCGATTTTTGCGACGGCGGGCTTTTGCACCTCCGTGTTCGCCACCTCGGCGCAGACCTTGGTGCAAACCAGCGTCGATGATTCCGTGCGTGGGCGAATTATGAGCCTTTGGTTCATCGTCTCGCGCGGTGGGCCAGATCTTGGCGCATTCTTCATGGGCGTGGGCGGTGAGCTCATCGGCCTGCAGGGCGCGTTCATCATCGGCGGGGTGATTTGCATCGGCATGAGCGTTTGGACATTCGCGCGCCGAAAGGCGCTCGCCGCCCAACTCGAAACTGTCAAACCCTAGTCCGCCACGGCGCCGAACGGCGCAAGCGCCTCGACCAAGCCGGCGCCGCCGAGAGTCTCGCCGATCAAGACGAGGCCAAATCGCGCTTCGGCCGCTTCCGGCAAAGGCGTCGGCGGCGCGAAGAGATGCTGCACGCCTTGGATTACCATCGGCTCAGGCTCACCCTTGATCCGCACAATGCCCTTCGTGCGCCAGAGGTCTGCGCCAAGCCGGCGCTGCAAAAACGCGACGACGCCAGCATAATCACTCCAATCCATGGGATTGGGAAACGGCGCAAACACAGTCTCAACCGCTTCGCTATGCCGGTGCGCAGCATGATCATGCGCATGGTCATGGCCGCAATCGGCCGTGTGCGCCACGCCATCGCAGCCCCGCTCCTGCGGCGGCGCGAGCAAAACCTCTGGCGCCACCTCCCCCTGCGCGATGCTGAGAATTTCGGCGCGCGGGTTCGCCGCGATCAGGCGCGCGCGCAGCACCGCCGCGTCTGCTTCGGTGATTTGATCGCGCTTGCTGATGATGATCCGGTCCGCCAACGCCGCCTGGCGCTGCGCCTCGCGATGCTTCAGCAGCTGCTCGGCGCCAAGCACGCCATCAGCCACCGCAATCACGCCGGCGATGCGATAGCGGCTCGTCATCACCCGATCCGCCAGCAGCGTGCCGATGATCGGCCCAGGATCGGCAAGCCCCGTCGTTTCAATCACCACGCGGCGAAAATCAGGGATCTCGCCGCGCGTGCGCTTGTGAAACAACTCCGTCAGCGTTTCGGCCAAATCATCGCCCATCGCGCAGCAAAGGCAGCCCGAATCGAGCAACAGCACGTTTGTTTCCGCGCTCTGCGCCACCAGGCGATGATCGAGGCCGACCTCGCCGAACTCATTCACGATCACGGCCGTATCGCCCATGCCCGGATGCCGCATCAACCGCGACAGCAGCGTGGTTTTCCCGCTGCCGAGGAAGCCTGTCAGGATCCATACCGGGGTGATGGGCGCTTCAGCCATGCTTAGCCGCCGGCCTTCGCGCGCGGCTCAAGCCCTTGGAGATAGGCCGCCACGTCATCAGTCGGGATCACATCCGCATATTTGCAATTGAGATCGAACAGATTGATCGCGTGGCTCGCTTCAAAGCGATCGAACGCGGTTTCTTCCGGGATCACGACTTTGAAATTGTAGGAATACGCATCCACGCTGGAGGCGCGCAGGCAGCCAGAGCTGGTGCAGCCCGTCATGATCAGCGTGTCCACATCAAGAAAATTGAGGTGGCTCATGAACAGCGTGCCGAAGAAGGCAGAGGGCTTGCGCTTGCCGATCAGCATGTCTTCCGGGCGCGGGGCGAGCGGCGCGACGGTTTGCGTCGCGTGCGTGCCGGCGAGCACGGTTTTCTCGCCGCCGCGATGGTTTTTGCCAACCTGCACGCCGCTATCGATCAGATCAGGGCGGCGTTCGCTTTGCGTGTAGAAGATCGGAATGTTCTTCTCGCGCGCAAGCAGCATCAGCCGCTCAATATGCGGCACGGCCTTCCAGCCGGCTTCACCACAATAGGTGCGGTACTGATCGATCCCTTCAAGGATCGGCTGCCCCGGCTCATCGCCGCAGAAATTATACTGCACATCGATGATGAACAGCGCCGGCCGCGTGCCGAAGCCGCCGCGCTTGCCATAGCCGGCTTTGGCGTAAACCGCCTTATCCTGTTCAGTCAGGAATTTGTCCCAAATTCGCGTCATCGCTGTTTCCTTCTTTAAGCCGGCAGCCGCGCCAAATAGCGCCCGCCCGCTCCTTCGGCGGCGGCGCTCACAATCTCTCCATCCTTCGCCACGATGCGCCCGCGCGCGATCGTCATCACGGGCCAGCCGCGAATGGTTTGCCCTTCCCAGGGCGAGTAATCGGCGAATGAGCCAAGCGTTGCGGCATCGACAGTCTTTTCAAGATCGGGATCGACGACGGCGATATCCGCATCCTGGCCCACCAACAGCGCGCCCTTGCTTGGCACGTTGTACGCCTTCGCCGCATTCTTGCTCATCACCGCAGAGAGCCGCTCAATCGGCACGCCGCGCTCATGATAGCCAGCATGGATCATGATCGGCAGGATCATGCCCACGCCTGGAAAGCCGTTGGTGGAGCTCCAGATCTCCTGCTTCGTCGCGCGTTTGCGCGGGACGTGATCGGAGCCGATTGTCGTCACCGCGCCATCGAGAACGCCTTCCCACATCGCATCCACATCGCTTTGGCTGCGCAGCGGCGGGTTCACCTTGGCGAGCACGCCGCTCGCCGCATCGCGCGTCAGGTGCAGATAGTGCGGCCCGGTTTCAACGGAGATCTGCGCCTTGCGATAGCTGCGATGGCGGCGCACCTCATCCAGCGCCTCGCGGCTGGAGAGGTGCACGATGTTCACCGGGCAATTGGCTTTTGCGGCAAAATAGCAGGTGCGGTGCACGTTTTCCGCTTCGAGGAAATCCGGGCTCTGATCATCCCACGCGCCAAGATCGCTGCGCCCTTCGGCGCGCAGCGGCTCACGCAGATACGGGATCACCTCGACGTTTTCGCAATGCACGCCCAGCACAGCGCCCGGCAGCTTCGCGGTTTCGCGCATGGCGGCATAGAGCAGACCATCATCGATCTCGGTAAAGCCTTTGGAGAGGCCTGCCGCGCCTTTGTACATCAGGTACATTTTGTAGGAGCTGACGCCAAAGCGCTGGTAGCACTCGGCCAGCGTCTGCACATGCAGATCGCTGGTGAGGCCAAGGTGGAAGCCAAAATCGATCAGCGATTGGCTTTCCGCTTTCTCGCGCTGCGCATCAAACCCATCGCGGAAATCCTTGGTGCGGTAGAATGAGATCACGAATGTCGCGCCGCCTAGCGCGGCTGAACGCGATTCAGTAAAAAAATCCGTTTCCGGGCTGCCAAAGCCAAAATGCACGTGCGGATCGATCACACCCGGCATGATCCAGCGCCCGCCGCAATCGATCTCCTCTGCCGCGTCAAACCGCTCGCCCTGCGCGCACAGCACAGCGATCTTGCCGTCCTTGATCCCGATCGAACCGGGCGCGACGCCCTGATCAGGGTGCACAAGCAGGCCATTTTTGAGAAACAGATCAAGCTTCACTTTTATCCCCTTAAGCCGCGTTCAAGAACGCTTGCTTGATGGTTGCGAACATCCCGCCGGCGGCTAGGCACGCGCGCTCCGCCGCGGAGTCGAGCGCGGCTTTCACGCTGAACTCTTTCAGTACGCCATCGGCGCCGCGCGCCCGCACGCGCACAAGCCCGCCATCCGCGCAGGCTTGTTTGAGGCCGATGAGCTCAAATTCTTCTTCGCCGCTAAGGCCAAGCCCGCGCCAGCTCTCGCCCTCTAGAAATTGCAGCGGCGCCACGCCAAGCGCGACGAGGTTGGAGCGATGGATGCGCTCATAATCTTCGGCGATCACCGCGCGCACGCCGAGCAGCGCCGTGCCTTTGGCCGCCCAATCGCGGCTTGAGCCCATGCCATAGCCCTTGCCCGCCAGCACGATGAGCGGCGTATCCTCACCGCGATAGCGCGCGGCTGCGGCAAACATGCTCATCTCCTCGCCCGAGGCGTGCCGGGTGACGCCGCCGATATGATCGGGCGCCAACAGGTTGCGAATGCGCGGATTGGCGAACGCACCGCGCGCCATCACCTCATGATTTCCGCGCCGTTGCGTGTAGGCGTTGAAACTGCGCTGCGGCACGCCCCGTTCGCTGAGATAGCGCCCCGCCTCGCTCTCCTTCGGAATTTCGCCAGCGGGCGAGATGTGATCGGTGGTGAGGAAATCATCGTAAAGGCCAAGCACGCGCGCGCCGCTGAGATCTTCAGGCAGCATTTGCGCAAGATCGTAGAATGGCGGCTCGAGGATGTAGGTGGATTGATCGGCCCAGCCGAACAACGCGCCATCCTGCGCCTCAAGATCACGCCAAAGCGCATCGCCTTTGAACATGTCGGCGTAATTTTTGCGGTAAAGCGCCGATTCATCCGGCGATAGCGCAAGTGCTTGGATATCGGCCTGGCTCGGCCAGAGATCGGCCAGATAAATCGGCGCGCCGTCTTCGCCAACGCCCAGCGGCTCTGTGGTGAGATCAATATCAACGCGGCCCGCCAGCGCGTACGCCACCACAAGCATGGGCGACATGATGTAATTGGCCCGGATCAAGCGATGGATGCGGCCATCGAAATTGCGATTGCCGGAAAGCACCGAAGCCGTCACGAGCCCGCTTTCCTCAATCGCGCGCGCCATTTCCGGCGCCAGCGGGCCGGACTTGCCGCTGCACGTGGTGCAGCCATAGCCGACAACGTGGAAGCCAAGCGCTTCAAGCGGCGCAAGCAAGCCTGCGCGCTCAAGATAGCGCGTCACTACCCGCGAGCCAGGCGCGAGCGAGGTTTTGACCCAAGGCCTCGTTGTCAACCCGCGCGCCACGGCGCGCTGCGCGATCAGGCCCGCGCCGAGCATGACATTCGGATTGGAGGTGTTCGTGCACGAGGTAATCGCAGCGATCGCGATGGCGCCATCACGCAGCGTGATATCCTCTTCCCCGAAGCGCGCGCGCACGCCACTGCTTTCGCTCGCGCCAAAGCCGCCATCCTGCGCCGACTTGGCGAGCAGCGCTTCAAAGCCATGCTTCACCGCCTGCAGCGGCAGCCGATCCTGCGGGCGGCGCGGGCCGGCCACGCTGGCGCTCACCGCGCTCACATCAATCTCGACATATTCGCTATAGGCCGGATCGGGCGCATCCGCCGCGCGGAAGAAGCCCGCAGCGCGCGCATAGGCTTCGATCAAGGCGATATGCGTGTCCTCCCGCCCGGTTTGGCGCAGATAGGCGATTGTCGCATCATCGATCGGGAAATAGCCGATGGTTGCGCCATATTCGGGCGCCATGTTCGCCAGCGTGGCGCGATCGGTGACGCTGAGCGCGCGCGCGCCCTCGCCGAAAAACTCCACGAATTGGCCCACAACGCCGACGTGCCGCAGCTTTTCAGTGACCGTCAGCACAAGATCTGTCGCTGTCGCGCCCGCCGGCAAACGGCCGATGAGCTTAACGCCAACAACGCGGTCCACGCGCACCATGTAAGGCTGGCCCAGCATCGCCGCTTCCGCCTCGATGCCGCCTACGCCCCAGCCGAACACGCCCAGCGCACCCACCATGGGCGTATGTGAATCGCCGCCGAGCACAAATTCCGGGAACGCGAGCCGATAGCCGGCGCGCGCCTCAGTATCGATCACGCGCGCCAGGCGCTCGATATGCACTTGATGCACAATGCCGATGCCCGGCGGCGCCACGCGCAAGCTCGAAAACGCCGATTGCGCCCATTTCAGCAAACTATAGCGCTCGCCGTTGCGCTCATATTCGAGCGCGGAATTGCGCAACGCCGCTCCCGGATGGCCGGCCTCTTCCACGATCAGGGAGTGATCGACCACAAGATCAACCGGAATGCGCGGCTCCACCTGCTCAGGCGCTACGCCTGCGCGCGCGAGCGAACTGCGCAGCGCGGCAAGATCGATCAACGCCGGTGCGCCACTGGAGTCAGGCAAGATCACGCGCGAGACCAATAGCGGAATGCTAAACGGCTCCACGCCCGGCGCCCAAAGCCCAACGCGCGCGATCTCCTCATCTGAGAGCATCAATTGCGCGCGATTGCGCACGGCGTTTTCCAGAACGACTCGCAGGCAATAGGGCAGCGTTTCAAACCGCGCCAAGCCTTGCGCATCCAACGCCGCAAGATCAACAAAGCGCACCTCGCCCTCAGCCCCCGCCAAAGGCGGAATCGCGCGCAAGGGGGCGGGCTCGATAGGCGCTGTCACGGCTTGTTTTCACTCCCACTCGACGCACGCCGAGGCTGGACTTAGCATAACTGTTGTCATATTAACATGACAACAGTTGAGATGAGAAGGCCATTCCGTGAGCAACCCCCAAGACACCGCTAAAGCCCCGCAAAAAACCAAGGCCGCGCGCATGCGCGAATTGCTGGCCGGGGATGATTTGGTGATCTCGCCCGGGGTCTATGACGGCTATAGCGCCCGCCTGGTGGAGCGCGCCGGCTTCAAAACCGCCTGCACCACAGGCGCGGGGCTTTCCAACACCCTGTTCGGCCAGCCCGACGCCGGCGTCATGGGCATGAGCGACAATGTGAACGCCTGCTATCACATCGCCCGCAGCCTCTCGATCCCGCTGATGGCCGATGCCGACACCGGCTACGGCAACCCCGTCTCGGTGCATCATACGGTGCGTTATTTCGAGGAAGCGGGCGTTGTCGGCGTCAATATCGAAGATCAGGTGAGCCCGAAGCGCTGCGGCCACATGAAGGGCAAGGACGTGATCGACGTGGCCGAGATGGCCAACAAGATCGAGGCTGCCTGCAATGCGCGGCGCGACGATGATTTTGTCGTCCTCGCCCGCACCGACGCCATCGCCATCGAAGGCATCGAAGGCGCCATCCGCCGCGCGCGCGTCTATGCCGCTGCGGGCGCCGATCTGATTTTCGCGGACGCGATCCACTCTGAGGAAGACATCAAGCGCTTGGTTGAGTCCGTGCCCGTGCCGGTTTCGGTGAATATGGGCTTTGGCATCCGCTCACGCCCCACAACCCCGCTCATCCCCTTCGCGCGCCTCAAGGAAATTGGCGTTAAGCGCGTGACGCTGCCGCGCATGCTGCCGGCCGCCGCGATCATGGCAATGCAGAACGCGCTCTCGATCCTGAAGGAAACCGTCGCCGCCGGCGGCACGGCCGATCGGCCCGATCTGCTCGTCGGCATCGACGATATCATGGCGCTGATGGATTACCCGACGCTGCGCGCGCTGGAGGCCCGCTTCCTCGAAACCGAGAGTTTCGAGGCGAAATACGGCGAAATCTTCAAAGCGCCGGTGGATTAAGCAGCGGATGGCTGGGCGCTTACGGGCGCTCAGCCATATCCAGCATCGAGGTTTCGATTAGATACGCGCGCGCTGCGGCTTGATCGGCGGCCAGCGCGCGCACCTGCTCAAGCCAAGCGCCGCCGCCCACAACGCTGCGATCGGTGCGCGGGATCAGCTG
>DAORMO010000008.1:0-16475 GCA_035440585.1 Terricaulis sp.
CAAAGCCCGGCCTTCAGCGCCAGCGCCGCCAGCACGAACGCAAACGCGCCGCCGAGGCTGAGGCCAAGCAGGCTCGAGCCTGCGCCCCAGCGCGCGGCGTATTCGGCCCCCGCGATAATCAGCAGCCAATCGACGCCGCGCATGAAGCGGCTGGGCATTGTGGCGGGCAGGTGCAGGCCGCGCCGCTCAAGGGGCGCGAAAGTGCGCGTGGCGTCATTGGCGGGGGGCGGATTAACTTCCGAGGGCGTCCAGCTGGCGGCGCCAGCAAGCTCCCACTCAGGATCTGCGGCCTCAGGCGCGGGCATGCGCCAGGCGGCTTCATCAAGGGCGATGCGCAGGCCAAACAGGCAAAACGCGGCCGCGCCCTCGGCGATGCGCTGGGCTTCACGCGCCTCGGGGCTCTGCTCGACCCCCTCGGTGTGCGCCATATCGGCGCCGGCGCGCTGCAAAGCGGCTTGGCTCATCGGTTTTTCGCCCCTCGCACTAAGTCGTCGGGGGCGGTTCGCGCAAAGCCGGCGCCAATTTACCAAGCCCGGGCCTGCGCCGGGCTAAAATCCATGCTTGCGGGAGTGGGGCGTGAAAGCTAAGCGTGCCCCCCGCGCCGGAGACGTGGCCGAGTGGCTGAAGGCACTCCCTTGCTAAGGGAGCATACTTTAACCGAGTATCCAGGGTTCGAATCCCTGCGTCTCCGCCAGCCTACGCCTGAATGACTAGGCAGGGGCTCGCGCCACCACCTGCACGCCCTCGATCGCTGGCGATTCGCCCGCCACGCCCACCGAAAAGCGGTATTGAAGGCCGCCGCCGGTGTCGGCGAGCAGGTCGGCTTGGATAAGTAGGGGCGCGGGCAGGTCATCCAGGCGCTCACGGTTCCAGCGTACATCGCTGAGCACGGCCAAAAACCCCCGGCCGGCCGGCCCGCCCGCTTTGCGCAACGCGGCGTGGAGGGCGATGGCTTGGGCGGCGTATTCGATGCCGGCGCTGACGGGCAGGCCGGCGGCGTTGCGCAGCGGGTTTTCGCTGTCGCGGTGGCTATCGGCTTCGCAGGTGATTGACGTTGCGTCATGCGTGATCACCCTGGCCAGCAGGCACATGGCGCCTGCATGGGGAATGAGGCGCGCAATGGCGTCGCGGTCCAGCATCGCTTGTCCTGTTGTCAGCAGCTTGGGCGGCCCATAAGGGAGCGGGCATGCCGACGCAACACGTCATTCCCGCCGATCATCCCGCTTTGCCGGGGCATTTTCCCGGCCATCCGATCGTGCCGGGCGTGGTGATCCTCGATCGCATCGTCGCAGCGCTGGCGGCGCAAACCGGCCTTGAGGCGCGCGGGGTCAAGCGCATGAAATTCACCCGCCCGCTCGCGCAGGGCGAAGCTTTCACCGTTGCGTTCAGCCCGCCGCAAAGCAAAGGCGTGCGCTTTACCGTCAGCGTCGGCGAAGAAGCGCTCGCTTCGGGGCAGCTGCTGCTCGCCTAAGGCGCTGGCGCTGCGGCGCGAACGCCGCAATAGCCTGCAAATGCGCGGGCTTGGCTTGCCCGATGCTGCGATTGCGTGTTCAGTCCGCCGCAAGTGGGATTGGGTTAATTGGGTATGAAACGGGTTCTGGCGGTCTATTTTTCGCAGACGGGCCAGTTGCGCGACATCGTCCACGCGGCGCTGGCGCCGCTGGAGGGGCACACGGATATCGAACTCGACGTGGTCGAGATGGCTCCGCCTTCGTCTTATCCGTTTCCCTGGCCGGCGCTGCGCTTCTTCAACACCTTCCCCGAAACGATCTATGAAGATGTCGCGCCGGTGGAGGCGCCGATCGATGCGGGCAAGGATTACGATCTGATCGTGCTCGCGTATCAGGTCTGGTTTCTCCAGCCCTCGCTGCCGGTGCAGGCGTTTTTGAAATCGGAGGGCGCGAAGGCGCTGTTTAAGGATCGCCCGGTCATTACGCTGTGCGGTTGCCGCAATATGTGGCTGATGGCCCAGGAGCGGGTGAAGGAAATTGTCACGGGCCTTGGCGGACGCATCATCGATAATGTGGTGCTCACCGACAGCACCCATTCAGCCTTCACCTTCTACTCGCAACCTGCCTGGTTGCTGACCGGTGACAAGGGCCCGTATTTCGGCGGCTTGGTGCCGGCGGCAGGTGTTTCGCGCGCGGACATCGATGCAAGCGCCCGCTTTGGCCGCGCCATCGCTGCGCAATTGCCGACGCGGGACCGCAGCGATACATCGCCGATGTTTGAAGGCCTTGGCGCGGTGCATGTGCGCGAGAGCTTGATTGAATCGGAAAAGGCCATCAAACGCAGCTTCCGTTTGTGGGGTGCGCTGATCCGTTCTGCAGGCAAACCGGGCAATCTGCTGCGCAACCTGCTTGTGTGCCTTTACGTGGTGTTCTTATTCCTGGTGATCGTGACGGTGGTGCCGCTTCTGGCCATCATCAAGGCGATTTTGAAGCCGCTCACGCGCAAGGGCATCGCCCGCCAGCGTGAATACTTCGCGGCGCCTTCGGGGGAGTCGATGCATTTGGTGGAGCAAGGCAAGGTATGACGCAGTCGGTTTACATCACAAAGACCGCCTCGTTCTTGCCGAATGCGCCGGTCGATAACGACAATATGGAGCGCATCCTGGGCCAGCCGGGGGCGCGGCCTTCGCGCGCGCGGCGTACGGTGCTGCGCTCCAACGGCATCAAGACGCGCCATTACGCGATCGATCCCGAGACGCTGGCGCCCACGCATTCAAACGCTTCGCTTGCGGCCGAAGCTGTTCGCCGGCTTGACGCTGATTTGAGCGATGTGGGCGTTCTCGCAAGCGGCACCTCGATCCCCGATCAGATCGTGCCGGGCCATGGCGTGATGGTGCATGGCGAATTGGGCTCGCCGGGGCTTGAGGTGGTTTCCACCAGCGGCGTCTGCATTTCCGGCGCGGCGGCGCTGAAGTACGCCTATTTTTCGGTTGCGTCCGGCATGCACGCGCGCGCGATTTCGACGGGCTCTGAATTATCATCGGCCGTATTTGGCGCGAAAAATTACAGCGCCGAGGTGGAGGCCAAAGTCACCGAACTTGAAACCCAGCCGGAGCTGGCGTTCGAGAAGGATTTTCTGCGCTGGATGCTGTCGGACGGCGCGGGCGCGATGCTGCTGGAAAGCGCGCCGCGCGAGGGGGCGCTCAATCTCCGCCTCGATTGGATCGAGATCCAATCTTATGCGGGCGAAATGGAAACCTGCATGTATGCGGGCGCAGTGAAGAATGAGGATGGCTCCGTCACCGGCTGGGCGCGGTTTGACGGCGATGAGCGCGCGCGCAATTCGGTGATGGCGGTTAAGCAGGACGTGCGCCTGCTCAATGATAACGTGATGCACTATGCGGCTGAGCGGCCGCTCAAATATTGCATCGAAAAGCACAACCTAAAGCCCGAGGCGATCAGCTGGTTTTTGCCGCATTATTCTTCGGAATTCTTCCGCCCGCGGCTGCATCAGGCGATCCAGAATGTCGGCTTTGACATCCCGCTTGAGCGTTGGTTCACCAACCTCACCACGCGCGGCAATACGGGCGCAGCGTCCATCTACATCATGCTCGATGAGCTGGTGCGTTCGGGCAATTTGAAGCGCGGGGAGCGGGTGCTCTGCTGGGTGCCGGAAAGCGGGCGCTTCTCGGGCTGCTTCTTCCAGGTCACCGCAGTTTGACCATGAGGGCGGTGTGACATGAAGAAGGACGAAGTCCCCCAAGATCCCAGCCAGATCCACGCCGGCATCCGCAAGCTGCTCTACGCCGTCGATGAAAAGGGCGAGTATGGCGGCGTGCAATCGACCGGCTGGGAGGTCGAAAACTACGTCACGCTCGCGGCGGTGGATGAGCTGAAACGCCAAGCCGAGGAAGCGCTGGCGCGCGCCAAGGCGGGCAAAGCCTCCACGCTTGAATATCACATGTACGCCCGGCGCATGGATCTGGCGACGCTTTCGGCCACAACCGGCATCTGGAAATGGCGCGTTGAGCGGCATTTGAAGCCGGACGTGTTTCCCAAGCTCAGCGCTGATCTGCACGAACGCTATGCGTTTGTGATGGGCATCACCACAGAAGAATTGCTTGGGTTGCCTGACAATGTTTGACGCCGCCGCGCCATTCCAGCATCGCCAATCGGCCCATTGCGAAAGCGGCGTGGTGTCGAACCTGCTCACCCATCACGGCTTGCCGATGAGCGAGGCGATGGCGTTCGGCATCTCCGCTTCGCTCACCTTCGCCTACATGCCGATGATCAAAATGGCCGGCATGCCGGTGATTGCGTATCGGATGTTTCCAGGCTCGATCATTCGCGGCGTTGAAAAGCGACTCGGCATGAAATGGGCGCGCCGGCGATTTTCTGATCCGCGCGCTGGCGCTGCGGCGTTGGACGAAGAAGTGCGCGCGGGCCGGCCGGTGGGTTTGCAAACCTGCATCTATTGGCTGCCGTATTTCCCGGAGGAAATGCGCTTCCATTTCAACTCGCACAATATCGTCGTCTATGGCCGCGACGGTGAGGATTATCTCATCAGTGATCCGGTGTTTGAGGAAACCACGCGCTGCGATGGCCCCGCGCTCACGCGCGCGCGCTTCGCCAAGGGCGACATGGCCGCCAAAGGCCATATGTATTACCCCACCGAATTGCCCAGCAGCATCGATTATGAGCGCGTGATCAAAAGCGCGATCCGCTGGAATTATAAAACCATGAATGGGCCGGTGCCGATCGCCGGCATTCGTGGCATCCGCTTTCTGGGGCGCAACATTGTCAAGGTGTCGCAAAGCGCCGATGCGGAGAAAACCTTGCCGCTTTATCTTGGCCATATCGTGCGCATGCAGGAAGAGATCGGCACCGGCGGGGCGGGCTTCCGCTTCCTTTACGCCTCGTTCCTGCAGGAGGCGGGCAAGCTGCTCAACAATGATCGCCTGCTCGAAGCCTCAAAGGCGTTCACCGATGCGGGCGATGAGTGGCGGCGCTTTGCGCTCAACGCCACCAAGATGTGCCGCGGCCGCGCGAAGATGGATGTGAAAGCGCTTGATGCGCAGCTCAATCACGTTGCGGATCGCGAGCAAGAAATGTGGGCTCTGCTTCGCGGACTTTAGCCGGCTCTTTCACCGGCGGCGGCGTCGGGATCGCGCTTTCTTTCTGGCCTAAGCGCCCTTTGGCGGTGCGCTTTGCGCCGCGCGCCTCAGCCACGCCCATGGCTTTGCCGAGCCCATGCGGGGGCATGTTCACGTACAAGCACTCAAACTGCGCGCGCTCTTTCACGATGTAAGTTTCGTGCCAGGTGCCGACATCGCCGTTAAGCCCGACATCCTTGTTAAGCTTAAGCCAGGCGGGCAGGTGGCGGCGGGTTGGGTCTGTCGCCCAGGCGTGCAGTTTGTCCCAGCTCTCCCAATATTGCACCACCATCATCTCGCGGAAGCCGACATGATTGCGATAGTGCAAGAGGCCAAGCTCAGGGTGCTTCATCAGCTCATGGTTCATGCGCGGCATGGCGATGAACACTGGAAGCCACTTCCACACCTTCCAAAACTTATTGATGCGCATGCCCGTGAGCAGGACGACGAAATCGCCCTCAGTTTGCGCGGTCATGTAATTGGTGATGACTTTCGACACCTGAGCCCCCCGGCCCGTTTAAACCTTGCGCGCCACGAAGGCCGCGTATCGCCCATCCGGATCAGCATTTATATGCGTCAGCGCCGCGCCGTCGAGATCGGAGGCTGCAAAGGCGCTTAAAGCCGCGCCCGCCTGGCCATCATAATAGGCGCGCCCATCACGGTAGCGGAACGATCGGGGCAGATTCGCCTGCGCCGCGATCGCAGCGAAGGCCGCGTCGTCCAGATATTGCCCCTGCGCCAGCGTGGTTTTTTCGGTTCCGCGCGCTTGAAGCCAAGCGATTAGGGCGGCGCGATCGGGGAAGGCTTCGCTGGCCTCCAGCACCAGGTCGCCCGGCTGCGCTTGGCCGGTTTCCAGCCAGAGCCAATGGCTGGCCTCCGCCACCGGCGCCTCGGCGGCGAGCCCAAGCCTCCGCCGCTCAATCGCCAGCGGCTCGATCAGCGTGTCGAGTCCGCCCACCAGCGCCGAGCGCACTTGCCCCGCCTCGAAATCCAGCAGCGCCGCTTGCAGCGCGGCCTCAAACGAAAAGCACACCCCGCTCACAAACAGTGAGCGCCCGTGCAGCCCGAAATGCCGCGCCACATAATAGCAGGAGGCGTTGGACACCGTGTTGATGAAGGAAAGCGGCTTGGGTGCGAGCCCGCGCGCGAACAAATCTTCCATCACCTCGACATTGGTTTCGAGATCCCCGCGCCGGGAGCTGAGATAGATCGCGGTGTGCGCGGGCGGGGCGTGTGCGCCCACACAGCGCGCGGCGCCCACAAGCCCCAGCAGAATAAAACGCCCCACGCGGCGCACCTGCTTGCCGAGCGTTTCCTTGGCGAGCGCGCGCACGTCCGGCAGCGCCTCGCCCTCCACCGGCGCATAATAATCGCCAAAGGAGCGGATGATCACATCAGCCATTGGCGATCACCAGCGAGGTGTTGTTGCCGCCGAAGCCGAAGAAATTGAGCTGAAACACGCCGGGTGCGATGGGCAGCGGCTTTTGCTCAAGCCGCACGCCAAGGTCGCTCGGCTCTGCGCAGACGCCCGGCGTGGCGGGAAAAAAGCCGCGCTCGATCATGCCGCAGAAGAGAATGAGTTCAGTGACCCCGCACGCGCCAAAGGTGTGGCCGATGAAGGGCTTTAACGCGCAGATCGGCGGGGCGGTTTCAAACACCAGCGCCATGCCGGCCGCTTCGGCTTCATCGTTCATCAAGCTGGCTGTGCCGTGGGCTTTCACGCCATTGATTTGATCGGGCGTCAGCTGCGCATCGGCGAGCGCAAGCCGGATCACGTCGGCCACGGTGGAGCCGTCCGGATTTGCGGCGGAAATGCCGTGAATGTCGCAGAGATTGGCGCCGCCGCGCAGATGAAAGCCATCGGCGCGCGTTTGCCCAATCACCAAAGCCGCGCAGCTTTCGCCGAGCGTAAGCCCGCCGCGCGCGCTGTCGAACGGCTTCATGCCGTCCTTGGCCAAGAGCTCCAGCCCATGAAAGCCAAGTGCGGTGATCTGATTGAAGATCTCAACACCCACTACGATGGCGTGCTGCACGCGCCCGCTTTGCACGAGCTGATCGGCATAAAGCAGCGCATTGGCGCTGGCGGTGCAGGCGGTGCAGATCGTGTATTCGGGGCCGGCGATGCCGTGCGCTTGGCGCAAGCGCTGGGCGAGGCGCCCCATGGTGGAATTGCTTGTGAGCGGATGAGCGTCCGCGCCTTCGTTGAGCTCGCGCTGATAGATCGCCTCGCTGACGGCGATGTCGAGCGATGAGGTGCCGATCAGGAAGGCGGCTTGCCGCACCTCGTCTTGCGTAAGCCCAGCGGCGGCGATGGCTTGGCCAACCACGGCTTCAGCCGCACGCCAGAAGCGCGCTTCGATGTCATCAAGCGGGCGCTCCGCCAAGAGCAGCGCCGGCACGCGCACCTCTTCAGCGCCGACCTGCAACGCAGCTTCGCGCGCTTTGGGCGGGGCGGCGAACAACGCCTCAATGTTTTGCGCAAGCCCCGCGCCGAGCGCGGTGTGAACGCCCGCGCCTAAAAAGGCGCTGCGCTTCATGCGGCCCGCTCTTGAATGAATTTCGCCAGCGTCTCCAGCGTCTCGAACGCCGCGCGCCCATCGGGCCCGCCTTCGATGCGCACGCCGTAACGCTCCTTCACCGCAAGGCTGAGCTGCAGCGCATCAAGCGAATCAAGCTCCAGCGCTCCGCCGATCAGCCGGTCGGTCTGATCGATTTCATCGGGCGTCACGTCCTTATCGCACTCGGTGATGATCACCTGCTTGAGTTCCGCGATCAGGGTGGCGGTGTCGGGTGCGGGCATGATTACTCCTGCGGCCGGTAAAGCGCCCAAGCAAGCGCCAGCGCCGCCAAGCCAAAGCCGGTTAATTTTAGCAATTCCATTTGAATGTCCAGAACGCCGCCGCCGCGCAGCAGCAATTCCAGAATCCCGTCGACGCCCCAGGCCATGGGCGAAAAGCCCGCCAGCGTCTGCATCGCCTCGGGCATCACGAATTTCGGCACCATCACCCCGCCAATGGCGGCCAGCACGATATTGCCGACCCCGGCTGTGAGCGTGGCCTGCTCGCTGGTGCGCGCGATCACCGCGATCAGCATCGCCATGCCCAGCGCCGCGATCGAAAGCGCGGCTGATAGCAGGATAAAGCCCAGAGGCGCCCCGTTCAGCGCCAGCGCTTCCCCGCCGAGCAGCGGCACAAGAAACGCCCCCGCCAGCAGCATGAGCAAAACCTGGATCTGGTTGATGGCGAAATAGGGCGCAAGCTTGCCGGCAAATTGCGCGCCTGCGCCCATATTTGTGCTGCGCAGCCGCGCCAGCGCGCCGTCCTGGCGCTCCTTGATAAAAGCGTTCGAGAACGGAACGGCCACAAAGAAGAGTGCGAACACCAGCCAAGCCGGCACGTTCTGCTGCACGGCGCTGGGCGCCGCCGCGCGCGCGCCTTCATACGCGTACACAGTCTCAACCCGGCGGCTTGAGGCTTCATCCTCCGCCGCCAATGAGGTGACGCCCATGCGCGCGAGCATAATCTCCGCGCGCTGCCGTTGCAGCGCTTCGCGCAGCGCGGCGTTGAAGATCAGTTCAAGCTGCCGGCTGGTATCGGCCGCCACCGTCACGCGCACCAACGCGCTTTGCGAGGCAAGCGAAGCGGCTTCGCCGATGCGGGTTTCAAAATCTGCCGGCAGCTCCACCGCGAAGGCGTAATCGCCCGCGCGTAAGGCCGCACGCGCATCGGCGGCTTCGGCAAGGCGCGTCAGGGCAAAGCCCTGATTGGCGGCGAGCCGCTGATAGAGCGCCTCAGCCTGCGCGCCGCCGCTTTGATCGATCACCAGAACGCCAACGCCCGCGCCAGCGCGATCGGCGTAAAGATCGCGCATCGCCAGCGACATGATCAGAATGAACACCAGCGGCAGCACGAACAAAAGCGCGAGCCCATGCGGATCACGCCCGATCAGGCGCAATTCCTTGACGATGGCGGCGAGGGTGGCCGAACGCGTCATGCCTCATCCCCGCTTTGGCCGAGCACGCTGAGATACGCCGCCTCAAGCCGCGCTTGGCCGAAATTCATGTGCGCGATCTCAGCCCCGCTTTGCGTCACGGCTTCCACAGCGCGCGCGATCGTTGCGCTACCAGCGCCGGGGATCGCGGCGGCTTGCCCATCGCGCCAGACCGCGCCCAGCGGGGCAAGGCCGGCGCGCAAGCCATCGCTTGCAGGCGCTGTGAAGCTGAGCTCAAGCGCGCCGCCGCCATGGGCGCGCACGATGTCCGTGATCGAGCCTTGGGCCATCACGCGCCCGCGATCGATGATCGCCGCGCCATCGCACAGCGCTTCGACCTCTTCCATGTAATGGGAGGTGTAGATGATGGTGACGCCTTGGGCCTTCAGCGCCGCGATCGCATCCACGATCAGCCGGCGCGAGCGCGCATCGATGCCCACGGTGGGCTCATCCAAATAAAGCACGCGCGGCTCGTTCAGCAGCGCGATGGCGAGATTGAGCCGGCGCTTGAGACCGCCCGAATAGGTTTCGACGCGGCGGTCGAGCACCTCGCTGAGCTGGCACGTTTCCACAGCGCGCGCCATGGCTTGCCGCCACGCTGCGCGGTCAAGCCGATAGGCGCCGGCGAAGAAATCGAGATTCTCGCGGCCGGTGAGGTCTGGGTAAAACGCCAAATCCTGCGGCGCGATTGCGCCTTGGGCGCGCAGGCCCGGCAGATCGGCGCGCGCGGAAACGCCGCCGACGCTGATCTCCCCGCTCTGCAATTTTCGCACGCCCGTCAGCAGCGCAAACAGCGTGCTCTTGCCTGCGCCATTGGGGCCAAGCAGGCCAAAGCAGGCGCCCTGGGCGATGTCGAAGCTCACGCCATCCAGCGCAGGGGCCGCAGCCCCGCGATAAGCGTGGCGCACGCCCGCAACGCGGATGAAGGCCTCTGGCGCACTTGGATCGGTCACACTGCGCACGCCCTTCGCCCCCCTTGGCGGGCGCGGACGCTAGCGTAAGCCGCAGGCCCCGTCATCCGGGCCCGGCGTGCGGATAAATGTCACGCTAAAACAGGGGGCTAGCGCCACCTCACGGATGTGTGACCGGGGTAACGGCGGCCCGGCCCGGGATTTTGCATCTTCAGCGCATGGAGAGCGGCGCCGCGCCGCCCTCCAGAGGAGGAAGCCCCGATGACCCATGTCGCACAAGCCGCCCGCGCCGCCTGGACCGAAGCGCAGAAGCTGGCCGTGTTCGCCATGTGCATCGGGGCGGGCATGGTTTTGCCGCTGACCCTGGTGTCGATTGGCTTCCAGATCGCCTGAACCGGGGGTAATGTTCCGTCATAGAAATGTCTTGAACGGCAGGGGGGCGCCGTGATGCCGAGAAAATTCCTCTTCGCTTTGGCGTTCGCCGCGCTGTCAGTCGCCGCGATGTCGCCCGCCGCCGCCCAGCACCCGCTGTTCGCCGAGCATTCGGAAATTCAAATCCTCATCGAAGGGCCGGTGGATACGCTGGTGCGCCGCGCCGCCCGCAACGTCGAGCCCGTGCCCGCCACGCTGAGCGTGACCGGGCACGAGACGCGCTGGCAGATCCAGCTTGAGCCGCGCGGCGTTTCGCGCCGTACGGGCGGGCTCTGCAGCTTCCCGCCGATGCGGGTCGATTTCGATGAAGGCACCCGCGGTACGCTGTTTCAGGGGCAAAACCGGATCAAGGTTGTCACGCGCTGCCGCAACGGGGCGGCGTTTGAGCAGCTCACCGTGCTCGAATACCTCGCCTACCGCATGTACAATGAGATCACGCCGTGGAGCTATGCGGTGCGCCCCGCAACGATCACCTATCGGGATCGCCGCGATGAGGTGCAGTTCAATTTCCTGATCGAAGATGTTGATGATCTGGCGCGCCGCAATGAACGCTGGCGCGCGCTTGATGTCGCTACCGGCGAGGTGCGCTCCACCCAGCTCAATCCGCGCGCGGCGACGCAATTTGCGCTGTTTCAATTCATGATCGGCAATCTCGATTGGGATATGATCGAAGCGCGCAGCGGCCGCGATTGCTGCCATAACAGCCGGCTTCTGGCCTCCAGTAACGAGACCCGTGAAAACCTGATCGCCGCGCCGTATGATTTCGATTATTCGGGCTTTGTGAATGCGCCTTACGCGCTGCCGCCGGAATCGCTGCCGGTGCGCAATGTGCGCCAGCGTTATTATCGCGGCTATTGCCGCTTCAACGATCAGCTGCCGGAGGCGATCGCGCATTTCCAAGCGCGGCGCGAGGCGATTTTTGCGCTGATCGATAATGAGCCGCGGCTCTCTGACAGCCGCCGCGTTGGCGCGCGCCGCTTTATCGAGGAATTCTACCAAACCATCAGCGACCCGGCGCAAGTTGAGCGCCAATTGATCAATCGCTGCCGCGGCGGGATGAACTGATTATTCTGCTGTGCTGAGCGCTGGCGCGGCGCATGCTTCGGCCAGCGAATGGGTGGGCGCGCCTTCGGGATCAAGCGCGGCGATGGCGCCCATATAGGCGCAGCGCGCTTCGCTGGCGCCCGCCTGGATCGGCACGCGCTGGCCGCGATGCACGGCGAACGCCTGCGCCCCTTCAATCAGCAAGAAGGCGTGCGGATCGCTATAGCCGCGCGGCACGGCGATATCGGCCACCAGCACCCGCCCGCCAAAGCGCGGTACAATCATGGGCGCAAGCTTGGTGTGGCCGATCACAATGCGGGCCACGCCATGGCGCGACAGCAGCGCTTCTAAATGGACGGTTTCGCCCGGCTCGTCATTGCGGGCAAGGCCCCGATACCAGAGCGGGCCCTCCTGATCTTCGACAATGCCCTCATAGCCGGGCACGGGGCGCAGGCGCAGCGCGCCGGTGACGGCGCGGTTGAGCAGCGCAATGTCGGGCCGCACATAGCTGGGGCCCAGGCCGCCATGCAGGAACAGCGTGTCGTTGATGCGGACCACGGCGTTGTTGCTGCTGATCCAGCGGCCATATTCGCCCGTTGGGGCCCAAGCGCGGCGATGCTCGACCCAGCCGAGCGGATGCTCAGACTCCCATTGCGCGCGCCAGGCTTCATCAAAAGCGGGCACGCCTTCGGGCGGCGGATTGGCGCGGATATGGCGGATGGCGCGTTGCATGTATTGCTCGCGCGCGCGCGGCGAGGCGGCGGTGGCGAAGGCGGCGTATTCGCCCGGATGGACGTAGCGCAAATCGCCTTCGACATTCATCGCTTCATGATTGCCGATCAGCGCATGCACGCGCCCGCCGGCGCGGCGCGCTTGCGGGCTGATGCGGCGCAAATGATCTATGATGGCGCGGCTGTGGGGGCCGCGATCGGGGATATCGCCCAATTGCACCAGATGGGCGCGGCCGCCGATCCAATCGCCGTCTGCATCGATGAGGCCGGCGGTGCGCAGCATGTCGAGGTACTTCTCGTACGCGCCTTCGAGATCGCCAATGGCGACGATGCGCTCAACGCCTTCAAAGCTTGATTGCGCGCGCGCCTGCTGCGGCGCTGCGAGGATGACAAGCGCAGCGAGCGCGGCGAAGGCGGTGCGGATCAGCATCATCATGGCGCGCGAGCATAGCGGCTGAGCATGGCTTGGCCACCGGCCGCTTCGTCCGAGATAATGAGCGTCCCATCCGGCGCGACGGTGACGCCCTCGGCTTGCGCATGCCCGCCCAGGGCCCGCGCGGCCAAAACCTCGCCCTCGCGCGAAAGCTCGGCGAAGGCGCCGTCATTGCCCGAAAGCAGCAGGATGCGCCCGCTCACCGGATCGATCTCCACGCTTGAGGGGCGAAACTGCTCAACGCCGGCGCGCGCGGCGAGATCGGCCGCCGGCAGTGCGAGCCATTCTTGCGCCGGATTTTGCGGCGCATCGGGGCGCCAGGAATAGAGCCGCACGCTGTCGCGCATGGGGCGAGCATTCATCCGCTTGCAGGCAAGGATGAGGCTTTCTTCCGGCGTGAAATAGGCAAGGCCTTCAATCTCGCACACCCGATGCATGCCGGTGTCGATCGTCTCGAACGCGACCTGTTCGCCGTCGGCGCCCTCTTCAAAACGATAGATGAGGCCGCGGCTGGTGATGAGATAGAACACGCCCTCCGGCGTGATCGAAAGGCCCTCAAAATCGCCAAGCTCGATCGGATCGCCGAGCGCGAAATTCTTGATGAGGCGGCCCTCCGTGACGTCGATCTGATAGATCACGCCGGTTTCATCATCGTGCGTGAACACGCGCCCGTCAGGATGGACGGCAAGGCCGGAGATTTCCGAGAGCTGCTGCGGCAGACGCCATTGCTGCTCGGGCGCGGCGGCGAAGAGAGAGCCGGGCGGGGCCGGCGCGGCTGCGCCTACTTGCGGCTGGGCGCAGGCGGCGAGTGCGAGTGCGGCGGCGAGGGCTCTAATCATCATCTCCCTCCTCGTCTTTTTTCTTTTTGCGTGGCGGCTCGGGCGCGGCATCGTCGCGGCCCATCCATTCGCGGGAGAAGCTTTGCTTGGAGGTGGCCTCCGCGCCGAACTCCGTCGCCCAAAGGCCGAGCACGGTGTAGTTGAAGAAAATAGAAATGATCGCCGCCACCTCCACCGCATGGATGCCGCAGGCGAGGCCCACGGCGATGGCGGTGAAGAGGTAGGTCGTCTCGGCGCTGTCTTTCAGCGTGTGGCGGAAGCGCACGCCCGCGACGATGCCAGCGAGGCTAAACGCGAGCGCCAGCGAATTGTGCACGATGTGAACGACGCCGGTGATGATCATCGGCAAGATCAGGATGGTTTGGATGAAGCTTTGGCTCACATCCTTGCGCCGGCGCGCGCCCATGCAGATCCATGTCACCGGCAGCATCAAGAGGAACGCCGACACGATCGAAAGCGCCAGCTTCACCCCTTCCACCAGCGCCGATTCCGTGGGGCGCACAGCGCGCTGCACCGGTTCGAACGCGGGCTCCACTGCGCCAAAGCTCGCCGCGCCGCCGATCGGCATATATTGCACCAGGCCCGGCTGCAGCAGCAGCACCAGGATGATGACGCCCGCCAGCAGGCCATAATAGCCTGAGAGGTAGAAATACGGCTTGATCAGCTTCGGCATGGCCGCCGCCTTGGCCGCTTCCGCAGGCGGCATTTTGTCCTCAGATCCCAGCGCCATGTCTCTCTCTTCGGGTGCAAGTATAGCCTGCGCCCGCCGGCTAAAGGCAAGGTTTAGCCCAGCTGTGCCGTTTGGGGCTTGGACCGAGGGCTAAAACCGGCCAAATCCGGGCGGCCTGATCCCAGGGAGTACGATCCATGCCTTACGCCTCCGTTCTTGACGCCATCGGCAACACGCCGCTGATCAAGCTCAAGCGCGCGTCGGAAGAAACCGGCTGCACCATTTTGGGCAAGGCTGAGTTTCTCAATCCGGGGCAATCGGTGAAGGATCGCGCCGCGCTCGCCATCGTCAAAGACGCCGAGGCCAAGGGCTTGCTCAAGCTCGGCGGCACCATCGTCGAAGGCACGGCCGGCAATACCGGCATCGGCCTTGCGCTGATCGGCGCGGCCAAGGGCTATAAGGTGATCGTGGTGATGCCGCGCACCCAAAGCCAAGAGAAGAAAGACGCCGTGCGCGCGCTGGGCGCTGAGCTTGTGGAGGTCGACGCCGCCCCCGCCGCCAGCGACAACCACTACCCCAAGGTCGCCCGCCGCATCGCCGAGGAAAAAGCCCAAACCGATCCCAATGGCGCGATCTGGGCCAACCAGTTCGACAACGTCGCCAACCGGCAAGGCCATATCGACACCACCGCGCCCGAGATCTGGGAGCAGACCCAAGGCAAGGTCGATGGCTTCATTTGCGCTGTCGGCTCGGGCGGCACGCTGGGCGGCGTGAGCTTAGGGCTCAAAGCCAAGAACAAGGACGTGGTGATCGGCATCGCCGATCCGGGCGGCGCGGCGCTCTTCAATTATTACAAGCACGGCGAATTGCGCGCCGAAGGAACCTCGATCACCGAGGGCATCGGCCAGGGTCGCATCACCGCAAACCTTGAAGGCGTCGTCGTGGACGAAGCCTTCCGTGTGGAAGATCGCGATTGGCTGCCGGTGCTTTACAAGCTGATCCAGGAAGAGGGTTTGAGCCTTGGCGGATCTTCCGCGCTCAACGTGCTGGGCGCGATTGAGCTCGGCAAAAAACTTGGGCCGGGCAAAACCATCGTCACGATCCTCGCCGATTACGGCAACCGCTACATGGGCAAGCTGTTCAATCCAGATTTCCTGCGCAGCAAGGATCTGCCGGTTCCGCCTTGGCTTGAGGATTGAGCTTCCACCCAATCGGCCTAAAACGCCCCCAGTGAATCATGAGGGGGATGCGATGAAGCTCCAATTTGCAGCAGCGGCGGCGCTTTTCGCGCTCGCAGCATGCGCCAGCCACGGACATGACCATGGCGCGGAAGACGGGGTGATCCCCGCCGCGCCGGCGTTCGAGTATGGGCCGATGACGTCCGAGGCGCTGATTGAGCACGTGCGGATTTTGGCGTCCGATGAATTTGAAGGCCGCGCCCCGGGCGGCGAAGGCGAACGGCTCACGGTTGAATATCTTGAGCGCACGTTCGCCGCCGCCGGCTTGCAGCCGGGCGCGAACGGCTCGTGGCGCCAGAACGCTGAGCTCGTGGCCGCCACGCTCACCAACGAGCCGGTGCTCACCATCGCTGGCCGCGATGGCGCGCGCGACTATGTGTATGGGCAAGATTTCACCGCATGGACCAAGCGGCTCGATCCCACCGTGGCTGTGGAGAACGCCGAGCTTGTGTTTGTCGGCTATGGCATCGTCGCGCCTGAGCTGAATTGGAACGATTACGCCGGCGTCGATATGCGCGGCAAAATCGCGGTGATCCTGATCAACGATCCCGATTTCGACACCGGCGATGATCGCGGCTTTGGCGGTCGCGCGATGACCTATTATGGCCGCTGGACTTACAAATACGAAGAAGCCGCCCGCCAAGGCGCGGCTGGCGCCATCATCGTCCACCAGACCGCGCCTGCGGCGTATCCTTGGGAAGTGATCGGCAGCCGCGTCAGCGGCGCGCGCTTTGACGTGGTGCGTGAAGATCGCGGCGCCTCACGCGCGGGCTTTGAAGGCTGGATCCAAGAGCGCGTGGCGCGCGATACGTTCACGCGCGCCGGGCTCAATTTCGATCAATTGCGCGCCCGCGCGCAGCAGCCGGGCTTTCGCCCAGTGCGCATGGGCCGGCTCACCGGCTCGGTGACGCTGGAAACCAGCTTTGAGACGCTGCAATCGGCCAATGTCGTCGGCATCTTGCCGGGCACGACGCGCCCCGATGAATACATCATCTACACTGCGCACTGGGATCACCTTGGCCGCTGCGCGCCGGTGAATGGCGACAACATCTGCAACGGCGCGCTCGACAACGCCACTGGCAC